>NZ_JBHJWG010000016.1:0-41981 GCF_042266305.1 Kitasatospora sp. NPDC056076
CCGCTTTGGTGGGGGGGGGGGTGTGGGCTCTCCCCCCGGGGGGCCCCCCCCCCCCGTGGCGCGCCCCCGCCCCCCCCGCGTTGCGCGCCCCCCCCCCCCCCCCCCCCCGGGCCGGTGTGCCGCCGGATATCCGGTGGCACACCCGTTCGCGGGCGGACAGGATCGCGCCATGCATGTCTTCCTTGAGACCGAACGGCTCGTCCTGCGCCCGTTCACCGGAGCCGACGCCGACCACCTCCTCGCGCTGGACAACGACCCCGAGGTCATGCGCTTCATCAACGGCGGCGAGCCGACCCGCCGGGAGACGGTCGAGGCGAAGGTCCTCCCCCGGCTCCTCCACGACCACCCGTGCACCGGCACCCGCGGCTTCTGGGCCGCCGAGGAGAAGGCCACCGGCACCTTCCTCGGCTGGTTCGAGTTCCGCCCGCTGACCGACCGCGACCCCGCCGTCGTCGAGCTCGGCTACCGGCTCAACCAGGCCTCCTGGGGCAAGGGTTACGCCACCGAGGGCTCACGGGCGCTGATCGACAAGGGCTTCACCGAGCTCGGCGTGGAGCGGGTCACCGCGAACACCATGACGGTCAACTCCCGCTCCCGGCGCGTGATGGAGAAGTCCGGCCTGACGTTCCTGCGGAACTTCACCGGCGACTGGCCGGACGCGATCCCCGGCTCCGAGCACGGCGAGGTCGAGTACGAGCTCACTCGCGCCGAGTGGCAGCAGCGCCGCTGACGACTCCCCCTGGGCCCGCCCGCCCGCAGCCCGCGTGGAACACCGTGCCATGCTTCCCCGGCACTGACGATCATGCCCACCACCGCCTCGGCGGAGAGGAACACCATGCGTTTCCCCTGGCGCCGACGGCCGGTCGGACGGTCGGCACGACTGCTCGACCTCGCGGGTGTCGACCCGCGTTCGGTGGACGACGACGAGGACCTGGACGTCTGCCGGCAGGTCGCCTTCCGGGTCGCCCGGCGGGATCACGGCGGGACGGCCGAGGTCCTGGCGCTGATCGAGGAGCTGCTGGCGGACGAGGCCGAGTACGCGTTCGCCGTCACCTTCCTGGAGGATCTCCAGAACCTCGCCTCCCACGGCCTGGACGCGTTCCGCTCTCCTGCGGAGACCCGGCTCCTGCTCGGCCCCCGGGCCGCGGTCTGCTGGGACACCGTGGCCGCCTTCTGGGCCGAGGTCGCCGAGTGGCGGGCCGCCAACGGCAAGCCGCTGGAGCCCTCGGCGGCGATGCTCGGCACGGAGAACGAGCAACTGCGGCTGCTCCTGTGGACCTCGAACCGGACCCTCCCCGGCGGGGAGAAGCTCGGGATCGCGGACGTCGTCCGCTTCGAGAAGGCCGTCGGATCGTCCCTCCCCGGGTACAGCCACATCGCGGTGGCCATGAACCTCGCCGGGCGGGTCGGCCCCTGATCGCCGCTGTGCGCGGGAAGTCGGCCGGTCCGACTTCCCGTGCACAGCGGTCCGGCTCACGGGCCGACGAGCTCCGCGAGCTCGTCGGCCGACTCGGGGGTCAGCCGGTAGAAGCCCTGGAGGCTGACGGAGCGTTCGAGACGCCCGTCCACCAAGTACTTCAACCCCCGCACCTTTCCCCGCTGGTTGCGCCAGGTGAGCTGCCCGAGGAGTTCCCCCGGTATCCGCTGGTCGAAGCGCACGGGCGTCCCGTCCACGTGGACGGCCTCGGCCCCGCAGCCGCCCGCACCGAGCATCCACCAGGCGTCGTGCCCCGGGAAGGCCGGGTCCTGCCAGGTCGCTCGGGCGGCGCCGCAGCACTCGCCGCGCTCCCGGTCGACGATCCGCATCCGGCTGACGACGAACACCTCGCACCGGTTGACGTGCAGCGCGTACACCTCGTCCCCGGCCTTGGCCGTCGACCAGGCGGGCAGCGACTGGTGCACCCCGCTGTAGGCGACGGGCGGACGCTCACCCACCCGGCCCCCCTTGCGGAGGGAACGGCAGGTGTCGTGGGTCCACAGGACGGTGAAGGCATCGGGCATGGCGCCGATCCTAGGAACGGGGTCGGACAGTCCGGCCCCCTGCGCTCAGTGGTGCCAGGCCTGCCCGCCCGTGTTGTGGACGAACCGCTGCAGGACTTTCAGCGTGGTCAGGTACTCCTCGTCGGAGATGTCCGCGTGGCGCTCGGCCCACAGCTCGTCCTGGAGAGCGGCGAGCCGGTCGAAGAACGTCCGGCCCTCGGTGGTCAGCGCGATCACGCCCCCGGGGGACTCGGTGACCCAGCCGCGCTCGACGGTCGCGTCGATCTCGGCACCGAGAGCGTCCTGCCCGGTGTCGAGGTAGTCGCGCAGCACGGCGGAGACCTCGTCGCGGGTCCTCGGCTCCTCGGCCCGGGCGAGCTGGGCGAGCACCCACCACTGCGGCTGCGTGGTGCCGAACTCGGCCAGCGCCCCACGGGTGCGGTTGACGACGGCCTTGTACGCGGCCCAACTCCAGTAGCCGATGGGCTGCTTGATCAATTCGGCATCGCTGTGCGAGTACTCCACGGCCGATCCCTCCCCTTCGCGTCGATCACTTCGGCAGGACCGACGCTAGGAGGTGAAGCCGACTTGAGGTCAAGCTCCTTTCCGGCGGTAGCAAACTTGGCACTCAGCTCCGGTGTCGCTTGAACTCGCGCAGCAGCGCCAGGAGGTTGATCACCGTACTGGCGGGAACGTTGCCCAGGTCGACGAGCACCCGGCCGTTCAGGACGGTCTCGCCCGGCTTGGCGGACGGCCAGAGGATGCCAAACTCGCGCCCCTCGGTCCGGAGTTCCACGATGAGTTCGGTGAGCTGCGGGCCGGTGAGGTGGTGGATCGCCGGATCGGCCGGATGGATGGGGTGGAGGGCGTTCACGCGGCGCCACCGTCCTGCGACAGCTCGAACCAGACCCGCTTGCCCGTCTTCTGCGGCTCGGCGCCCCATCGGTGAGTGAGGCCTTCCACCAGCTGCAATCCACGGCCGGACTCGGAGAGTTCGGTGGGCTTGCGGCGGGCGGGGAGGAGGGGGCTGAGGTCGGCCACGTCGACCCGGAGGGTGCGGGACTCGACGGAGATGACGACGGCCGGCGAGGGGGTCCGGCCGTGCCTCCAGGCGTTCACGATCAGTTCGGCGAGGGCGACTTCGGCGTCCGCGATCGCCGAGAGGTCGTACCCGGCGCGCGCCATGGCCTCGCGCAACAGCTCGCGGGACACGAGGAGGGAGGGGGAGTTGAGGTTGGGGTCACACATGGGGAGTCTCCCATCAGCTCAAATGAGCTACGCCCAGACAGGCTTGACGCCATGCCTGGCGAGCACTGCACTAAGACTTTAGGGGATTCTCCGTGAAACACGCAACACGCTCCGCACATGCCTCTACACTTTCCGTAGGTGAAGATCCGCTAGGAAGGCACATCCATGGGACTCAGGCCTGGGATCAGCGAACGCCAGCGCCGCCTTGGCGAAGAGCTTCGTCGGGTACGTGATGCCGCTGGACGCTCAGCGGTGGAGGTCGGGCAGGCGATCGGTGTGAAGGGACCGGCCATCAGCCATATCGAGTCGGGCAGGATGGGGCTAAATATTGACCGGCTGAACATCTGGCTCAACCTGTGTGAGGTTACGGACTCCGGCTACCGAGCCGCCCTCAGCACCATGTGTGGAAGTTCCGGCAAAGGCTGGTGGGTCGACTTCAAGCACGACGTGATCTCCAATGCGCTCGATCTGGCGGAGGCGGAAGCGAGCGCAACAGCTCTGGACTGCTACGAGACCCTGCTGATTCCTGGTCTTCTCCAAACCAAGGCCTACAGCGAAGTCATGCACGGATACAACGAGAGGAAGGTCGAGTTCCGCCACCAGCGCCAAGCGCTCCTGACCGGCGAGGATGCTCCCCCTCTCCGCGCGGTCATCCATGAAGCGGCCCTGCACATGATGTACGGAGGTCCGACCGTCATGCGGGACCAGCTGAACCATCTGATCGAGATGAGTCGACTCCCGAACGTGACCGTCCAGATCCTCCCGTTCGACTGCACGACCTACGCCTCGAACGACACGCCGTTCATGCTCATCCGCGCGTCTCACAGCCGACTGCACGCGGTTCTGCTTGAGCATCCTCACGGCGGAATGTTCATCGGAGATCCCGAGTCAGTCAGCAAGTTTGATCAGAAGTTCGACCGGATCAGGGGCCTGGCTCTCCCTCCACTGTCCGTTTCCACACCGACGCCGTCCGACACATATCGTGACTCGCTGGGCTTGCTCCAGCACATCCGATACAAGGTCCAAGGACGGTAACCATGCGCCAGCTCAACTGGCAGAAGTCGAGCTTTAGCGGCGACCAGGCCAACTGCGTCGAAATCGCTTCCGACGGCGACCTCGTCCTCCTCCGCGAGTCCGACGACCCCAGCATCGTCGTCACCACCACCCGCGCCAAGCTCAACGCCTGGATCCAGGGCGCCAAGGCCGGCGAGTTCGACCACTTCACCGTCTAACTAAGCCCAGTCTCGGGGCTCAGCAGCCGCCGCAGGGCGGTCGGCGTGTGGCCGAGGTGCTGGCGCACGGTGCGGGTGAGGTGGGCCTGGTCGGCATAACCAAGCTCGGCGGCGAGGGTGCTGATGCTGGTCTCGCCGGCCTCCAGGCGGTCGAGGGCGTGGCCGATGCGGACGCGGTGGCGGTAGTGGGTCACCGAGACCCCGAGGTAGCGTGGGAAGGCCCGGCTCAGGCGGTACGGGGACACTCCGAGCGACTCGGCCAGTCCGAACAGCGTCCCCGCGGCCGGGTCCGCTTCGGCGATCGCCTCGCGGGCGGCCGCGACGAGGCTCCGGTCGCGCTCGGCTGCCGCGTCGCCCACCAAGGTCCGCCCGGCGACGGTGCGGCCGATGGCCGTCGACAGCAGCCCCACCAGCTCCTCGGCGAGCGCGTAGTCGATGTCCTCCGACCGACCGGCAGCGAGCAGGCGCCGGTGCGCCAGGTCGAGCTTCGGGTCCGTATAGAGCGTCTGTGCAGTCGGTTCTGCCCCGTCCCCGGCCAGGGAGCGCCACAGGTGTGGCGCCACGCTGATCGACGTGCAGGTGTCGCCCCCGGCGGGGTGGGCGAAGCTCTCCTCCTCGCCCGGGACGCCCACGTAGCCGAGGGCCGTGTCGATGTCGGCGGGCGCGCCGCCGGCCGTTCTGCGGAACCTTCCACGGCGTACCAGCACCACCCGGTAGTCGGCCCGTACCTCCGGCGCGGACCAGCGGGTGTGGTCGGACCGGCAGGACACCGCGCTGATGGCGAAGCCGGGGCGGGTGGCGACAGGGTCGGCGGTGAGCACCCTTCGAACGCTACGCACCGGGTCTGACAGCCGCGCAAGGATGTTCAAGACCGGGGCGGGGCTGCTGGGCGAGGCTCCTCATCGAAGCCCGTAAGGCTTCCGGTCGTTCACGATTCTGGAGTCCGCACATGCCCGTTCTCGCACAGCTCACCACCGTGGTCGTCGACTGCGCCGACCCGGTGGCGCTCGCCGCCTTCTACCGGCACGCCACCGACTGGGAACTCACCTACAGCGACCAGGACTTCGCCTCCCTCAGCGCGGGCAGCACAGGGTCCGGCCTGGCCTTCGTCCGCGTCGAGGGCTACCAGGCGCCGCAGTGGCCCGAGGGGAGCAAGCACTTGCACCTCGACTTCGCCGTCGCCGACCTGGAGGGCGCGGTCGAGGCGCTGCTCGCCCTCGGCGCGTCCCGGCCGGAGTTCCAGCCGGGCGAGGGCCGGTGGGTCGTCCTCACCGACCCCCAGGGCCACCCCTTCTGCCTGGTCCCGGCCGTGACGGCCACCGCGCCCACCGCCAACTGACCGCCCCCAGGCAAGGAGTACTCCCATGGCAACCGTGCACCGAGAGGTCCTGATCGAGGCCGACCCCGAGGGGATCTGGGCGGCGATCCGCGACTGGGGCGAGGTCCATCACCGGCTCGCCCCCGCGTTCGTGGTCGACACCCGGGTCGAGGGGGATGTCCGGGTGGTGACCTTCGCGGACGGCACGGTGGTGCACGAGCTGATCGTCTCGCTCGACGACGACCTCCGGCGCATCGCCTACTCGGTGGTCGGCGGCTCCATGGACGTCGCCCACCACCACGCCTCCATGCAGGTGTTTGCCGAACCCGGCGGTCGCAGCCGCTTCGTCTGGGTCACCGACGTGCAGCCGCACGGCCTGGCGGAGCCCATCAGCGCGATGGTCGACCAGGGAATCCGGGTGATCCGCCGGACCCTGGAGGCCGCCGCCCTCGCTTCCTGACGCCCGCGGCATGCCCGCGACATACCCTCGACGGCTCTGAGGTACACGCCGAAGAACGGAGTGACTGATCGTTTCAGAATGAGTTGGGCCGCGGGCCTTGCGCTTCATGATCTTGCTGGGCAAGGTGTCCGCGTGCCTTCCGATCTTGTTCCTGACGGCCTCTGGGAGCGTGTGTCACCGCTGCTGCCTCCTGCTCCCTCGTGACGTCACCGCTACGAACGACGTGCTGACGCAACAGCGGCCTCTGGAAGAGGGGCTCGTGAGTTCTGGATTGGCCGGTAGCTGGTGCGATCCGGGCCTCGCTGGTCAGAAGTCGGGGCGGACGCGTAGAGCCGCCAGGGCGGCTGGCGCCTGGTCTGGCTTGAACGACCAGCCGGGCATGCCGCCCCAGGAGATCGACACCCGCAAGTACTCGACCAGGGTGATACCGGATCGGCCGGTCACGCCGTGAATGACCGGGTCGGCCACGTACTGGACCATCTCGATCTCGTGGGTGGCACCGCTGATGTTGGCCTTGTGCAACTCATCTGGCGCGAAGTCGAAGATGAACCCGTCCTCGCCAACCTCGGGGTCATCCTCAACGGCGTCCTGGTAGTCGTCCCAGCTCTCCCGCAGGTGCTGCACAGTCGGAAGGACCAGCGGGTCAGGAAGGATCGGGGCGGCGCTGTACTGGCTTCCTGCGGAATAGCACTCGCTCAGCGCCGCGCAGTCGCCGGCGAACCACGCGCCGCCGACCTGGCGGAAGCACGCATCGAGGGCCGGGGGCACGGAGCCGATCTCGGCACGAAGAAGATCGAGATCATGCAGATCCTCGGCCGTGACCGGTTCCCGGACGGCCATGACAGGCACGAGTCCGAGGTCGGTCAGTTGCTCCGCGAGACGGTCCACATGGGGTGCCACCCGCTGCATCGTCGCGAACGCCACGCCTCGGCAGTCCTCGTCGAGCGCGTCCGGAACTGGGCCCAGACGGCGCAGGTCCGCCCAGACACCGTCATGGTCACCGCTGATGTATCGCTGCGTGAAGGAAGTCACCGAGGCACCCTCCCCAACATCAGTATCCGCAGGCAAGTCCCGACCACCTGCGGCATCCCCCCACGTCCGCGCCTCGCGGCCCAACTCATTCTGGAACGATCAGTAGGCCACCCCTGTGCCCAGGAAGTCGGCCCATCCGACTTCCTGCGCACAGGGGTCCGCGCCGTGGGGACGATGACTCCTACTCGGCGCCGGCCAGTTCCCGGCGGACCCGCTCCAACTGCTCGACCGTGAGCGGGTGGTCGGACAGCACCAGCGTCCACTGCCACCGGGCGTCCCGCCACCGCTGGAGGTGGTGCCCAGGGTCCCTGGCCCATCCGGCAAAGTACGGCGGCTCCTCCAGGGGCTGGCGCACCAGTTGGGCCGCCGTCGGGGTGCCCGGCGAGGGCTCATTGTCGAGGTCCACGACCACGTACCCGGTGTCGGGATCGCCGTCGATCGGGCTCGGGCGCCCGAGCGGGCCGGGCCAGGACGCGGGCACCGGCAGCGGCCGCGTCCGGTAGTGCTCCCGGATCCGCTCCCACCGCAGCTGCTCGGCCCGGTCGGCACTGCCGTCGTCCTCAGGCCGGACGAACCGCGCGTCCGGCAGGGCCTCAGGAAACGCGAGCTCGGACAGCTCCTCGACATAGGCCGTTCCCGGCGCGGAGGCCCGCAGCACCATGCCGGTCCCGCTGTCGACCACCAGGTCCAGCGTCACCCCCTCGGGGCCGGCCATCTCGGTCCGCACCGCCGCCCGGCCGTCATGCTCCGTCGGGCGACCGGCCGGAAGCTCCGGCAGCGCGGGAACGACCAGCCGGGCAGGGTCCGGGCCGAACCTCCACGGCCAGCCGTCGCCGGGGAAGGAGAGGCCCGGCTCCACCCACGGGGGGAAATTGGTCTCGGCCACGGCGACGCGGCCACCGTACTCGTGCCGCCACAGCGACGGCGCCCGGAAGGCGAACCCCATGACCGTCTCGACGTCTTCCGCCGGAGGATGCCCAGGCCCGTTGCCCACCCGTGGCCGCACCGCCCGGTACCGCCCGGTGAGAACCCGTACGGCCGCCGCCGGCTCACTCGCCATCGCCGCCTCCTCCGCTCGCCCTGCGTGCCCTCATCCTCCACCTCCGAGGCAGCGCAGCTGCGCAGGAAGTCGGCGTGGCCGACTTCCTGCGCTTGAGGGACTCGAAGCACCGGGTAACAGGGCGGATCAGCAGAAGACCGCCTTGATCAGTCGCTCCAGGGCGGGCGGGAAGGTCTGGGCCGGGTCCTGGTCGGAGTCGCCGGTGGTGAGGCCCGCGGTGAGGACCCTGGCGCCGTCCGGGGTGGCGATCATCAGGGCGCCGTAGCCGCCGGGGGCGCCGCCGTTGTGGTGGACGATGGTGACATCGCCGCTGTCCGGGCCCAACTCCTGGACGAACAGACCGAGTCCGTAGCCGAGCATCCCGTGCGGGGTCCGCATCTGCTCCAGCAGCTCGCCGGGCAGCAACCGGCCGCCGAGCAGGGCCGCGAAGAACACCTGGAGGTCGCGGGTGGTGGAGATCATGTCCCCGGAGCCGCACAGCAGCGAGAGGTTCTGCCGGGAGACGTCGACGACCTTCCACTCCTCGCCGTCCTGGTAGCGGTAGTAGCCGTGGGCGTGCGGGCCGGGTATCTCCGAGAGGCTGCCCGGCACGAGGGTGCCGGTCAGGCCGAGCGGCCGCAGGATCCGGCGCTGCATCTCCTCGGCGTAGGTGTGCCCGGTGAGCGCCTCGACCAGCAGCACGGCCAGCGTGTAGTTGGTGTTGGAGTAGCCCTGGTCCGCGCCCGGCTCGAACCGGGCCGGCTTCGTCAGCGCGAACTCGACCAGCTCGTCGGGCCGGTAGTCGTGGAAGCGGTTGTCCACCCACGCCTTGCCGATCGAGGGCAGCCCGGGCACGAACTCGCCCTTCTCGTCGAGCTCGCCGGTGCAGTTGTGGACGCCGCTGGTGTGCTGGAGCAGCATCCGTACGGTGATCCGCCCGTCCAGGCCGCCGAACCGGGGCAGGTGTTCGGCGACGGGGGCGTCCAGGTCGATCAGGCCGTCGGCGACCAGGTGCAGCACGAGGGCGGCGACGAAGGTCTTGGTGGTGCTGCCGATCCAGAACTGCCCGTCGGTGGCGGGCTTCGCGCTCCCGCCGAGCTCGTGCACCCCGGCGCTGCCGGTCCACGCGCCCTTCTCGTCGTGGACCCGCAGCTGGACGCCCGCGAAGCCTGCGTCGACGAAGTCCTGGGCGGCCTTGTGGAGTTCGGGACGGTCCTGGGTGGTGGTGGCGTTCATCGTCGTTCCTTCTCTCGCGGGTCGTGGAGTGCGGCTCAGAGGCCGCGGACGGTTCAGAGGCTGCGGGCGGATCAGAGGCTGCGGGCGGTGATGTCGCCGTAGGCGGTGGTGGCGTGGATGGTCAGGCCGGGGGTGCTGTCGGCGTTCCGCAGCGCGTTGTGGATCCGGCCGTGCGCCGTTCCGGCGTCGAGGGCGGCGGAGACCCCGCGGGCGGCGCCGACCTCGATCTGCCCGTACTCGGTGCGCAGGGTGACGGCGCCCTGGACGGCCTCGGTGATCCGCAGGTCGCCCTTCTGGGTGCGGATCTCGGCGGGGCCGCCGAGTCGGCCGACGGCGATGTCGCCGGCCTGGAGGTCGAAGCGGGCGCCGGCGGTCTCGTCGAGCTTGACGGTGCCCTGCGCGGCCTCGATGGTGACGTCGCCGAGGCGGCCGACACCCCGGAACTCGGCCAGCGCGGCCGTCGCGTCGACCCGGGAGCCGGTGGGCAGTTGGACGGTGACCTCGACGGAGCCGGAGTTGCCGAGGAGGCGGTTCCCGGCCTCCGGGGCCTCGACCCGCAGCACGCCGTCGACGTAGGCGACCTCGACCCGCTCGGCGGCCTTCACGTCGCGGCTCTTCCCGGCGTCGGCGGGCCGGACCTCGACCACGGTGTCGGCACGGTCGGCGGCGATGAGCCGGATGCGGCCGGCGGGGATGTCCAGGACGGCCGAGACCGGGGCGGGGGTGGCGAACTTCTGCATCGTGCTCTCCTTCGCTTCTGCGGCGCGGGCCCGGCGACCCGCCGCTTTCTGACGAGGGAAACGCTACGTTGCGTTCGCAGTTCAGGCAATCATCAGCCCGCACCGCTAACCAATAATCGCAGGTGAGCAGCCATAAATCATTGCAACAACTCTGCCGGGAATGCAACGACCCCCAGCCCATTCATTGCAATGGACTGAGGGTGAACGCTATACACAGGCGTTGCGGCGGGCAGCAGGCACCGGACAGCAGGCAGCAGGCGCTACCGGAGCCGGTCCGCACCGGACGGAGCCGCCGCCCGCGTCGTGCGGTGGCCGTGGGAGTTCAGCAGCACCGAGACGCTGTTGTCCTGGGCGTTGGTGACCGCCAGGTCGAGGCGCCCGCGCTGCCGGAACCGGCCGGCCACCACGGTGTCCGGGATGGAGCCGTCGCCGGACCCGGTGGGGTAGGACTCCGGTGCCCGGAAGGTCCCGTCGCCGTTCCCGCGCAGCAGGGCCACCGAGCTGTCGTCGGTCGCCAGCGCCAGGTCGGGGATGCCGTGGCCGGTGAAGTCGCCCACCACGACCGAGACCGGCCCGCCGCCCGCCGGGTACGCCCGCGCCGGCTGGAACGTGCCGTCCCCGTTGCCCAGCAGGACCACGGCGGAGTGCTCCCCGTCCGCGACCACCAGGTCGAACCGGCCGTCACCGCGCAGGTCTCCGGCGGCCAGCGAGTACGGGACACCCCCGACCCGGTAGTCCGTCAGGGCGCCGAGCGTGCCGTCCCCGTTGCCGGGGAAGACGGCCACCTCGCCGACGCCGTCGAGGGCGACCGCCAGGTCCAGGTGCCCGCTGCCGCCGAGGTCGGCGAGCGCGATCGAGGCAGGGTTGGAGTCGGTGCCGGTGGAGTACGTGCGCGGCGCCTGGAACGTGCCGTCCCCGTTGCCCAGCAGCAGCGAGACGCTGCCGTCGCCGAAGTCGCCCAGGTTGGCGACGGCCAGGTCGAGCGTGCCGGTGCCCCGGAAGTCGCCGATCGCGACGGCGTCCGGGTGCGAGCCGGTGGCGAAGCGGGTGGGCGCCCGGAAGGTGCCGTCCCCGTTGCCGAGCAGCACCGAGACCCCGCTGTCGTCCTGGTCGGCGACCACCAGGTCCTGCACGCCGATGCCCCGGAGGTCCCCGACCGCGACGGAGGTCGGCCCGGGGCCGGCCGGGAAGGTCCGCTGCGGGCCGAACCGGCCGTGGCCGTCGTTCAGCAGGATCGACACCGTCCCGTCGGCGGCGTTCGCCACCGCCAGGTCGGCCCGGCCGCTGCCGGTGAAGTCCCCGGCGGCCACCGCGCGCGGGTTGTGTCCCACCGGGTAGTCGGTCTTCGGGGCGAACACCCCGGCCCTCGGGGCCGCCGGCTCGACGGCCGACGCGCCGCCGGGCAGCGCCGGCACCGCCCCTGCCGCCACCACGACCGCCGCCGCAACGGCCTGACCACGCCTCAGTCCACGCATTCCGCACCTCTCCCGTCCGGACGCCCGCTCGGCGCCGCTCGGCACCGCTCTCGGCGCGATGGTCGCCCGAACGGGAGCGCGGTGCCGGCCCCGACACCCTGGGAGGCCCCCGGACCGCCCGAACCGGCGATCCAGGAGCCCGACCCGACGGCCTCGACCCAGGACCCGACGGCCCTGGACCCGACGGCCGTGGACCCAGCCCGGCGCCCTCAGCCCGAAGCCCGCGCCCGGAGCAGCCCGTCGGCGAGGTCGACCGCCTCCCGGACGGGCACGAGCCGGCAGTCCGCGTCGCCGATCCGCCCGGTGGTGACGCCCTCGGCCGCGGCGAGCACCTCCGCGCCGAGCTCGGCGAAGTGCAGGTCGTCCAGGTCGGGCGCCTGGAAGGACGTCCAGCCGTCCGTCGTGACGCAGCCGTACTCGCGGTGCCGTACGTCGGCCTGGCGCAGGTCGGCGAGGTGGAAGGCGGTGAAGCGGGCCATGTCGACGCCGAGCATCAGCACCCGGGCGTCCAGCTCGTACAGCCGCCCGAGCGGGGAGTCGGGGCCGAGGTGGGAGGTGAGCGGGTGCCGGGAGGTGATCTCCTCCGCCCGGGGGCCCAGGGCCGCCCAGGAGGTCTGCGGGTGGCTGCTGCGCAGGGCGCCGGGCCGGGTGCGGACGGCTTCGGAGAGCGCGCCCAGGGTCGGGGAGGCCGGGGTGGTGGCCGGGTCGAAGCGCGGCATCCGCGCCCGGTGCTCCGCGATCTCGGCCGGGGTCAGCCCGGCGATCGCGGCCTGGTGGATCCGTGAGGTCGAGGAGTTCTCGGGGGTGCTGGTGAACGCCACCAACGTCCCCTCCTCCCCCAGGACTTCGAGCAGGGCGTCGACCACCCCGGCCGCCCCGCCCTCGACCGGCCCGAGCGTCCGCAGCGACGCCTGGACGTGCAGCACCGTGCCCGGCCGCACGCCCAACCGGGCGAAGCCGTCGGCCAGTTCAGCGGTGGAGATCATCCGACACCCCTTCGTTTCAAGCCCCGACCTCGCTTCAAGCCTCGACTCCCCATCAAGCCTCGGCCTCGACTCAAGTCTCGACTCCCCATCAAGCCTCGACGTACCGGAGCCGACTCCGCTCCTCCCGTGCCTTCTCCGCGTCCCGTTCCGCCGCCGCCGGCAGCGGTACGGCGAGCCACGGCGCGACGCTCTCCCCCATCCCCGCGGCGAACCGGGCCCCCAGCCCGGTCAGCGCCCCGGATCCGGCCAGCCGCTCGACGGCCTCGGCGGTGTACTGCCGCCAGAGCGCGAACTGCGCCCGCGCCCGGTCGGCGGCCTCCCCCGCCAGGCCGTCGTACGCGGCGGTGCGGGTGCCCCAGTACTCGGTGACCGCCAGGTGGGCGTACGTGCCCTGGAGCAGCCCCTCCAGCGGGCGCGGGTCGGGCCGCCAGGGGGCGAAGTACAGCCGGTCGTCGGACCGGTCGTACAGGTCGTACAGGTCGAGCACCGCGCCGAGCTTCACGTGCTGGAACTCGTGGGCGAGCAGCAGCGCCAGCGTGGGCGCGGTGGCGGGCCGGGCGATGCCGACCGCGCCGTACGCCTGCCGCGCCGCCGAGCTGACGTCGCGTCCGGTGGGGCCGGGCCGCAGCGGGGTGATCGTCGTCAGCCCGGCCCGGATGCCCTCCGCGTAGTCGGGCAGGTCGCGCCCGAGCAGCTCCCAGGCCTCGCGCAACGCGCCCGTCCAGCCCAGGAGTTCGGCTTCGGGCAGCCGGTCGGCCACCGGGTGGTCGTGGCTGTCGCGCAGCGGGTCGAGGTCCTCCAGGGCGACCGTCCAGCCGCCGGCCAGCCGGATCCGTCGCAGCGGGTCGTCCAGCTCCGTGAACACCGTCCCGTCGGCGGCCCGCACCTCGAAGCCGTCGGCGTGCCCGGTGACCACCGCCTCGCCGTCCGGCACCGCGATCCGCCCCAGCGTCGGCAGGTGCAGCCGGCCGCCCCGGGCGGGCACCGTGACGGCGTCCCCGCGCCCGGCCCGCACCGCGGCCGCGGCGGCCAGTGCCGCCATCGGCCCGAGGCCGACCGTGAGGTCCCCGGCGAGCCGCCGCGCGGCCCAGGCCCGGGCGTACGGGTGGGCCAGCACCATGTCCACGGCCCCGGCCGCCGCCCCGTCGAGCTCCGACAGCAGCTCCCAGGCGGCCGCCCGGCCCTGCCCGGAGGCGTCCCAGGCGGCGGCCAGCATCGCCCGGGTGAGGGAGAGTTGGGCGGCGCCGAGGGCGGCAACGGTGTCGGTGCCGCCGTATCCCCGTGCCAGCTCGTCGAGTTGGGCCGGGGTGAGTGCGGCCGGCAGCAGCGGACGGCCGCCCTGGGCGGGAACGGGCGCCGGCGCGGAGGCCGAACCTCCCTTGCCCGCAATGCCGTTGATGAGCGTCATGAGGTCACCGCAGTAGACGGAGGGATTGTCGAAGCCATTGTCCGCCCGGTAGCGGTGGGCGTACAGTCCGCCGCCGCAGGCGCGGACCACCGGGCAGGCCCGGCAGGTCGCGCTCAGCCCGTCCAGGCCGGACTGGCGGGCGGCGATGCCGGGGTGGCGGGCGAGGTCGTCGAGGCTGTGCGCGAAAACGTTCATGCCGGTGACGGGCGCCCCGTCGTACGCGGTCTTGAGGCTGTCCGCCTGCTCGAAGGTCCCGTCCGTCTCCAGCACGGCGAGGTCCGAGGGCTCCAGCCCGAGCGACTCGGTGAGGCTGGACAGTCCGCGCACCGTCCGGTGCACGGATTCGAAGGTGCGCACGGCGAACGGCCGCGCGTCGGTTTCCCACAGCCTGTGGACAACCAGCAGCCAGTCCGCGTACGGGTCCTCCGGGCCGCCCGCGAGCCGCTTCGGCGGGTCCTCCCAGGTCGCGTGCGGAAGCAGGAAGTCGACGGCGGGGGGCCGCAGTTCGACCAGCGCCCGGTACACGGCCACCGGGTCGTTCTCGATGTCGATGGTGCACAGCAGCCCGGCGAACAGGTGCCGGAACTCGGGCTCGTTCAGCAGCCCGACCGCCCGCAGCACCTGTGGATGGCTGCTCCGCCCGTCGGCGAAGCGCCGGTGCCGGTCGTTGGCGGCCCGGTCCCCGTCCAGCGAGATGCCGACCCTGAGGTCCAGCTCCGCGAACAGCTCGCAGAACGCACGGCTGAGCAGCACGCCGTTGGTGTGGATGCGCAGGTCGAGGGCACAGCCGGGCGGGAGCGCCGCCCGCAGCGCTTCGGCCGCGCGGCGCAACCGGTCCGGGCCGGCGAGCAGGGGTTCTCCCCCGTGCAGGACGACCCGGACGGCGGACAACCGGTGGGCGACCGCATGCTCACCGATCCGCTCGGCGGCCTTGGCCAGGATCCCCTCCCCGATCACCTTGGGGCGGGAGCGCCAGCTGCTGTCCGCGTGCTCGTAGACGTAGCAGTGGTCGCAGGCGAGATCGCACCGGCTGTGCATCTTGACCACGAATTGCGTCAGTGGCACCGGAATTCGCGTCATCATGGGTGTGGCGGGTTCAGCTCGGCCTGGGGTCCGTTTCGAGGTTCCGGAGCGGGTCAGATCGAGGAGTTGAAGGCCGCGACCGGCACACCCGCCCCGGCGTCGGGAAGGGCTCGTCGGATCCTGGCAGAGATCTCCTCGGCGCCGAGTTCGGCAAGATCGGCCAATGAGGGCCGCCCGTCCTCCCACGTCTCCTGAAGGTCCGTCAGTTCGGCGTGGGGCATGGTGTCCAGTGCGGGTGTCATGTTCGATTCTCTTCCACGATGGGGGTTAGAGAGAAGCACCGCCGGGTATATACCTCGGCTTGGTCGCAAGGGTACTGCTCGCTTGCAAGTCCCGATGCGTCCTTACACCGCTCTAACTGCCCCATACCCGCATCACGCTGCGGCGTCTCGCCAAAAGTTCATCCGTTCGGCGGTCGCGCGCAGACACCTGACCGGCGCACAGCCCGTTCACCAGGTCGGACGCCGATCACGCCGGCGGCGCCTCCGTGAAAACGTCCGCCCGCCCGCCGCCCGGTGCCCCGGCGCCCGCCCGACTCAGGGTCAGGTTGCCCCTGGCCGCCCGGGTGTCGGGGTGGTCCGGCCCCAACGACTCCGTGAGCGCCTCCACCGCGAGCTCGTCCAGTTCCCGGGCGCCCACCTGGTCGCCGGTGGCCAGCAGCGCGTTGGCCCGGTTCAGCAGGGCCGCCCCCACGTAGCGGTGCCGTTCTCCCAGCCGTGCCCGCAGTCCGTCCAGCACCTGCCCGGACAGCGCCGCCGCCTCGTCGGCGCTGCCGTCCCGCAGCAGCAGGGCCGCGAGGTTCCCGGCGGCGACCAGGGTGGTCGGGTGGTCCTCGCCGAGGCGGGCGCGGTGGTGTTCGAACACGGACCGGGCCAGCTCCACCGCCCGCTCGGTCCGGCCCGACGCGGCGAGGTCGGCGGCGAGGTTCCCGGCGGCGGCCGCGGTCTCCGGGTGATCCGCACCGTGCCGGGCCGTCAGCCTCCGGTGGGCCTCCTCGTCGGCGGCCAGGGCCTCCTCGTGCCGGCCGAGCCGCAGCAGGGCGCCGCCGAGGAGGCGCAGGGCCTTGAGGGTGTCGTCGTGGTCGTCGCCGTAGCGCGCCCGGGAGCGCTCGACGACGCTCGAGAGCGCCGCCCTCGCCTCCTCGTACCGGCCCGCCTCGCGCAGGACGCGGGCCCGGTTGATCTCGGACTGGAGGGGGTACAGGTCGTCCTCGCCGAAGGCCGCCCGTTGTCGGGCCATCGCGGTCGAGTGGTGCTCCAGGGCACCTTCGAGGTCCCCGGACAGGAAGTCGGAGACACCCAGGTTGTTGAGGCTCATCATGGTGCGCGGATGGTTCGGCCCGAGGACCCGCTCCGCGGTCTCCTCCGTCGCGCGGTCGAGCGCCTGCGCCTCGTCGTAGCGGCCGAGTTGGCGCAGGTCGCCGCCGAGGCCGCCGGCCGCGGCGAGGGTGTGGGCGTGGTCGGGCCCGAGCAGTTCGGTCAGCCGTTCCCACGCCTCCCGGTCGGTCCGGTAGGCCTCCGCTCCGGCGCCCGCGATCCGCAGCACGTTGGCGAGCTCGACGCGCAGCATCAGTCCCGTCAGGTCCTCGGCGCCCCAGACCGCCAGTGCCCGCTCGGCGAGCTCGCGGGCATCGTCCAGCAGGCCCCGGTGGCGCTGGTAGCGGACCGAGGCGGTGACCCACCGCCGCACCTGCGGGTCCGTACTCTCCACCGCTCCGGACGGTCCCAGGTGCGGTAGCACCGCGGCGAACCGGGGCCAGTCCTCCGCCCGGTCCACGTCGCCGCGGCCGACGGTCGCCAGCGCCGCGTGCACGACGGCCCGGACGGCGGGCCGGTCGGCCTCGGCCACCTGGTCGCGCAGCAGCGCCTGGACGATCCGGTGCACGGCGAGCGTTCCGCCGCCCTCCGCGTCGTGGCGGACGAGGCCGTACTGGGTGACGGCGCGCAGGATCTCCCCGATCACCAACTGTCCGTCCCCGCCGGGCGCCGGCCGGATCGCCCGGACGGCCGGTTCGGTGTAGAACAGCTCGATCGGGATGGCGTCCGGCCCGAGGAAACCGCAGAGTTCCAGCAGCCGCATCGCCGGCGCGTTGATCCGGCGCAGGTCGGCGCCGGCGATCCGGGCGGTGGCGGCGATCGCCGCCGGGCCGCCTCCCGGGACGGGCCGGTCCAGCACCTCGGCGAGCGCCCCGTCCAGCAGGTGCAGGTAGGTGGCTGCCGGCATCGGGGTCTCCTGGAGCCAACGCGCCGCCTGGTCGACGGCGAGCGGCAGGTCCCCCAGCCGTTCGGCGATCGGCTCCGCCTCGTCCGGCCGGATCGCGGGGTTGAACCGTCGTAGCAGCCGCACGCTCTCCGTCCGGTCGAACACGTCGACCTCGGTGCGGCCGGGGTGCCGCGCCCAGCGCCGGTTGCGCGAGGTCACCAGCACGTGTCCGGTGGCCGTTCCGGCGGGCAGCCAGGGCGCGAGGCGGTCCGGGTCCTCGGCGTTGTCGTAGACCAGCAGCCAGCGCTCGTACGGCCGTCCCTCGTCGAGTGCCGCCAGCACCGCGCGGGCCGCCCGGCCCAGGTCCTCCCCGACGGGCACCCCGAGGGCGGCGGCGAGGTCGGCGAGCTGCTGCGGAACGTCGGCCGGCTCCTCGGCCCGGATCCACCAGGTCACGTCGTAGCCGGCGGCGAAGCGGTGCGCGTACTCGGTGGCCGTCTGCGACTTGCCGACCCCGCCCATGCCGTAGAGCACCTGGACCGGGGCCGGCCCGGTCAGCCCGGTGAAGCGGTCGCGCAGCCGGTCGAGCAGTGCGCTGCGGCCGGTGAACGCGGGATCGCGCGGTGGCAGCGCCTGCACCACCGGACGGACGTCGGGGAAGCGGGCGGGCGGCGCGGGCGCCTCCTCGGCCTCCACCCAGCGGCCCGCTCCGGGCGGCGGCCCGAGCAGTTCGAACAGCGCGGACTCCGCGGCTCCGGCCCGGAGGCCGGCCAGTTCGAGGACGGCCCGCCCGCCGAAGGGCTCCGGCAGCGGTTCGGCGGCCACCGACGCCACCGCGAGCGCGCCGTCCTCCCCCTCCCCGAACCGGCGCCACAGCTCCGCCGCCCGCGGCAGCGCCAGGTACTCGGGCGACAGCAGCGCCAGCATCCGGCCGTCCCCCTCCAGCGGCCCGTCGGCCTCCGGAAGCGCACCGGAGGCGTCCGCCGGGACGGCCGCACCGTGCAGCGTGACCAGATAGCCGCACCCGGTCAGCACCGCGGCGGCCCACTCCGCCCACATCCGGTCCCCCGGGGCGTAACTCACGTACAGCTGACGGGACCTGGTCCTCCCCGGCCGCAGGTAGGCCGCGTAGAGCCGGCGACGGACCCGGTCCGGGACGGGCCGCAGCTCCCGCACCCGGTCGTCGGTGAGCCACCTCGCCAGCCGCTCGTACGCGCCGAGCAGACTCCGGTGCTGCCGGGGCCGGTCGGCGACGGTGGCGGGCACCTCCTCGTAGGCGTAGAAGGGCTTGTACGGCACCTCCACGTCGCGCCAGTACGCGTCCGCGCGTTCACTGCCGAGCCAGCGGCCCAGGTAGGGCGCGAACGCGTCCCGGACGAAGTCGCGCCCGGCCGCGAGCCCGGACCGTTCGGTCTCCTCGACCCGCATCGGCACCGGGAACACCCGGATGTCCCGCACGTCGGCGTCGACGATGGCGTGTGCGGCGTCGACTCCGCCGCGGATGCTCTGGGCGCTCAGGGTGAAGCAGTCGACCACGGTGTCGGGCAGCACGACGGTGCAGATCCCGGAGGTGTCGCTGACACCGGTCCTGCTGTCGATCAGTACGTAGTCGTACGTGGTGGTCCACTGTTCGCGCAGTGCGGCCAGGAACTCGGCCCCCCGGATGTCGCTCCGGGTGTAGAAGCTGCGCCAGTTGAAGCTGGTGACGGCTGCCGAGTAGGCGCCGTCCTGCCGCCCCGCGGGCATCAGGTCGAGTCGGCCGCCGGCCGGCAGGTCGAGGGCCAGGCCGCACAGGTGGGCGTCGAGCCGGCCGGGCGCGGAGAGCCACTCGCGCGGCCCGAGGCCCGGTGCCTCGGTGACACGCGGGAGGGCCTGGTCGACGTAGGCGCGGAGCAGGTCGATCAGACCGGGTGTCCCGCGCAGTTCGGGGTCGATCAGCAGCGGGTGGTAGTAGCGGTGCAGGCCGGGGGCTTCGAGGTCCCAGTCCACCACGAGGACGCGCAGGCCCTGACTGGCCAGGATCCAGCCGAGGTTGGCCAGGGCCATGGTCCGGCCGGTGCCGCCCTTGAAGGAGTAGAAGG
Organism: Kitasatospora sp. NPDC056076; assembly: GCF_042266305.1. Lineage (NCBI taxonomy): Bacteria > Bacillati > Actinomycetota > Actinomycetes > Kitasatosporales > Streptomycetaceae > Kitasatospora > Kitasatospora sp. NPDC056076. The sequence goes on from NZ_JBHJWG010000016.1 coordinate 19,521, forward strand.
TCACGATCGACCCGGTCACGGGCGGGGCGGCGAGCTCGACGGTCGTCGGCCAGGCCTGTTCGGCGTTCACGATTGCAGCTCTCCTCGGCTCGGCCGGTCGGCCACGGGCAACGGATGGAGGGCGGGCGTCCGCGTCTCGATCGCCGGCAGTCGCCGGGCCGCGGGCACCGGCCCGGCCGGAATGGCCAGGCCGGGCAGTTTCGGCGCATCCGGTTCCAGCCCGAACGAAGCCCGGACGGTGTGCGGGTCACCGCCGTTGTCCTCCTCGTCCAACAGGCGGTTCTGGGCGACCGTCACCGCCCGCAGGAGTTCGCTTTCGAAACGTTCCCGGGTCACCTTCACCCGGAAGAGTGGTTCCGGCCCGGACCGGTGCAACCAGTTGCGCGGGAACACCGTGCGCACCCCCTCCCAGAGCCGTGCGCGGGCCGGCCCGTCCGGCGGGTCGTCGGTCCCGACCGGCAGCAGGACCCCGGTCACCGGGTGGTTCTGGTCGTCGAACTCACGCAGGGCCTGCCGGTACGGTTCCTGCCCCGCCGACCACGGATCCACCAGCAGCACGCTGACCTGATTGCCCTCCCGGGCCCGGTCGAGCTCCCCGGCCAGGCCAGGGCCGATCTCGTCCATGGTCGTGATGTGCCCGGCCCGGGTGATCACCTGCTGGGCCCGGGCCACCAGCGAGGGCAGGGTCGGCGGGTGGTACGGCGCCCAGTCCCAGGGCTCCGGGCCGTACCATCCGCCGCCCGCGGGCTCCGCGGACGGACCGTCACCCCTCGTCGCTCGCCCGGCCGCGACGAACAGCCGGACCAGCCCGGGCCTGGCCGACAGCTGCTCCTCGACGGGCGCCCGGGACCAGCCGTCCACCCTGCCGAGGTCCAGCGACGGCAACTCGGCGAGGCACTGGGCGGCCGACTCCCGCACCCGCTCGGCGATCACCCGGACCACCCGGAGGTAGTCCGGCCCGCGCGGATCGGCGCGCAGCAGGGCCCGCAGCCCGTCCGCGGCGTAGGCCTCGCCGAGGTCGTGCTGGAGGTACTGGATCCGCAGCACCTCGGCCGGCAGTTCGGCGGACGGCGGCTCCCAGATCACCGGGATCAGAGCGGGCACCGATCTGCCGGTCAAGTCGCGGTGCCTGATCATCCGTTCGTTGAACGCCGCCCATTCCTTGCCGCAGTACGCGCTGGCGAAGTACGCGGGGCTGTACAACGCGACCAGGGTGCGGCAGGTGGCGACCGTTCCGGAGAGCTGCTGCTCCCAGTCGTCGCCGAGGCGCAGCCGTTCGGTGTCCCGGTAGCCGAGCACGTCCGGACCGGCCGTCGGCTCCAGGAGGGCCAGTTCATCCCTGAGATCACTGAAGAACTGGTCCACGAAACTACCGCCGGCGAGCTGGTCCCGGTGCGCGTAGCTGAAGAAGAAGAACGGCCTCACTGCACCCCCGGCCACAACCCCTGATACGTCGATCTCGCCTACAGTACCGGCGAGTTGACGGATTGTGCAGGGAGCCGGCCGAGGAACCCGCCCCGCCCCGCGGCGGTCACGGGCAGAGGCGCTCCACCCGCCAGCCGCCGGGGGCCGTCGGGTCGGCGAGGTAGCGGAGGCGGTCGTGCAGCCGGTTCTCGCGGCCCTGCCAGAACTCGACCGCCTCCGGGACGACCCGGTAGCCGCCCCAGAACGGCGGGACGGGGACGCCCTCGCCCTCGGGGTAGCGGCGCTCCAGGTCGGCGTAGCGCTGTTCGAGGACGGCGCGGCTCTCGACCGGGCTGGACTGTTCGCTGGCCCAGGCGCCGAGTTGGGAGCCGTGCGGGCGGGTGCGGAAGTAGGCGGCGGTCTCGTCCCGGCCGACCTTCTCCACCGGGCCTTGGACGATCACCTGGCGGCCCAGCACGATCCACGGGAACAGCAGCGCGGCGTACGGGTTGGCGGCGAGCTCGGAGCCCTTGCGGGAGCCGTAGTTGGTGAAGAACACGAAGCCGCGGACGTCGAAGCCCTTGAGCAGGACGGTGCGCGAGCTGGGCCGGCCCCGCTCGTCGGCGGTGGAGAGCACCATGGCGTTGGGTTCCGCCACCCCGGCGTCGTCCGCCTCGTGGAACCAGCGGGCGAACTGCCCGACCGGCTCGGGCGCGAGCTGGTCCTCGGCCAGGCCCTCGTGGACGTAGTGCTTGCGCATCACGGTGGGGTCCGGACCGGGGCGGGGCTCGTCGGCCGGGGTCCGGGTGGCGGGGCTCAGGGGCGTCGACTGGGCGCGTTCCGGGGTCTGCACGCCAACATCATCCCGTACGACAAGCAACCGGCACCGCTACCTCCGGACAAACCCCGGTCGGAGATATGGTGACTCGCCACCGCTTGACTGCCCGCCGTACGGGGAATTGTCCGGAACTTGACGTTTGGTTCCGGGAGTCCCCCGGGCACGACCGACCCTCGACGGGGAAGTCAAGTGGTCCCACGGGAAACATCACCGCGGTGGTGTATGGCGCAATGCACCCCGTGCCTGTCACTCTGGCACCGAGTGCCAACCACGATTCGGTCACTGGAGCGCCGCCCCACCACGGCGGAGCACCGATCGCAGAACTGAAGGAGCCGTCGCATGTCCGATTTCGTACCCGGGCTTGAGGGAGTCGTCGCGTTCGAGAGCGAGATCGCCGAACCCGACCGCGAGGGCGGCGCCCTGCGGTACCGCGGTGTCGACATCGACGACCTGGTCGGCCACGTCTCCTTCGGCCACGTCTGGGGCCTGCTGGTGGACGGCAAGTTCAACCCCGGCCTGCCCGCCGCCGAGCCCTTCCCGATCCCCGTGCACTCCGGTGACATCCGGGTCGACGTCCAGTCCGCGCTCGCCATGCTCGCCCCGGTCTGGGGCCTCAAGCCGCTCCTCGACATCTCCGCCGAGCGGGCCCGCGACGACCTGGCCCGGGCCGCCGTGATGGCGCTGTCCTACGTCGCCCAGTCCGCCCGCGGCCAGGGCCTGCCGATGGTCCCGCAGAGCGAGATCGACAAGGCCGAGACGGTCGTCGAGCGCTTCATGATCCGCTGGCGGGGCGAGCCGGACCCGAAGCACGTCAAGGCCGTCGACGCCTACTGGACCTCGGCCGCCGAGCACGGCATGAACGCCTCCACCTTCACCGCCCGGGTCATCGCCTCCACCGGCGCCGACGTCGCGGCCGCGCTCTCCGGCGCGGTCGGCGCGATGTCCGGCCCGCTGCACGGCGGCGCCCCGTCCCGCGTGCTCGGCATGATCGAGGAGATCGAGCGCACCGGCGACGCGACCGCCTGGGTCAAGAACGCGCTGGACAAGGGCGAGCGCCTGATGGGCTTCGGCCACCGCGTCTACCGCGCCGAGGACCCGCGCGCCCGCGTGCTGCGCCGCACCGCCAAGGAGCTCGGCGCGCCGCGCTTCGAGGTCGCCGAGGCGCTGGAGAAGGCCGCGCTGGAGGAGCTGCACAACCGCCGCCCCGACCGCGTGCTGGCCACCAACGTCGAGTTCTGGGCCGCGATCATGCTGGACTTCGCCGAGGTCCCCGCGCACATGTTCACCTCGATGTTCACCTGTGCGCGCACCGCCGGCTGGTCGGCGCACATCCTGGAGCAGAAGCGCACCGGTCGCCTCGTGCGCCCCTCCGCGCGCTACATCGGCCCCGGCCCGCGCCGCCCCGAGGAGATCGAGGGCTGGGACGCCATCGCGCACTGACCCCGCGCCGGCACACCCGAACAAACGCCTCTGACCAGCGGGTCCGGCTCCGTCCGGGCCCGCTGTCGGCGTCCCCCGAGCAACGGAGATCACAGTCTCAGCGGGCGGACGACCGTATCCCGGGCGAGTCCCGCGCCGGTAGGCTGCGCGCGTGGCTCAGATCCAGATCCCCGCTGACATCAAGCCCGCAGACGGCCGTTTCGGCTGCGGACCGTCCAAGGTGCGCCCCGAGGCCCTGAGTGCCCTCGCCGCCACCCAGGCCTCCCTGCTCGGCACCTCGCACCGCCAGGCCCCGGTGAAGAACCTGGTCAAGCGCGTGCGCGAGGGCGTGAGCAGCCTGTTCTCGCTGCCGGAGGGCTACGAAGTCGTCCTCGGCAACGGCGGCTCCACCGCCTTCTGGGACATCGCCGCCTTCGGCCTGGTGCGGGAGAAGTCCCAGCACCTGGACTTCGGCGAGTTCTCCTCGAAGTTCGCCTCCTCGGTCAAGGCCGCCCCGTGGCTGGCCGAGCCGACGGTGATCAAGACCGCCCCGGGCACCCACCCGCTGCCGGTCGCCGAGGCCGGCGTGGACGTCTACGGCCTCACCCACAACGAGACCTCGACCGGCGTCGCGATGCCGATCCGGCGTCCGGCAGGCGCGGACGAGGGCTCGCTGGTGCTGGTGGACGCCACCTCGGGCGCCGGCGGCCTGCCGGTGGACATCACCGAGACCGACGTCTACTACTTCGCCCCGCAGAAGTCCTTCGCCTCCGAGGGCGGCCTGTGGCTGGCCACCTTCTCCCCGGCCGCCCTGGAGCGCGCCGCCGAGATCGCCGGCTCCGGCCGTTACATCCCGCCGTTCTTCTCGCTGCCGACGGCCATCGACAACTCGTCGAAGGACCAGACGTACAACACCCCGTCGCTCGCCACCCTGTTCCTGCTGGCCGACCAGCTGGAGTGGATCAACGGCAACGGCGGGCTGGACTGGGCCGTCGCCCGTACGGCTGATTCCTCGTCCCGGCTGTACGCCTGGGCCGAGAAGTCCTCCTTCGCGAACCCGTTCGTGGCGAACCCGGCCGAGCGCTCCCAGGTGGTCGGCACCATCGACTTCGACGAGTCGGTGGACGCCGCCGCGGTCGCGAAGGCACTGCGTGCCAACGGCATCGTGGACACCGAGCCGTACCGCAAGCTGGGCCGCAACCAGCTGCGCGTCGCGATGTTCCCGGCGATCGACCCGGCGGACGTCGAGGCGCTCACCCACTGCATCGACCACGTGGTCGAGCAGCTGGCCGGCTGAGCCGCCCCGAGGGACACGGCTGAGGGCCACCGCCTACGGGCGGTGGCCCTCAGCCTTTCCGGGGCCGTTCGGGCTGCTCCGGGCCGTTCGGGCTGTCGGGCCGTTCGGGCTGTCGGGCCGTTCGGGCCCGGGCTACTTGCCGGACAGCGAGCTGATCAGCACGACGACCAGCAGCAGCACCAGGGTGCCGGAGACGATGCGCATTCGAGTCTTGGGATCCACGGTCAACGAGCGTACCTCCGGCTCGCACCCGCGCGAATCCGAGGCCCTGTTCAGCCCACCCTCGACCCCTCGCCCCCTCGACCCCCTCGCCCCCTGGCTCCCCTCAGCCCGAGTCGGCCAGCGCCCAGGAGCGCAGCGACTCGTAGTGGGCGAACCCCCCGGCCAGGTCGCTCCTCATCAGGTGCAGCCCGGCGGCCTCCCACTCCGGCCCCCGGTAGCCCGCCAGCGCCGCCGCCGGCCCCTCCAGCTCGGCCGCCGCGACCCGCTGGGCGGCCCGCCGGTGGCCGCGCGAGGAGCCGGCCCGGGCCAGGGTGAGGTGGGGGTGGAAGGCGAGGGCGTCGGCCTCCCCGGTGAACTCGGCGGTGGCCCCGGCCACGGCCTCCGCGAGCCCGCGCAGCGCCCGGGTCCGCCCCTCGACCCCGGCCCAGAGCACCCGGTCGCCGAACCGGCCGGCGCCGGCGATCCGCAGCGGGTGGGCCGGGTGCGCCCCGGCGACGGCCGCCAGGACGGTCCCCAGCTCCGGCAGCCGCTCGGCCGGTACCTGGCCGAGGAAGGCCAGGGTCAGGTGCCAGCCCTCGACGGCGGTCCAGCGCAGCCGGTCCGCCCCGGGCAGCCCGTGCAGCGGCGCGACCGCGTCGGAGAGCCCCTGGAGTGCCTCGGCGGGCGGCAGGACCGCGACGAACAGTCTCATGATCCAAGCTTCCCTCGCCCGGCCGTTCGGTGTAGAACGGTTTTCCATGAAGATCCGCAACGGGGGGCCCGCGGACGTCCCCGACATCCTGTCCCTGCTCGACGGCGCCGTCTCCTGGCTGGCCGCCGGGGAACGCACCGGCCAGTGGGGCGACCGGCCGTTCAGCACCGACCAGGCCCGGGTCGACCAGGTCGCCTCGTACACCGGGGAGTCGTTCCTGGTCCGCATCGCGGTGGACGACGAGGGCCGCACGATCGGCTGCTGCGTGCTGGCCGAGCAGCGGGGCAAGTTCGTCCCGGTCTCGGAGGAGCCCGAGCTGTTCGTCCGCCTGCTGGTCACCGACCGCAGCCTCAAGGGTTCCGGCATCGGCGCGGCGCTGATCGCCGACGCGGTCGAGGAGACCCGCCGGCGCGGCCTCGACCTGCTGCGGGTGGACTGCTACGCGGGCGACGACCGCAAGCTGGTCGGCCAGTACCGGGCGCTCGGCTTCACCGAGACCGCGGGCTTCGAGGTCGAGCAGCCGACCGGCACCTGGCTCGGCCAGGTGCTGGAGATCCGGCTCTGAATCCGATCCTGACACAGCGTCAGGACGCCCGGGGGTCGAGCCCCGAGGCGTCCTGACGAGCCGTCAGCAGGCTGCGGCCAGCTCCGACGTGCGGGCCGGGACGTGCCGCGGCACGACGGCCACCACGCGCCCGCCGCGACCGGGGTGCAGGTCGAACCGCACCCGCAGGTCCGCGCTGCGGGCCAGTACCAGGCCGACCGCGCCGGCCGCCAGCGCGGACACCACGCCGCAGGCCAGCAGGCCCAGCCGGGGCCCGTACGAGGCGGTGACCCAGCCGACGACCGGGGCGCCGATCGGCGTGCCGCCGGTGAAGACCAGCACCAGCAGGCCCATCACCCGACCGCGCATCTCGGGGTCGGTGGACAGCTGCAGCATGGAGTTGACCGAGGTGTTGAAGCTCAGCCCGAACACCCCGATCAGCGTCAGCAGCAGCGCGAAGGTCCAGTAGTCGGGCGCGAAGGCCGCGACCACCTCCAGGACGCCGAAGGCCAGGGCCGCGCCGACCAGCCGGCGCAGCCGGGGCGCGCCGCGGCGGGCGGCGAGCAGCGCGCCGGCCAGCGAGCCGACGGCCATCATGGTGTTCAGCAGGCCGTACTGCCCGGCGCCGACCTTGAAGGTGTCGTGGGCGAATCCGGCGAGCAGCGTCGGGAAGTTGAACCCGAAGGTGCCGATGAAGCCGGCCAGCACCATCGGCCAGAGCAGCTCGGGCCGCTCCTTCACGTAGCGCAGGCCCTCGCGCAGCTGGCCCTTCTCGCGGGCGATCGGCTCGGTCGGGCGCAGTTCGGACTCGCGCATCGCGAGCAGTCCGCCGATCACGGCGGCGAAGGACAGCGCGTTGACGGCGAACGCCCAGCCGCTGCCGACCGCGGCGATCAGCAGGCCCGCGACGGCGGGGCCGACCAGCCGGGCGGTCTGGAAGTTGGCGGCGTTCAGGCTGACGGCGTTGGCCAGGTCCTTGGGGCCGACCATCTCGGACACGAAGGCCTGCCGGGTCGGGTTGTCGACCACGGTGACCAGGCCGAGCAGCAGGGCGAAGGCGTACACGTAGTACGGCGTCACCACACCGCCGACGGTCAGCACGGCCAGGCCGGCGGCGAGCAGGCCCATCGCGCCCTGGGTGCAGATCAGCAGCCGGCGCTTGGGCATCCGGTCGGCGAGCACGCCGCCGAACAGGCCGAGCAGCAGCATCGGCAGGAACTGCATGGCGGTGGTGATGCCGACCGCGAGCGGGCTGCCGGTGAGGCTCAGGACCAGCCAGTCCTGGGCGATCCGCTGCATCCAGGTGCCGGTGTTGGACACCACCTGGCCGGCGAAGTAGTAGCGGTAGTTGCGAACGCGCAGGGAGGAGAACATCCCCCCGGGCCTGGTGAAGCGGGCTCCTGTGGGAGATGCGGCCGGGTGGGTCCGGCGCTGAGCGGCGGGGTGCGCCGCGGTGCGTTCGTCGGGGTCGTCGTCGCCGCTGCCGGGCAGCCCGCTGGGGGCGGGGGCCTGGGCGTCGGCGGCCGCGGTGCGGTCCGCGGCGGGGTCGTTGGTCGGGTCGTCGGTACGGGCGGCGGCGCTGGCTGCGGCCGGCGGTGTCACGGTGGTCTCCCCTCGCGGCGCGACGGCCCTGGCGGGGGCCGTCGCGCTCCTGGTAACGGTGGTCGGTCCTGCGGTGATGCGGGCTCCTTCTCCTCCCGGCGGCCGGCCGGGGTCGGTGTGCCTCGATCTGTACGAGTTACAGGTGGGCGAGCTTGTAGAGCACGGGCGCAGCCTCCCTGAGGACGGCCCATTCCTCGTCGTCGAGCCCTTGGGCGAGCTCGGCGAGCCAGACGTTTCGGCGCCGACGACTCTCCGCGAGGATCGTCTCGGCCTGCTCGGTGCTGCTGACGACCACCTGGCGGCGGTCCTCGGGGTGCGGCTCGCGCCGCACCAGCCCCTTCTCCTCCAGCATCGCGACGATCCTGGTCATCGAAGGAGGCTGCACGTGCTCCTTCCGGGCGAGCTCACCCGGCGTCGCCTTCCCGCACCGGGCGAGGGTGCCCAGCACTCCCATCTCGGTGGGACTCAGCGACTCCTCCACCCGTTGGTGTTTGAGTCGTCGGGAGAGGCGCATCGTGGACGACCGCAGCTGTGAGATCGCTGCGAGGTCCGGCTCGGACATCTCGGGCATCTCTTTAGCTTACGTCATTACTCTCGCTAAAGAAAAACGGGTTCCCACCGCGCCGGAGGATCGGCCCGGTGCCATATTGGTGAGGGGTGATCGTTCCCGCCTCCCGGAAGGGCCGACCAGACATGTCCGACCTCGCCTCCGAGCAACCCGCGCAATCCGCACAGTCCGTGCGGCCGGCGCAGTCCGAGCGATCGGCGCAGTCCGTGCAGTCCGCGCCGGACGACTCCGGCTTCGCCCGGCTCGCCATGGTCACCATCGACTGCGCCGACCCGGTCGCGCTGGCCTCGTTCTACGGCGAGCTGCTGGGCTGGGAGACCCGTCACGTGGACGAGCGCTTCGCGATCCTGGACAACCCGGAGGGCGGCAGCCCGCTGGGCTTCGGCCGGGTGACGGGCTACCGCCCGGAGCCGTGGACCGAGCCGGACGGCAGCAAGCACTTCCACCTCGACTTCTACGTGGACGACCTGGAGGAGTCCACCGCGAAGGCCCTCGCGCTCGGCGCGACCGAGCCGAGCTACCAGCACGGCCGCACGCTCAAGGTGCTGATCGACCCGGCCGGGCACCCGTTCGGACTGGCCCCGCTGGAGTAACGCACCAAGCCGCCCGGAGGCCGTGCGCAGGCGGTGTCAGGGCTTGGTGCCGAGATCTTGCAGACCGCGTAAAGGTCCTTCCTGACCTGGGACTTCACGAAAAGCGCGAACCTTGTGCGACCACCGGGCAGTGGTTACTGTCCCGGGTTGTCAGGGGCATCACCACGCCAGGTCTCCCCTCGGCGGAGCCCCCTCCGTGCCCGTCTGCGCGCGCGTCCCACCCGTTCCCGGTCCCCCGTCGGCCACCTCCGCCCGAACCCTGGCGCCCTCAACCCCTCGTCCAGGGAGCTCAATTGGGTGAGATCCATCATGCCGACCACGGCTGGGTGACACCGGCGGTCTCGTACTTCGTCGCCTGCCTCGGTGCCTTCGTCGCCCTGCGCAGCGCCCGCTGGGCACTGGTCTCGACGGGCCGCAGCCGTGCCGTCTGGCTGCTCTTCGCCTCGACCTCGCTCGGCGCCGGCATCTGGTCCATGCACTTCATCGCGATGCTCGGCTTCTCCGTCACCGGCGCCGAGATCACCTACCAGCCGGGCCTCACCGTGCTCAGCCTGCTGGTCGCCGTCGCGGTGGTCGGCATCGGGCTGTTCACCGTCGGGTACTGGCGGGGCCACCCCGTGCTGTCCCTGCTGGTCGGCGGACTGACCACCGGGCTCGGGGTCGCCGCGATGCACTACCTGGGCATGGCCGCGATGGTGCTGCCCGGCCGGCTCGGCTACGACCACGTCACCGTCGGGCTCTCGATCGGCATCGCGGTGTTCGCCGCCACGGCCGCGCTCTGGGCCGCGCTGAACATCCGCGGCACCCTCGCGGTGCTGGCGGCGGCGCCGGTGATGGGCGTGGCGGTCTGCGCGATGCACTACACCGGCATGGCGGCGCTCTCGGTCCGCCTCGACGCCTCGCACTCGACCCAGGGCGGGGTGATGGCACTGCAGTTCATCTTCCCGCTCGGGGTCGGGCTCGGCTGCTACGTGTTCTTCGGCTCGCTGGCCTTCGCCGTCTCCCCGAGCAAGCCCAGCACCCAGCCGCTGCTGGTCGGCCCGGCCGCCCCGCTGCCCCCGCGGACGCCCCGCGTCCCGCCGCAGCGGCAGCCGCTGAGCCGCACGGCCAGCGGCCGCCGCTGAGCGGCACCGCCGCCCGGCGCCGAGCCGGGCCGCCGCCCCGCACCGAGTCGCGGGCGGCCCCACGACGGACGTCCGGCCGGGTCCCCCACCCCGGCCGGGCGTCACCGCTTCACCGCCGCGCCGGAGGCCACCGCCCCACCGCCGCACCGGGGTTCAGGGCCGGCCGAGCAGCCCCGTCAGGTGCTCCGGCGTGGCCGCCGGGCAGGCCTTGCGCACGAAGTCCCGCCGCAGCGCGTGGTACGGCTCGCCCGCCCGGTAGAAGTTGCCGTGCATCCGGCGCAGTTCCTCCGCCCGGTACGCGGCCAGCGGCTTCGCCTCCTCGTCCTCGGCGCGGCGGCGCTTCTTGTCCACCAGCCGCCCGGTGAGCTCCGGCGAACCGGCCAGCCGGGCGGCCTCCCGGGCCGTCCAGCGGCGGAACTCCGCCGCGTCCCCGCCGGCCGTGCGGTCCACCAGGCCGATCCGGCGGGCGTGCGCGGCCCCGACCGGCAGCGCCTCGGTGGTGAGCCGCTCGGCCTGCTCGGCGCCGACCCGGGCGGGCAGGGTGTACGTCCAGTACTCGGAGCCGTACAGGCCCATCAGCCGGTAGTGCGGGTTGAGCACCGCCGACTCCCGGCACCACACCTCGTCGGCGGCCAGGGCCAGCATCAGTCCGCCGGCCGCCGCGTTCCCGGCCAGCGCGGCGACGGTCAGCTTGTCGTCGGTGGTCAGGACCGCCTCGACCAGGTCGTCCATCGCGTTGATGTTCTCCCAGGACTCCAGCGCCGGGAAGGCCGAGCCCTCGATGACGTTGAGGTGGATCCCGTTGGAGTAGAAGTCCCGGGGCGCGCCCAGCACCAGCACCGAGGTGGGCCGGTCGGCGGCCGCGCGGTAGGCGGCCAGCAGCCGGCGGCACTGTTCGGTGCCCATCGCCCCGCCGGCGTAGGCGAATTCGAGGAAGCCGACCTCGCCGTCCTCGTGGTAGCGCAGCTCCGACCAGGTGTCCCGGCGGGCGGCCTGCTCCGGGGCCACCGGCACCTCGCGGACCCGGTGCAGCTCGTCGGCGAGCACCGTGGCGGCGGGCAGCTTGAAGGTGACCGGCCCGCCCGGGGTGCGGCGCGGGCGCAGCTGGGGGATCCAGACCGCGCCGTCCACGGTGGCCCGGCAGATCGCGCCGTCCCGGGTGGCGAGCACGGCGCCGGGCTCGGGGCCGCGCAGTTCGTCCTCGGGGTGGCCGCCGTGCAGGAAGAACTCCCGCCCGTACAGCTCGTCCAGCACGCCGGGCTGGGAGTCGGCGGCGCGCAGCTTGCGCAGCACGGTGGCGGTGTCGTCCTGCTGCCAGTCGATCCGGCGCGTCTCCTGGCGCAGCAGGGGCCGCAGTTCGCCGCGTACGTCGGGGCGGGCGTAGTCGAGCGGTTCGGGGGTGAACAGCCCGCCCTCGTACCGCTGGACGGCCAGCAGGACGGCCTCGACGGCGGCGTCCGCGACCTCGCCCCGGTACAGCTCGCTCTTGCCGCGGTCGGGGACGGGGAACTCGACGGAGGCCCAGATGTCGCCGGCGTCCATCTCCTCGACGGCCTGCAGCACGGTGACGCCCCAGTGCCGGGCGGACTCGGTGATCGCCCAGTCGAGCGAGGAGGGGCCGCGGTCGCCCTTCGGGCCCGGGTGCACGATCAGGACCGTCCGGGTGGACCAGATGTCCGCCGGGACGGCCTTGGTGAGCATCGGGCAGACGATCAGCTCCGGGTCGACCCGGGCCACCGCCTCTCGCATCTGCTCGTCGCCGAGGGCGAGTTGGACGGCGACCTGGTGGCCGCGCTCGCGCAGCTCGGTGTGGACGCGCTGGGTCAGGCTGTTGAACGCGGTGGCGATCAGGAGAATGCGCACAGGGGGCCTCCGGGCAGGGACTGCGGGTCGCGCGGAGGCGATGAAACCACGGCATGGACACGTAATGGTCACGTTCCGTGCCTCGGCGCCCCACTCTCACCCTCCCCGCACACCTGTGCCCCCGGCGTGGCCCCGCTTCGCCGGATCTCCCCAGCCCCTCCCCGGAGTTGGACTGGCGCGCCGTCCGGCCGGAGCTACCGGGGGAAGGCCCGGCGGGCCCGCCAGGTGGTGTGCTCGCGGGAGACGGCGTCCTCGGCCTCGGCGGCCAGCCGGGCCCAGCGCTCCTCGGCGTCCGGCGTCTTGAGGTCGAGGTCGGAGAGCTGGTTGCCGACGTTCTCCAGCTCGCGCGCGGCCAGTTGGTAGGCGGCGGCCAGCGGGCGCAGCTGCTTGAGCTGGGTCCAGGCGATGATCGCGGCGGCCGCGGCCGAGCTGGCCCCGAAGATGTGCACCTCCAGGGCGCCGGTGGCCTGGGCGATCGCCGCGGCGGCACCGATGATGATCAGCGTCGCGATGCCGAGCCCCCAGGAGACCGCCTGGGACTCGCAGGACTCGGCCCGGGAGCGGTACCAGGTCCGCTGGCTCTCGACCCGGGTGCGCAGGTAGAGAGTGCGCCGGGCGGTGAGGCTGCCGGCCCGGGAGCGGCGCATCTCCTCGGTGATCTCCGGGACGCTGCCGGGCGGCACGATCTCCGGGTCCTCGAAGGCCCGCAGCACGTCCTCGACCTGGAGCAGGTAGCCGCGGTCGGCGTCCGGCGAGTCGGCCTCGCCGCCGAACGGCCGGGCCCGCACGCTGTACTTCCAGGCGAGCGTCTTGACCGACTCGGCCGCCGCCCGCGCCTCGTACCACCGGCCCTGCGGGTTGCCGCGGCGCAGCCGGGACCAGAAGTAGCCGGCGATCAGGAAGGCGGCCACCGAGAACAGTGGCTTGATATCGCCGTCGCCCTTGTGGTCCGGGCCCGGGAGCGAGCCGATCAGCGCGGCGACCACCAGCATGGCGATCAGTCCACGGTGCCAGCGGAGCGTCTCGCGCTGTCCGTCCAGCGAGGCCTTGTCCGCCCGCCAGAACAGTTCCGGCAGCAGTCGCGCCTCGACGCCCCCGGGCGGATCCTGTTGCACCATCGGTCGAGTCCCCTCCCCGTCTCCGTCCAGCCAGTATTCCCGCCGCCAACTGCCCTACACGGTCGCCTTTTTGACACCTTCCGACCGCCGGTGATTGCCGCCCCCGGCCGGTAACCGGTAGAACCGGTTACATGCCGCTGCACTGGAAGCTCGTCATCGACTGCACCGACCCGCACCGCCAGGCCGCCTTCTGGGGCGCCGCCCTCGACTACACCGTCGAGGACCACGCCGCCCTGATCGCCCGCCTGCTGGAGGCCGGCGCGATCACCCCGGACGCCCTCACCGAGGCCGACGGCCGCCCCGCCTGGCGCACCCTCGCCGCCGTCCGCCACCCGGACGACCCGTACGACCCCGCTTCGGACACCGGCCTCGGCCGCCGGATCCTGTTCCAGGCCGTCCCGGAGCCCAAGGAGGGCAAGAACCGCCTCCACCTCGACGTCCACCCCGGCCCGGGCGAACGCGCGGCCACCGTCACCCGCCTCGAAGCCCTCGGCGCCGCCGTCCTGCACGAGGTCGCCGAGCCCGGCGGTACCTGGACGGTCATGCACGATCCGGAGGGCAACGAGTTCTGCGTGCACTGAGAAAGCCGTAGGGCCCTCCCCGCACGTGGCGGGGAGGGCCCTACGGGCCGGGCGGCCGTCAGAGCAGGCCGAAGGCCGGCATCAGGTAGTAGAAGGCGAAGACCGCCGCCACCGCGTAGAGCGGCACCGGGACGCTGCGGCCGCGGCCGGCGGCCAGGCGCAGCACGCAGAAGGCGATGAAGCCGAAGCCGATGCCGTTGGTGATGGAGTAGGTGAACGGCATCATCACGATGGTCAGGAAGGCCGGGATCGCGATGGTGTAGTCCGCCCAGTCGATCTCCTTGATCGAGTTGGCCAGGATCAGGAAGCCGACCGTGACCAGGGCCGGGGTGGCGGCCTGGGCGGGGACCATGGTGGCGAGCGGGGTGAGGAACAGCGCCACCACGAAGAGCAGGCCGGTGACGATCGAGGCGAAGCCGGTGCGGGCGCCCTCGCCGACGCCGGCCGTGGACTCGACGAAGCAGGTGTTGGCGGAGGCGGAGGTGGCGCCGCCGGCCGCGGTGGCGATGCCGTCGACCATCAGGATCTTGTTGATGCCCGGCAGGTCGCCCTTCTCGTCCAGCAGGTGGGCCTCGTCGGCGACGCCGAGGATGGTGCCCATCGCGTCGAAGAAGCAGGACATCAGCACGGTGAAGACGAACAGCACGCCGGTGAGCACGCCGACCTTCTCGAACCCGCCGAACAGGCTGACCTTGCCCACCAGCCCGAAGTCGGGGGCGGCCACCGGGTTGCCGGGCCAGGTGGGGACGGTGAGGCCCCACTTGAGCGCCGGCACGTCGGCGACCTTGTCGAGCACCAGGGCGAGCACGGTGGAGGCCGCGATGCTGATCAGGATGGCGCCGGGCACCTTGCGGATGACCAGGACCAGGGTCAGCAGCAGGCCGAAGACGAAGACCAGCACGGGGAAGCCGAGCAGGTGGCCGTTGCCGCCGAGCTGCAGCGGGACGGTGGTGTGGGCGGCGTCCGGGATGCGGCTGACGAAGCCGGAGTCGACCAGGCCGACCAGGCTGATGAACAGGCCGATGCCGATCGCGATGGCCTTGCGCAGGCCGAGCGGCACGGCGTTCATGACCCGCTCGCGCAGGCCGGTGGCGACCAGCAGCATGATCGCGAAGCCGGCCAGCACCACCATGCCCATGGCGTCCGGCCAGGTCATCCTGGGCGCGAGCTGGAGCGCCACGATGGTGTTGACGCCGAGTCCGGCGGCCAGGCCGATCGGCACGTTGCCGATCACGCCCATCAGCAGGGTGGTGAGACCCGCGGTGAGGGCGGTGGCGGTGACCAGCTGGGCGCTGTCCAGGTGGGCCCCGGCCATGTCCGTGGCGCTGGCCAGGATGATCGGGTTCAGCACCAGGATGTACGCCATGGTGAAGAAGGTGGCGACACCGCCGCGGATCTCGCGCGGCAGGCTGGAGCCGCGCTCGCTGATCTTGAAGTAGCGGTCCAGGGCGCTGGTGGGGGGCGCGGGTTCCGCGGGTTCGGGCGACTCGGTGGTCGGCTGGACCACAGGCATGCGTGCGTCCTCTGTGGGGGAGCTGAGGAGGGGGGAACGCCCGTGGCGACGGCGGCCGGGCGTGGACCCTCAAGTATGGTTTCCCGGTCGCACACGCGCTATCTTCGCGCGTAGAGCCCGCCCCTGGCCGACCTGGCGCCCCGCCGCACCCCTCGGGAGCCCCCACCGCCCCGGGAGCCCCCGCGCACCGTACGCTAGGCCCCATGCCCAAGACGCCGCTGCACCCCTCGCCCCCTCCGCTGGAGGCCAATGACGTCGCCATCGTCGGCGCGGGCACGGTGCTGTGGTTCGTCGCCTTCGTCGCCCTGCTCCCCTTCCAGGGCACCCTCTCCGACCACGGCCACGGCACCTGGCCGTGGATCTGCCTCTCCGGCGGCCTGCTCGGTCTGATCGGCCTCTGGTACTGCCGCGCCCGCCGGGACGCGATCGCCCGCAGCCGCGCCGCCGAGGCCGCCGCACCGCAGGCGGACGGCGGCGCCGGTGGCAGCACCGGGGACGGCACCGGCCCTGCCACCCAGTCGGACTGAATAGTCCTTTAGTAGCACGCACCGGACATAAGGCGCCCGTAGAGTCGGTGCCATGACGCAGCCTGCCCAGCCCGCGGAAGAGCAGCAGCCGACCGGCGGAGACCATCCCGACGGAGCGCACCCGCTCGGGCTGCTGCCCGGCCGGCGCGGCGGCCTGACGGCCGCCGAGGTGGCCGAACGGGTGGCGAACGGGCAGGTCAACGACGTCCCGGTACGGTCCAGCCGGTCGACCGAGGAGATCGTCCGGGCCAATGTCTTCACCCGCTTCAACGCCATCATCGGCATCATGTTCGGGATCATCCTGGTCGTCGGACCGATCCAGGACGGCCTGTTCGGGCTGGTCATCGTCGCCAACACGGCGATCGGCATCTTCCAGGAGCTGCGCGCCAAGAAGACCCTGGACAGCCTGGCCCTGATCGGCGAGGCCAGACCGCAGGTCCGCCGGGACGGCGCCGTCCAGCAGATCACCGTCTCCGGGATCGTCCTGGACGACACCGTGCTGCTCGGCATCGGCGACAAGGTGATCGTCGACGGCGAGGTGACCGAGGCGGACGGCCTGGAGATCGACGAGTCACTGCTCACCGGCGAGCCCGACCCCGTCCTCAAGCAGCCCGGCGACCAGGTGATGTCCGGCAGCTTCGTGGTGGCCGGCGCGGGCGCGTTCACCGCCACCAGGGTCGGCCGGGAGGCCTACGCGGCCCAGCTGGCCGAGGAGGCCAGCAAGTTCACCCTGGTGAAGTCGGAGCTGCGCAGCGGCATCAACAGCATCCTGCGGTTCATCACCTACCTGCTGATCCCCACCGCGATCGGTCTGATCATCAGCCAGCTGGCCGTGGAGGGCCGCGACTGGCGCGAGGCGGTGCGCCGGATGGTGGCGGGCATCGTGCCGATGGTCCCCGAGGGTTTGGTGCTGCTGACCTCGGTGGCCTTCGCGATCGGCGTGATCCGGCTGGGCCGCCAGCAGTGCCTGGTCCAGGAGCTCCCGGCGATCGAGGGCCTGGCCCGGGTGGACACCGTCTGCCTGGACAAGACCGGCACCCTCACCGAGGGCGGCATGGACGTCGTCGACCTGCGGCTGATCGCCGACGGCGGCTCCGCCCCGCCCGAGCGGGACACCGTCCAGCACGCACTCGCCGTGATGGCCGGGGCCGACGCGCGCCCCAACCCGTCCATGCAGGCCGTGATCGACGCGTACGGGCGCGGCGACGGCGCCGGCCCGGGCGGCCACGGCTGGCGGGTGATCGAGGCGATGCCCTTCTCCTCGGCCCGCAAGTGGAGCGGCGTGCAGCTGCTGGAGCCCCAGGGCGGCGAGGCCAGCTGGCTGCTCGGCGCCCCGGACGTGCTGCTGCCCGCCGGGCACCCGGCGCTCGCCGAGGTGGACGAGCTGGGCGCCAAGGGCCTGCGGGTGCTGCTGCTGGGCCGCACGCCCGTCCCGCTGGACTCCCCCGACCCGGCCGCCGGGCTCACCCCGCTGGCCCTGGTGGTGCTCCAGCAGCGGCTGCGCGCGGACGCCGCCGAGACCCTGCGCTACTTCGAGGGCCAGAACGTCCGGGCCAAGGTGATCTCCGGCGACGCGGCGGTCTCGGTCGGCGCGGTGGCCGGCCACCTCGGGCTGCCCGGCGCGGACCGCCCGGTGGACGCCCGCACCCTGCCGAAGGACCCGGAGCAGCTCGCCGAGACCGCCGACCGGACCAGCGTCTTCGGCCGGGTCACCCCGCAGCAGAAGCGCGAGCTGGTCGGGGCGCTGCAGTCCCGCGGCCACACCGTGGCGATGACCGGCGACGGCGTCAACGACGTGCTGGCGCTCAAGGACGCCGACATCGGCGTGGCGATGGGCACCGGCTCGGACGCCACCAAGGCGGTCGCCCAGATCGTGCTGCTGAACGACTCCTTCGCGACCCTGCCCTCGGTGGTCGCCGAGGGCCGCCGGGTGATCGGCAACATCGAGCGGGTCGCGGGCCTGTTCCTGGTGAAGACGGTCTACTCGGTGCTGCTGGCGCTGCTGGTGATCTTCACCCACTCGCCGTACCCGTTCCTGCCCCGGCACTCCACCGTGCTGTCCACCCTCACCATCGGCGTGCCGGCCTTCTTCCTCGCCCTCGCCCCCAACAACGAGCGGGCCCGCACCGGCTTCGTGAAGCGGGTGCTGCGGCTGGCGATCCCGGGCGGCGCGATCGCCGGCACCGGCACCTTCGTCGCCTACGCGCTGGCCCGCTCCGACCACGCCACCGACCTCAGGGCCGACACCAGCGTGGCCACCCTGACGCTCTTCCTGATCGCCATCTGGGTGCTCGCCATCGTCGCCCGCCCGTACAACTGGTGGCGCCTGCTGCTGATCGGCACCATGGGCCTCGCCTTCGCGCTGGTGCTGCTGGTGCCGTTCCTGTCGAACTTCTTCGAGCTCTCCCTGGTCGGGCAGCGCGACCCGTGGACGGGCGTGGCCATCGCGGTGGTCTGCGGCATCGTCCTGGAGTGCGCCTGGGCCTGGATGAAGCGCCGCGGCATGGAGTGACCGGCCCGCCCCGCCCCCGTCGGCACCCTTAGCATTTCCCCGAGAGGGGGTGCCCGATGGCACGCAGGGGCGGGGATCTGGAGGCGTTCATCGCCTTCCTGGGCGGGCTGCTGGCCGCCGGGCTGGCGGCGCTGGCGATGGCGGGCGTCGGCCTGACGGTCCGTCCGACGCCCGCGGTGAAGACGGCGGCGGTGGTGACGCTCGGCGCGGTCTGGCTGACCGTCACCACCACCGTCTACCTGCGGCTCAAGCCGCGCGACCGCTGAACTCAGCCCTCGAAGTCCCGGGCCGCGGACAGCTCGTACGCCCGGTCCGGCTCGCTGAGCGCGGCCAGCACCTCGAAGCGCCGGTGCCACTGGCCGACCGACCAGGCGAGCCCGGCCGCCAGGCCCTCCGGGGTGGCGGCGTGCAGCAGCCCGGGCACCGGCGGGACCTCGAACTCGTCGTCCTCGTCGCCGGCTTCGGCCAGCTCCGGGTCGTACGGCGGCTCCGGGGCGTCCGCCGCGTGGTCCCAGCGCCAGTCGACGGAGGCCTCGCCGCCGTCCGGGCCGACCACCAGCAGCTCCTCGTGCTCCTCGTAGGCGACCGGGCAGCCGGGCAGCAGTTCCCGCACCACGGCGGGGACCCGGTGCAGCACGCCCTCGGAGAGCACCCGCCCGCCGGCCACCTCGCTGGCCAGCGACACGTTCAGCCGCTCGGCGAGGTCCGCGGCGAGCGCCGGGGCGACCGGCAGCAGCGGGTACGGGTGCAGGAGTTGGACCAGGTCGGGGGCGTCCGCGACGACCGCCTCGGTGGCGTCCACCACCACCGTGTGGTCCGGGCGGCGCCCGGTGGCCGGGTCCAGCGGCGGCAACGCCCGTACCACGTCGAGCGGTTCGATCCGGTCCCGGTCGACCCGGGCCAACGCGCTGTGGATGCCGTGCAGTTGGCGGTGGCCGACCTCGGCGGCCGGGTCGGTGAGCCGGTCCAGCGCCTCGTCCGGGCCGTGCGGCTCGGCGAGCAGCGCGGCCAGCGTGGTGCGCACCCCGAGCGCGTGCAGGAACTGGTCGTCCAGGGTGGTGCGGGCCTCGTCGTACAGGCCGCGCAGCAGCGGGTCGGCCCCGGCGGCGCGCAGCCCGGCGGGCTCGCGGCCGCCCAGCACCGGGTGGTCGCGCAGCCACCACGCGGTGTACGGCGGGAGGTCGGCGTAGCTGCCGTCGGGCAGCAGGGTGCGCACCGGGTTGACCACGGCCTCCCGGTACGGTGGGCGGGCGAGCGCGGCGAGCGCCTCGGGCCAGGCGTCGTCGTCCACCAGGTCGAGGTCGCGCACGGCCAGCAGTTCGGCGGCCACCGGCGGGACCCCGAGCACCTCGTCGGCGTTCAGCGCCTCCAGGGCGTCCTCGGCCCACTCGGCGAGCCCGTCGGGGGCCTCGTCCAGCAGCCCGGTGGGGTGCCCGCCGGCCGCCCGGTCGGCGGGCGCGGTCGGGTCGAGCCGCTCCAGGTCGTCCGGGTCGAGCACCACGTCCTCGGCGCGCACCAGCACGAAGTCGGCCAGCACGCCGACGGCGGCCAGCACCTCGGGGCCCCAGCGCTCCAGCAGCTCGTCGTCCACCCAGCCGGCGTCCTCCTCGCGGGCGAGCGCCGCGAACGGGCTGTCGGGCAGCACCAGTTCGCCCGCCCGGGCGGGCTCGCCCTCGTCGTCCAGCAGCGCCAGCCGGGCCAGCCAGGGGTGCTCGCCGACGGCCGGGGCGGCGGCCTTCACCAGGGCCAGGACGGCGTCGGCCAGCTCCAGCGCGGCGTCCAGGTCGTCGTCGGCCAGCTCGTAGGAGCGGGCGACGGCGGCCCGCACCTCGGGGGTGTCCAGCACCCCGGCCGGGGTGGCGGTGCCGGCGCCCAG
Organism: Kitasatospora sp. NPDC056076; assembly: GCF_042266305.1. Classification (NCBI taxonomy): domain Bacteria; kingdom Bacillati; phylum Actinomycetota; class Actinomycetes; order Kitasatosporales; family Streptomycetaceae; genus Kitasatospora; species Kitasatospora sp. NPDC056076. The sequence goes on from NZ_JBHJWG010000016.1 coordinate 39,813, forward strand.
CTTGGCCAGCAGCGGGTGGGCGGCCTCGGGGTGGGCCAGCCGCAGGTCGAGCGCGGCGAGTGCCCCGGCCAGCGACTCGGGGTAGCCGGGGAAGGCCGCCCAGTCGGCGTCCTCGGAGGGCAGCAGGACCCGCCGGGGCCCGGTGACGGTCCGTCCGTCGGCGAGCGGCACGGGCAGCGCGCCGAGCGCCTCCGGGTCGGCCGCGCCGAGCGCCGCGTACAGGTTGCGCCACCAGGCCGGGTCGCGGTCCAGCCCGCCGAGCTGGTCGACCACGTCGGCCAGCGGCACCCGGCGCACGTTCAGCACCCGCAGCTCGGTGCGGCGCTCCAGTCCGGCCGGCAGCAGGCCGGGGAAGATCGGCGCGAGCGCCTCCACCACCGAGCCGTCCGCGCCCTCCAGCAGCGTGGCGTCGCGCGGCCGCAGCGCGGGCGTGCCCTCCTCGACGCCGCCGGGGTGCGGCAGGAACGGCGTGCCGGGCAGCCGGGAGAGCACCGCCGCACGCAGCGCGTTGTCCAGCGCGCCCTGCCCGAGCGGCCCGGGGACGAGGCCGAGCGAGCCGAGGTCGGCGCCGCGGGCGCGCAGCAGGTCGGTGTAGCTGTCGGCGGCGCGCTCGGTGAGGAAGTCGGTGAGCGCGCCGGGGGCGATGTGCCGGCGGGTGGAGTCCAGCGGGTAGGAGGCGATCAGCAGCGCGGGCAGGCCGATCGGCTCGTCGCTGGGGGTGGGCGCGTGCAGCACCGGCGCGATGGCGGGCCGCTGCGGGGTGCCGTCCTCCTCGACCGGGACGGCCCAGGTCACCGTCCAGTACGGGCGGGCGCGCTCCTCGGTGGGCCGGTCGGTGAGCAGTTCGGCGGCCAGCCGGCCGGTGGCGCCGGCGGTCTGCCAGAGGGTGCGCCGCAGCCGGCCGCCCCCGTCGTCGGTGACGGTCACCTCGGTGACGCCGTCCGGGCGGGGCTCGGCGGCGCTGCGGGTGAGCGTGCGGGTGCCCTCCGGGGTCTCCACCACGACCTCGGACAGGCCGGGCAGGGTGAGCAGCAGGGCGTCGTCGACGGCGGTCAGCAGACGGCGGGTCAGGTCCTCGGCGGCGGCGTCGCGCAGCGGCAGCACCACCACGGTGTCGTAACCGTCCGGGGCCGGGCCCTCGGCGGCGAAGGGCAGCCGCAGCAGCGGCACGTGGCCGTCCCGGCGGCGCAGTTCGTCGGCCAGCGCGGGCTGCGCCTCGGCGAGCGAGCGGGCCTCGCCCAGTGACCAGCGCACCCCGCCGGCGGCGCCGAGCACGGCGGGCTCGTCGGTGACGGCGAGGACGGCGGCGAAGCCGACCCCGAACCGGCCGACGGCGGGCTCCTCGCCGCGCTTGGAGGAGGCGCGCAGGGTGGACAGCGACTCGACGGCCGCCGCGTCCAGCGGGGCGCCGGTGTTGGCGGCGGCGAGCACGCCGTCGGCCAGGGTCAGCCGCAGCCGCCCGGGGCCGCGCCCGGCCCGGACCGCGGCGTCGGCCGCGTTCTGCGCCAACTCGACCACCAGGCGGTCGCGGTAGCCGCCGAGCGCCAGCTCCTCCTCGGCGTTGGCGTCCTCCCGGAACCGGGCCGGGGAGGCGACCCAGGCGTCCAGCACCCGCCGGCGCAGCGCGGCGCTCCCGAACGGGTCCGCGAGGTGCTCGTCCGTGCCGCTGCCGATGATCCGAGGTTCCACGGGACCTGCCACCTTCCGCCGCCCTGTACGTCGTAGGGCATTCTTCCCTGCCCCACCGACTGCTCCCGACCACCGCCCGGTCCGGCGGCGGCGCGGGGCCCGGCCGGGCGCGGGAATCCGCAGGCGGGGGCCGGTCGGCGGCGGACCGTCCGGCCGCACGGTCCGCCACTCCCGTCCCAGGGGGACCAGGAGCACCACGGGAACCGACGGAGGGCGGAGCGGGCCGGCGGAAGCGGAGAAAGGCCGAGGGGGTCGGAGGGGGCGGAACCGCCGGGCCGGCACCCCACTGCCGGGGCCCGACGGCCCGCCCTGCTGCCGCCCGTGGGCTGGGGGGAGTCCCCACGGACGGCAGGCGGGCGGGGCCCCGCCACCGGCGGGCGCCCCTACCGGCAACAACGTCGCGGCCCGCCCCCCCCGGGGAGTGGGGCGGGCCGCCGCCCGGGGCCCGCAGGAGCGGGGGCGGATACACAAAGGACGCGG
>NZ_JBHJWG010000016.1:41991-162026 GCF_042266305.1 Kitasatospora sp. NPDC056076
GGCGGGTTGTTTTTACACCGCGCGGGGGGGCCCCCCCCGGGCGGGCGGGGGGGGGGGCCCCCCCCCCGGGGGGGCCCCCCCCCCCCCCCCCCGGGGGCGCCCCCCCCCCCGGGTGCGGGGGGCGGGCCCGCGGACGGGGAACGTCAGGAGTGGCCGAGCTCCTCGGCCGGGGCGTCCGGCTCGACCGAGCCGGAGGTCCGGTCCGGGTGGAGCTGCAGCGGCTCGACCACCAGCTCGTCCAGGATCAGCTCGGACGGCGCCGGCGGGGCCGGGATGACGGCCGCCTCGGAGTGCCCGCCGCAGCCGTACGCGAAGGAGACGATCTGGCCGTCGGCCGGGCCGAACTCGTTGCCGCACACGCCGAAGGCCTGTCCGAGCGAGCCGCCGATCGTGATCAGGAAGCCGCAGCTGCCGCACGCCGCCGGGGCGGCCTGCGCCATCGGGGTCTGCGAGCCGTGGGCCTTCTCCCAGCGGTCGGCGGCCAGGTGCAGGCCGAGCCGGGAGAGGACCCTGCTGCGGCCCAGGCCGAGCTCCTCGGCGACGGCGTTGATCCGGGCGCGGGCCGGCGCGGGCTGGACGTGCGGGTCGCTGAGGACCACGTCCTCCTCGGCGGCCAGGGCGACGGCGGAGTTCGGCGCGGGCTCGTCCTCGCCGGTCCAGCCCGGCTCCAGCCGGGCGTCGTCGGCGCCGGTGGGCAGCAGGTCGCCGGGGCCCATGTCGCCCGGGCGCAGCCGCTCACTCCACGGCACCCACTCCGGCGCGAGCACCGCGTCGGGGCCGGGCAGCAGCACGACCTCGTCCACGGTCACGTTCTTCGCGCGCGGGGCCCGGGCGACGGTGACCGCCCAGTGCCAGCCGCGGTAGGCCGCGTCCAGGCACTCGAAGCTGTGGGTGACGACGCGGTCGGCGTCCGCCTGCGCACCGAGGTGCGGGCCGACGGCCTCGGGCCCGACGGCCTCCTCGGCAGCCTGGCGGGCGAGTTCGACGGCGTCGGCACAGAGCCGGTCGGGGGTACGGCTTCGCATCGCAGCACTCACGGCGTCGATTCTCTCCCAGTTCTTCTGTCGCCCACGGCGTGTTGCCTTCTCCGTCGCGGCTCGGTAGTCCCGCGTCCATTCTGCGCGACCTGGGGCCGCCACGGGTACCGACCGCGCCGCCCGTCCGGCCTGCCGGCGCCCCGGCGCCCACGCGGGCGGACCTTGGGGCAGGCTACCCGCCGGTCGGCGCCCCGGCACAGTCCGGGGCGGAGCCGAGCCTTCCGGAGGCCGCGCCGAGCGGAGCCGAATCCCGCGTCACCCCGGCGAATCTGGGGCAGGATGGGCTTGTGGCGGACGAAAACCCGTCGCAGCACGCACTGCGCCCCTCGCAGGCCGGCAGCCCCGACGAGACGCAGGCCGCGCCGCGACAACAGTCTCCCCTCCCCGATGCGGGCGAACCGCAGCCGGTGGCGGGCGGCGGGCCGTCCGCAGCCGACCGGGTCGACCTGGAGAAGCCCGACCGCCCCGTCACAGGAGCCGTCACGGAAGCCGTCGCGGAAGCCGTCACGGGCGCCGACGAGGAAACCGTCACGGAAGCGGTCGCGGGAGCCGCCGAGGAGGCCGACGAGGACGCCCCCGAGCCCCACCGCCCCTTCCTGGTCCGCACCGCCTCCGCCGCCGGCCTGCGCACCGGCAAGCTGGTGCACGGCACCGGCCGCCGGATCCGCCGGGCCACCTCGGCCGAGGGCGCGGGCGAGTCCGGCCTGGCGAAGCTGATCGAGCTGCACGCGCTGAACTCCTTCGGCGACATGCTGATCACCATCGCGCTGGCCTCCACCATCTTCTTCTCCGTCCCCACCGGCGAGGCCCGCGGCCGGGTCGCGCTCTACCTGCTGATCACGATGGCGCCGTTCGCCCTGCTCGCCCCGGTGATCGGCCCGCTGCTGGACCGGCTGCCGCACGGCCGCCGGGCCGCCATGGCGATGTCGATGCTGGCCCGGGCCGTACTGGCCTGGACGATGGCCGGGGTGATCTCCGGCGGCGGCATCGCGCTCTACCCGGAGGCACTGGGCGTGCTGGTGGCGTCCAAGGCGTACGGGGTGGTGCGCAGCGTGGTGGTGCCCCGGCTGCTGCCGAGCCGGCTGTCGCTGGTGAAGGCGAACTCCCGGGTCACCCTGGCCGGGCTGCTGGCCACCGGGGTGGCGGCCGCGGTGGGCGGGCTGCTGCACCTGATCGGGCCCGGCTGGCCGCTGCGCGGCGCCTTCCTGGTGTTCGTGATCGGCACCCTGATGGCCTTCCACCTGCCGCACGCGGTGGACTCGGCGAAGGGCGAGCAGCGGGCCGTGCTGCACGCCGAGGTGTCCGCCGAGGCCCCGGGCGGCGGCTCGCACCTGATCCACCACAAGCCCCCGAAGGTCAAGGCCTCGCTGCGCACCGTCGGCCCCTCGGTGGTGCTGGCGCTGCGGGCGATGGCGGGGATGCGCTGGCTGGTCGGCTTCCTGGTGTTCTTCCTGGCCTTCCTGCTGCGCACCGACCCGATCGGCGGCCTGCGGCCGACCCTGGCGCTGGGCCTGGTGGCGCTGGCCGCCGGGACGGGCAACGCGCTGGGCTCGGTGCTGGGCTCCTGGCTGCGCACCCGGGGCCCGGAGGCGACGGTCACCGCGATGCTGCTGCTGGCGACCTGTGTGACGGCGGCGGCCGCGCTCTGGTACGGCGTGGTGACGGTGGTTCTGGTCGCCGCGGTGTCCGGGATGGCGGCCTCGTTCGGCAAGCTGGCGCTGGACGCGCTGATCCAGCGGGACGTCCCGGAGGCGGTGCGGACCTCGGCGTTCGCCCGTTCGGAGACCCTGATGCAGATGTCCTGGGTGGTCGGCGGCGGGGTCGGCATCGTGCTGCCGCTGAACGGGGTGCTGGGCCTGTCGATCGCCGCCTCGGTGGTCGGCCTGGTGCTGCTGTGGACGGCCCGTTCGCTGCTGCGGCTGGGCCTGCGGCGGCACCCGGCCGCGCCCAGGGTGGCCTGAAACGGCCTGAACCGGTCGGTTTCCACGACGGGGCAACACGCGGTGGCCGACCCCCGCGTCGCGTGATCGCCCGGGCCCGGTAGATTCTGTCGCATGAGCCTCAATACCCGTGTCATCGCCGCCCTCGGCGCCGTCGTCGTGGTCGGCGCCGCCACGGTGGGCACCTCCGTCGCGATCGCCGCCGGGCAGACCGAGCACAACACCCACCGGGCCACCCTCCAGGTCGGCACCACGTCGACCGTCGCGGACCCGCTGTGCTGGAACGGCGGCAGCCCGCTGAGCGACGACCAGCAGGACCAGTGCCAGACCGCGGCCAAGCAGGCCCTGGCCAGCGGCGACCTCCCGCAGTCCGACGTGCGGGCGAGCGACCGGATCGGCGTCGGCGTCAGCCCGAACGTGGCCAAGACCGGCTGGTGGGCCTCCAGCAACGGTGGCGCCAGCAGCCAGGGCGGGCAGACCAGCCTGTTCTCCTACGCCCAGGGCCCGAGCTTCTCCGGCTCCCAGACCGCGGGCAAGGTGCTGAACTCCAGCGGCAAGACCGTGATCACCGTGGTCGAGATCGACAAGAAGTCGGAGAGCCCGATCGCGGTGTGGTACTTCCAGCTGAACACCAAGAACGACTGACGCTCCCCGCGATGACCGCACAGGTCTCCGAAGCGCACCCCGGGCAGCCGGGCCCCGAACGGGCCCGGCTGCTCGTGGTCGTCGCGGTGCCGGCCGAGGCCGAGGCGGTGCTGCGCGGCCTGCCCGGCGGCGCCGCCGACCTGCCGCTGCCCGGCGGCACCCTGCACCGCTGCGCGGGCGCGCCGGTGGACGTGCTGGCCGCGGGCGTCGGCCCCGCCGCCGCAGCGGCGGGCGCCTGCGCCGCGCTGGCGGCCGGCCCGTACGGCCTGGTCGCCTCCGCCGGGATCGCCGGCGGCTTCGCCCCGCACGCGCCGGTCGGCGCGACCGTGCTGGCGTCGGCGGTCGTGGCCGCCGACCTCGGCGCCGAGACCCCCGAGGGCTTCGCCGACGTCACCGAGCTGGGCTTCGGCACCACCCGGCACACCCCTCCCCCGGCCGTCGTCGCCCTGGCCGAACGGGCCCTGGCGGACCGCGACGTCCGGGCCGTGACCGGCCCGGTGCTGACCGTCTCCACGGTGACCGGCAGCACCGAGCGGGCCGCCGCGCTGGCCGCCCGTCACCCGGGGGCCGCGGCCGAGGCGATGGAGGGCTTCGGCGTGGCCGAGGCCGCCGCCCGGTTCGGCGTGCCGGCCTTCGAGCTGCGCACCGTGTCCAACCCGGTGGGCCCGCGCGACCGGGCCGCCTGGCGGATCGGCGAGGCGCTGGCCGCCCTGGAGCGGGCCTTCGCCGCGCTTCCCGTCCGAGAACTGATCGAGGAGGCCGGCCGTGGCTGAACGGCTGAGCATCGCGTACTCGCCCTGCCCGAACGACACCTTCGTGTTCCACGCCTGGGCGCACGGCGAAGTCCCCGGGGCGGACGCCCCCGAGGTGACCTTCGCCGACATCGACATCACCAACGGCCTGGCCGAGCGCGGCGAGCTGGACGTGTTGAAGATCAGCTACGGCGCGCTGCCGTGGGTCCTGGAGGAGTACGCCCTGCTGCCCTGCGGCGGCGCGCTGGGGCGCGGCTGCGGGCCGCTGGTGCTCACCCTGCCGGGCGTGGCCTCGCCCGCGGACCTGGCCGGGCGGACCGTCGCGGTGCCCTCCGAGCGCTCCACCGCCTACCTGCTGTTCCGGCTCTGGGCGGCGAAGGCGGTGCCGGGCGGCTTCGGCGAGATCGTCGTCCTGCCGTTCCACGAGATCATGCCCGCCGTCCGGGACGGCCGGGTGGACGCCGGCCTGGTGATCCACGAGGCCCGCTTCACGTACCAGCAGTACGGCCTGCACAGCCTGGCCGACATGGGCGAGGCCTGGGAGGCGGAGACCGGCCTGCCGATCCCGCTGGGGGCGATCGTGGCCCGGCGCTCGCTGGGCGCCGAGCGGCTGCGCGAGCTCGCCGCGACGATCCGCGCGTCCGTCCGGCAGGCCTGGGCGGATCCGGCCGCCAGCCGGGAGTACGTGCTGGCGCACGCCCAGGAGATGGACCCGGCCGTGGCCGACCAGCACATCGGGCTGTACGTCAACGAGTTCACCGCCGACCTCGGCGAGGAGGGCTACCAAGCCGTCCGCGCGCTGCTCACCCGGGCCGCCGCGGAGGGGCTGGTGCCCCCGCTCGACCCGGGTGCGCTCGCGTTCTAGACCCCTCGGGGCCTCAGACGTCGAACTGGTCGGCCACCGCGCGCAGCAGGCCGGCCAGCTTCTGGCCGGTCGGCTTGGCCGGGTAGCGGCCGCGCTGGAGGCCGGGCAGCACCGCGTCCAGGGTGGTGATCAGGTCCTGGACGATCGGCGCCATGTCGTCGGCGCTGCGGCGCTGGGCGGCGGCCACCGACGGCAGCGCGTCCAGCAGCTGCACGGCCATCGCCTGGTCCCCGCGGTGCCCGGCGACCACGCCGAACTCGACCCGCTGGCCCGGCTTCAGCACGGTGACACCGGCGGGCAGCGCCTTGGTGTGGACGAAGACGTCGTCACCGTCGTCGCGCGACAGGAAGCCGAAGCCCTTCGTCTCGTTGAACCACTTGACCTGGCCGGTGGGCATCTCGAACAGTCCTCGAATGGGTGTGAGGGATCCCGGCCCTGGCCGGGGATCACTGGGTGGTGTGGGGAGAAAGACGGCCGACCTCGACTCGGAGCCCGTGGGCGCTCACGGCCGGCGCGTTGTCAGGAGCAGACTAATGGTCCGTCACTGCCTCGTCAGCGGTCCGCGATCGCTCCGCGTTCCGAGGGCCGGAGGGGCCGACGGGCGCGCGGGGATCTCGCGGTCACGGACGACCCGGTACTGGCACGGCCGGGGCGCGGTTCTGCGCAGTCCATCGGCTCACACCCCCGGGTCTGAGGACACGGGACGCACCTGTAGCGCCCCTCGGCACCCCCTGCATACCCTCGCCCAGCAGGGATCAAAACGCATCGCTGCCGGGAAACTGCGCAACGTGACCGAGCCGCTCCGGTGGGCCGCCGCGGGGGCGGTTCTGCCAGACTGGGGCGCGGACCGGGCCCCGGACGGGCGGCCCGGCGCGGCTCGGAGGAGTGAGCGGACGTGAGCAGCCAGAGCGCCGAACCCGGCGACGTGTACGTCAAGGCCGGGACGGTGGTCTTCGGGCTCGGCACGCTCGCCACCCTGGTCACCTTCGTCCCGCTGTTCCTGCACCTGACGCCGCTGCCGACGGCCATGTACTGGCTGAGCATGCTGATGCCGGCCGGTTTCCTGTCCGCGCTGACCGGGCTGTTCCTGAACGCCCGGGCCCAGCGCGCCCGGATCGCGCCCCAGGAGTCCTAGCCCCGGGAGTCCTGGCCCCTGGAGTCCTGGTTCGGGCCGAGGTGCCGGTCGAGCCACTCCGGGAAGCCGGTGAGGTCGGTGAGCACCACGTCCGCCCCGGCCTCGCGCAGCTGGTCGGCGTCGTACGGGCCGGTGGCCACGGCGACCGCGACGGCGTCCGCGTGCCGGGCGCCGACGATGTCGCCGAGGTGGTCGCCGACGTAGATGCTCGCGCCGTGCGCGCGCAGCGCCTCGCCCTTGGTCTCCGCCCAGAGGTCGCCGACCAGGACGTCCGCGTCCAGTCCGGCGTGCTCCAGGTGGAGGCGGGCGTTCGGCTCGTACTTGCCGGTGATCACGGCGATCCGGCCGCCGTGGGCGCGGACCGCCTCGACGGCGGCGTGGGCGCCGGGCAGCGGCACGGTCGGGGCGAAGGCGTGCTCCCGGTACAGCTCGCGGTAGCGGGCGACGGCCCGCTCGGCCTCCTCGGCCGGGAACCAGTTGCGGATCTCGTCCAGCAGCGGCGGGCCGAGCCGGGTGACCACCAGGTCGGCGTCGACGGGGACGCCGGTCTCGGCGGAGAGCGCCCGGTAGGTGGCGTGGATGCCGGGCCGGGTGTCCAGCAGCGTCATGTCCAGGTCGAAGCCGACGGTGAGCGGGGCGGGCGGGGTCGCGGGCATGCCGCCAGGCTACCCAACGGGCCCGGGCCGGGACGAGGCGATTTGCCCCGCCTCCGAGGCGGAACTTAGGTTTACCTGAGTTTTCCGCGGAGAGGGCTCATGACCGACACCACCGCACCGACCGGCACCACCACCGCACCGCCGGGCAGACGGCGGACACCCCGTCACCGAATACTGTGGCTCGCCGCCGCACTGGCCGTGCTGGCCGTCGCGGTGCTGCTGAGCCTGGCGGTCGGCAGCCGCACGGTGCCGCTGTCGGCGACCGTCGACGCGCTGCTGCACGGCGGCGGCTCCGCCGACGCCGTGGTGATCCGCGAGCTGCGGGTGCCCCGGACGGTGGTCGGGCTGGCCGTGGGTGCCGCGCTCGGGCTGGCCGGCGCGGTGATGCAGGGCCTGACCCGCAATCCGATCGCCGACCCCGGCATCCTCGGGGTCTCGCAGGGCGCGGCGGCGGGCGTGGTGGTCGCCATCTCGGGCTTCGGGGTCTCCACCCTCACCGGGTACGTCTGGTTCGGCTTCGCGGGCGCCGTGATCGCCACCGTGCTGGTGTACGGCCTGGCCGGGCGCGGCCGGGGCGGGGCGACGCCGATCAAGCTGGCGCTGGCCGGTTCGGCGATGTCCGCGTTCATCGCCTCGCTGAACACCCTGGTGCTGACCACCGACGCGGCCACCATGGACCAGTTCCGGTTCTGGCACGTCGGCTCGCTCTCCGGCCGGACGGCGGACGTGGCCTGGCAGCTGCTGCCGTTCCTGGCCGTCGGCACCGTGCTGGTGGTGGCGGTGGCGCGCGGGCTGGACGCGCTGGCGCTCGGCGAGGACACCGCGAAGGGGCTGGGCGCGAAGACCGGCCTGGTCCGGGCGGTCGGCGCGCTGGGCGCCACCGTGCTGACCGGCTCGGCGGTCGCGGCGGCCGGCCCGATCGCCTTCATCGGCCTCGCCGTGCCGCACGCCGCCCGGGCGGTGGCCGGTGCCGACCACCGCTGGATCCTCGCCTTCTCGGCCGTCCTCGGCCCGGCCCTGCTGCTGCTCGCGGACACCCTCGGCCGGGTGCTGTTCCCGCCCTCGGAGGTCCCGGCGGGCGTGATGACGGCGCTGGTGGGGGTGCCGGTGCTGGTGGCCCTGGTGCGGCGGCGGAAGGTGGTGGCGGCGTGAGCGAGCGCAGCGAGGGAACCGTTGAGAGGCGCGCGTTGGGGCATGCCCCTGCCGAGCGCAGCGAGGTGGGCGCATGACGTCGGTTTCGCTCCGGGGCTACTCGGTGGTGCGGGCCGGGCGGGCCTCGTTCCTGCTGCACCGGCGGTCGGCGCTGGCCGCCGCCGGGCTGCTGGTCGTGCTGGCGGCGACGGTGGTGGCCTCGCTGTGCCTGGGTGAGTCGACCGTCTCGCCGGGCGAGGTGGTCAAGGTGGTGCTGGGGCAGCCGAGTCCGGACGAGCTGGTGGTCGGGGAGTTCCGGCTGCCGCGGGTGGTGGTGGGGCTGCTGGTCGGGGCGGCGCTCGGGCTGGCCGGGGCGCTGGTGCAGACCGTCGCCCGCAATCCGCTGGCCAGCCCGGACGTGGTGGGCGTGACCTGGGGCGCGACCGTCACCGTGGTCGGGCTGACGGCGTACGGGGTGGTCGGCTCGACCGGGCAGGCGCCGTACGCGGCGGTCGGCGGCGGGCTGGCGGCCGGGCTGCTGGTGTACGCGCTGGCCTGGCGGCGGGGGCTGCACGCCCAGCGCTTCGTGCTGATCGGGATCGGGATCAGCGTGGCGCTGTCCTCGCTGACCTCCGTCTTCCTGACCAAGGGCGACGGCTTCCAGGCGCAGGCCGCGAAGGTGTGGATGACCGGCAGTCTGAACGGCACCGGCTTCGACCAGGCCGGATGGCTGGCCTGGGTGCTGCTGGCGGCCCTGCCGGTGGCGTTGTGGGCGGCGCGGGCGCAGCGGTCGATCTCCTTCGACGACGCGACGGCCGTGGGCCTCGGGCTGCGGCTGGACCGGATCCGGCTGGGCATGGCGCTGCTGGGCATCGTGCTGGCCTCCTGCGCGGCGGGCGCCGCCGGGCCGGTGGACTTCGTGGCGCTGATGGCCCCGCAGATCGCGCTGCGGCTGGCCCGCTCGGCGCAGGTGCCGCTGCTGTGCTCGGCGCTGACCGGGGCGATGGTGGTGGTCCTGGCGGACCTGATCGCCCGGCGGCTGCTCGCCCCGACCGAGCTGCCGGTGGGCGTGGTGACCGGCATGGTCGGCGCGCCGTACCTGATGTGGCTGTTGATCCGATCCCGCCGTGGAGGTTCCCGATGACCGCGAGCACGCACCGTACGACGGCGGGCCCGCACCGCCTGGAGGCCCGGGGCCTCACCCTGGCCTACGAGGCGCGCACGGTCGTCGAGGGCCTGGACGTCGGCATCCCGGACGGGCGGGTGACGGTGATCGTCGGCCCGAACGCCTGCGGCAAGTCGACGCTGCTGCGGGCGCTGGGCCGGCTGTTGAAGCCGGTGCGCGGCGCGGTGCTGCTCGACGGCGAGGAGCTGGCCCGGATCCCGACCAAGCGGATCGCCCAGCGGCTCGGCCTGCTGCCGCAGTCGCCGACCGCGCCGGAGGGCATCTCGGTGGCGGACCTGGTCTCGCGCGGCCGCCAGCCGCACCAGAGCTGGTGGCAGCAGTGGTCGGCGGAGGACGAGGCGGCCGTCGCCGAGGCGCTGGAGCGCACCTCGACGGCGGAGCTGGCCGAACGCAGCATGGACGAGCTGTCGGGCGGGCAGCGCCAGCGGGCCTGGATCGCGATGGCGCTCGCCCAGGGCACCGACGTGCTGCTGCTGGACGAGCCGACCACCTACCTGGACATCGCGCACCAGGTGGAGGTGCTGGACCTGGTGCGCCGGCTGAACGTCGAGCGCGGCCGGACGGTCGTCGCCGTGCTGCACGACCTCAACCAGGCGGCCCGGTACGCGGACCACCTGGTGGCGATGCGGGACGGCCGGGTGGTCGCCGAGGGCCCCCCGGGCGAGGTGGTGACGGCGGAGCTGGTGCGCGAGGTGTTCGGGCTGGACTCGGTGGTGGTGCCGGACCCGGTGACGGGCACTCCGCTGGTCGTGCCGGGGGCGCCGTGGACGGTGGCGGCGGAAACCGCCGGTGCCGTGGACGCTTAACGACCTTTTAGCCACCATTTCGGACATAATCGACGGGCCCACCGCAGCCTCACCGCCCGAGGACCCGCCGATGCCCCGGATCTCCCGGATCTCCCGCCGTACGTTCCTCGCCGGGCTCGGCGGACTCGGCGGGGCCGCCGCGCTGACGGCGTGCAGCGGCTCCGGGGGCTCGCAGCCGCCGGCCGCGGACTTCGAGGCGAGCGGCACGCCCTCCCCCACCCCGCTGCCCCCGGTGACGGTGAACGCCGCGACCGGGCCGGTGCAGGTGCCGGGCGAGCCGCTGCGGGTGGTCGTGCTGGACACCGACGTGCTCGACTCCATGCTGACCCTGGGCATCACCCCGGTCGGGGCCGCGCTCCCGGCCGCCGACACCGGCTTCCCCGCCTACTGGCCGGCCTCCCGCACGGCGGGCGTCCGGCTGGTCGGCCCGGCCGGCGCGCCCGACCTCGCCGCCCTGCGGGCGCTGCGGCCGGACCTGATCCTCTCCAACCAGACCCGCGACGGCGACCGGTACGAGCAGCTGCGGGCGATCGCCCCGACCGTGCTCACCCAGACCACCGGGGCGCCCTGGAAGGCGAACTTCCAGCTGCACGCCCAGGCATTGGGCCGGGTGGCGGCCGGGGCGGCCTTCGTCGCCTCGTACCAGAAGCACGCCGGGCAGGTGGCGGGGGCGCTGGCGGCGGCGAAGCTGTCCGGGCGCAAGGTGAGCCTGGTGCGGTTCACGGAGGGCGGCGGGATCCGGCTGTTCGGGCGGCAGAGCTTCCCCGGCAGTGTGCTGGCCGACGCCGAGGTGGGGCGGCCGGACGCGCAGAACGTCGACCAGTCCGACTTCGAGATCCCGCTCGACCAGATCGGCAGGGCGGACGGCGACCTGCTGCTGTACGCGACCTACGGCGATCCGGAGAAGGCGGGCGAGGAGGCGGCGCTGGCGAGCCCGGGCTGGCAGGGCCTCGGGGCGGTCAAGGCGCACCGGGCGTTCCCGGTGGACGACCAGCTGTGGTTCCAGGGGATCGGGTACACCGGGGCGAACTTCGTGCTGGACGAGCTCCAGCGCTTCCTCGGGGCGTAGCCGGGGCTGGGGCTGGGGCTGGGGCTGGGGCTGGGGCTGGGGCTGGGGCTGGGGCTGGGGCTGGTGTGGGGCCGGGCCGCGGGCGGGCCTCGTCCGCCCACTGACGATTAGTCGACATCGTCGGGTTGTGCAGCCGACCGTCGCTTCCGCCACAATGGCGCCGCCCATGCACACCGTTTCGTCCGGGGGACACCACCATGTCAACTGCGGTAGCTCCGACCGCTCCTGCCCGCAAGGGCAAGGCCGCCGCGCTCGGCTGGCTGATCAGCATCGCCTTCAACGTGGTCGCGCCGATCATGATCTACAACCAGCTGCACGACCACGGCTACAACGAGTCCACCGCCATCCTGCTCTCCGGCCTCGGCCCGGTGCTCGACACGGTGATCTACCTCGCCTGGCACCGCCGGATCGACGAGTTCGCCGTCGTCTCGCTGGTCTTCGTCGCCCTGACGCTGGTGGTCTCGCTGGTCGGCCCGACCGACCCGAAGATGCTGCTGGCCAAGGACTCCTTCGTCTCGGGCCTGCTCGGCGTGCTCTACCTCGCCTCGCTGGCCGCGCCCAAGCCGATCATGTTCTACTTCGGCCGCAAGTTCGCCACCGACGGCACCCCGGAGATGGTCTCCTGGTGGAACTCGATGTGGCAGTACCCGGGCTTCCGGCTGGTGCAGCGCAACCTGACCGTCGTCTGGGGCACCGCGTTCATCCTGGAGGCCGCGCTGCGGATCGTGTTCGTCTACACGCTCTCGCACGGCACGGTGGTCACCATCAACAGCGTCCTTCCGTTCGCGGTGCTCGGCGGGCTGATCTACTTCACCATCACCTACGCCAAGCGGGCCGGCGCCCGTGGCCGGGCCGCCGCCGAGGCGGCCGCGGCGGCGACGGCGGCCGCCTGAGTCGCCTGATGTTCAGCCCGAACCCGCGTAGCGGGCCGGGGAGGTGCCGACCGCCGCGGTGAAGTCCCGGGTGAGATGGGCCTGGTCGGCGTAGCCGAGTTCGACGGCGAGCGCCGCCAGGTCCAACGCCCCTTCCGCCGCGGCGCGTTCGGCGGCCTCGTGGAGCCGGGCGCGGCGCAGCACCCACTTCGGGGAGGCGCCGACGTACTCGGCGAACAGCCGCTGGAGACGGCGGACGCTCAGGCCCAGCTCGCGGGCCAGGTCGTCCACCCGGCGCAGGTCCGGGGAGCCGGTGATCCGCTCCACCATCGCGGCGACCTCCTCGGCCACCGGGTCGGGCGCGGGCAGGCGCGGCAGCAGGAAGGCGTCGGCCCGCGCGGCGCCCGGCCCGTCCAGGACCAGGGCGTTGGCCTCGTCCGCCCCCGGCCCGAAGTAGTCGGCGGCGGGGACGGACCGGTCGGCGAGGGCGCTCACCGCGTGCCCCGCGAAGGGCCGGAAGGCGCCGGGCCGGAACTTCACGCCCAGCACGTGCCCGGTGCCTTCGAGGCGGCGGACGAAGAGCGAGCGGTCCACCCCGTAGACGCGGGCCCGCGGGGCCTCGAAGACCAGGTGGACGTTCGGGTGGGCGAGCACCTTCTGCTCGTACGGCGGCCGGCCGGCCAGGTCCCAGCGAACCACCCAGTAGAACTCCACGAAGCGCGCCACGGCGGGCGCGGGGGCGAGCCGTTCGACGCTGATCAGCTCGGCGGCCCGGGCCGGGTGGAGCACGCCGCGCCCGAGGTCGGGAGGGTCGGGGGCAACCATGGGGCCAGGCTAGCCGTCGCGTTTCTTCAAGACCGGGCGGCGCCCCCCGGCGCACGATCGGGGCATGAACGCCCACCCCCTGCACCCCTTCCTGGCCCGTGCCGCCGCCGTCGCCTCCGAGGTCGCCGCCGGCGTCCCGGCCGGGGCCTCGATGGACGCGCCGACGCCCTGCGGGGAGTTCGACACCCGGACGCTGATCAACCACTGGGTGCTGTACACCTCGCACGGCCTGGAGCACCGGGCCCGGCGCCTCGAACTGCCCGCGGCACTGGTCGAGCGGGACTTCACGGCGGATCCGGACTGGCGCGCCGGGTACGCGGCCCAGCTGGAGCGGGCGGTGGCGGCCTGGGCCGACCCGGCGGCCTGGGAGGGGGACGTCGACCTCGGCGGCTCGCCGTTCCCGGCGGTGGGGATCGCCCGGATGCTGGTCCTGGAGCTGCTGCTGCACGGCTGGGACGTGGCGCGGGCCGTCGGCGGCGCGATCGAGGTGGACGAGGAACTGGCCCTGCTGGTGGGCGGGATCGTCGCGGAGAACGCCGAACTCTTCCGGCAGTACGGCGGGTTCGCGGAGCCGGTGGCAGTGCCCGAGGACGCCTCGGCGTGGGAGCGCGCGTTGGCGGCCTCGGGGCGTGACCCGCGGTGGAAGGGCTGACCGGCGGCGGAAGGGGCCGGCCGGCGCTGGACGGGCTGACCGGCGATGGAAGGGGCCGGCCGGCCCGTTCAGCTCATGAGGTCGGGGGCGAAGTAGTCCCGGAGGCGGGCGATCCTGCCGTCCCGGACGCGGACGATCTGCACCAGGGAGACGGCCCTGTCCTCCTCGCCCTCGTCCCCGTCGAAGACCGTGTCGATCTCGGCGATGAACACGTCCGGGTCGGCGGTGGTGTGCAGCACGTACGCGGACTTCTCGACGTTCGGCGGGCGGTCGGCTTTCGCCTCGCTCCGTGCGTAGTACGCGGCCATGACGGTGCGGATCTCCTCGCGACCCACCAGCCGCCGGGGGAAGGCGGCGCCGGCGGGCATCAGCGGTGCCTCCAGGATGCCGTCCTCGGTGAAGCACTCGGCGAGGGCGTCGGCGTTGCGGGTCATCGCACCGGCGTAGACGTAGCTCTGGAAGATCTCCTGCGGCGTGCGGGACACGGCGGCCTCCTCGGGCTCGGGCTCGGAGTTCCACTCCATCACATCGCCCGTCAGGAGTGGCAGTTCAGTCGGTCCGCATCGCCGCCGTGAGCTTGTCGTGGAGGAGGCGCACGGCCGGGGAGTGCTGGTCGCGGCGGGCGACCAGGCCGAGGCGGGCGTTCGTGGCGGCGTCCGTCAGCGGGACGGCCCGCAGGCCGACGCCCTCCACGGCGGAGGCGCTGAGCACGGCCACCCCGGCGCCGCGCTCGGCCAGGCGGAGCACCGCCGTCGGGGAGCTGGCCTCGATGTCCACGCGCGGGTCGAGGCCGAGCTGGGCGCAGGAGCGGTCGTAGGCGGCGCGGAGCCCGGTGCCCGGGGAGAGGCAGAGGATCTTCTCGCCGCGCAGGTCGGCGAGGGTCAGCCCGGGCCGGTCGAGCGGATGGCCGACGGGAACGACGGCGGCGATCGGGTCGTCGACCACCACCCCGACCTCCAGGCCGGGGGCCACCTCGCCCGCGTAGCCGATCAGGGCCAGGTCGAGGGCGCCCGCCAGGACCCGGGACTGGAGCAGGTCGGAGTGCCCCTCGTGGAGGCTCAGCTCGATACCGGGGTGAGTACGGCCGAGGTCGGCCACGGTGTCCAGGAACGGCGGGATCGAGCAGCCCATGATCATGCCGAGCCGGACCCGGCCGCGTACGGCGTCGGCGAACTCGGCGGCGGTGTGCTGGATGGCGTCCAGGGTGGCCAGCGCGTTCTTGGCGAGCGGGAGGATGGCCTCGCCGACCGGGGTGAGGTGGACCCGGCGGCCGCTGCGGTCGAGCAGGGTCTGACCCAACTCCTTCTCCAGCTTGGCCACTTGGGTGCTCACTCCGGACTGGCTGACATGCAGGCGGGCGGCGGCGGCCGTGAAGGAACCCTCGTCGACGACGGCGGCGAAGTAGCGCAGCTGGTGCATCTCCATAACTGATGATGATAACTGGCATCGGATCTATCTGTTGGACGGATGGATGAGGTGGCGGAAGGATGGAGGCATGACGACGACGAAGAACGCGCGAGAGCTGGCCGAGACCTACTTCACCGCCTGGGAGGCAGGCGACTTCGACACCCTCCGGGGCCTGCTGGCCGAGGACGTCGACTTCGTGGGCCCGCTCGGCAAGGCGGCCGGGATCGACCAGGCGCTGGGCGGGCTGCGGGGGCTCGGTCAGGTGCTGGAGAAGATCGACGTGAAGGTGCGGGTGGCGGAGGGCGACGAGGTCATCACCTGGTTCGAGCTGAACACCAGCATCGCGCCGCCGGCACCGACGGCGAACTGGATGCACGTGGAGGACGGGAAGATCGCGCGGATCCGGGTCACCTTCGACCCGCGCGAACTGATCGCGGGGTTCGAGAAGAAGGCCCGAGCAGGGCGGCAGAACAGCAGGGGGCCGTGATCGCCGGGGGCGGTGGCGGCCCTCTTCGGCTGTTCGCGCTCAGGCCTCCTCGTCGGGCTCCGGCGGAGCCGCCCGGAGGGCGGTGACGACGCCCAGGGCGACCGTGGCGATCGCGAGGGCGAGGAGCGTCGCGAAGGCGGCGGCGATCAGGAACCGCACGGGGTGTTCCGCTCGCGGTCGCGGTCGCGGTCGGCGTCGAGAAGGAGGGTGAGGAGGTTCAGCAGGGTCGACGCCGGGGCCGTGTTGAAGCAGACCAGGACGCGGCCGTCGAGGGTGCGGTCGGTGGCGACCGAGGGGAAGATCAGGCCGAACTTGCGCCCGCGCTCGTCGAGTTCGGCGAGGAGCGTACGGATGTGGGCGTCCGTGAAAGCGCGGATCCGGGGATCGGTCGGCTGCATGGGGTGGCGGCTCACTGGGCACCGTCCAGCTCGAACCAGACGACCTTGCCGTGCTCGCGGGGGTCGACGCCCCAGCGGGTGGTGAGGCCCTCGACCAGCTGGAGCCCTCGTCCGGACTCGGCGAGGACGGAGGGGGCGTGGAGGTCGGGGAAGAGCGGGCTCTCGTCGGAGACGGAGACCCGGAGGGTGTTGCGGGTCATCGCGAGGATCTGGACGACGGGGGCGGGGGTCTTGCCGTGGTGCCAGGCGTTCACGAGGAGTTCGTGGAGGCAGAGTTCGGCCTCGAAGATGGTGGTGGCGGGCCAGCCGAGGCGGACCATGGCGTCCTGGAGGGACTGGCGGCCGAGGGCGAGCGAGGGCGTGTTGAGGTGACGCATGGGAGTTCTCCCGGGCGTGGTTGAGAGGGGGAATCCGGCGGACACACGTCGCCGTGAGCCAGGCCAGGCAGATGGGCATGGCTGCTCTGCGGCGCTTGCTGGCAAGCGTTACTGACGATCCGTCGGATCGAGGTGAGAACGACGATAGCGCACACAGTCTTTCGCTTAAGACCTTCGCGCAAAACTTCCCTCTAACGTGGGGCAGACTGGTCGCAGTACCCGCAGAGAGGACGCCATGGCCCTTCGACCGAACCCGACCCTGCGCCAACGGCGAGTGGGGACTGAGCTGCGAAGGATGCGGGAGCAGGCCGGCCTCGGCGGCAACCAGCTGGCACGCGAACTCGGCATCCACGCCGCCCAGGTCACCCAGATGGAGACCGGGAAGAGCGGCATCAGCGTCGAGCGGCTGCGCACCATAGCCGCGGCATGCCTCTGCGGCAACCAGCCACTGATCGATGCCTTGGCCGACATGGTCTCGGAGCGCGGGAAGGGCTGGTGGGAGAAGTATCGCGGGACGCTTTCCACGGACTTTCTGGAGATCGCCGAGCTTGAGGCGAACGCGCACAGCATCTCGACCTGGGCCACGACGTACGTCCCAGGCCTGCAGCAGACCGAGGACTACGCGGCTGCGATGTTCTCACGCTTCACTCCTTCGCCTCCCAGCCACGACCTCGACGCACGGACGTCCTTCCGCATGCAGCGGAAGGAGGCTGTTCGACATGGCAAAACACCGTACGCGTCGTTCATCCATGAAGCAGCGCTGCGAATGCAGTTCGGAGGACCCCGGGTCCTCGCCGATCAGCTGAATCATCTCGTCGACGACTCGCTGACTGGTCGAATCTCCGTCCGCGTAGTGCCCTTCGACCTCGACACCTTCCCCGGCGGCGGCGAGAACATCATGTTCATCGAGGGCCCCGTACCCGAACTCGCCACACTCCAGATGGATACTGCAATGGGCAGCATGTACTTCGACGCCCAGCCGAGCCTGACGCGCCATCGAGATGTGTTCGCACGCCTAAACTCCGTTGCGCTCTCCGAGCCCAAGTCGCGGGAGTTCATTCGATCCATCGAGTATGAGATGCGAGGCAAGTATGCGTGACTCCATGTGGCAGAAGTCCAGTTACAGCGGGGCTTCGAACGAGTGCGTGGAGGTCCGTATAGCCAGCGGGGCCGTCGAACTGCGCGAGTCTGACGAAGGCCGCGTCGTCCTCCGCACCACACCGGCTGCCCTCACCGCGCTCCTCCAGGGCATCAAGGCCATGGAGTTCGACCAGCACGCCTAACCCTCAGCCCTGCTGTGCGACGACCTGCCCGGAGACCGCATCAACGAAGGCCACCAAGCCCGCAGCCTTCGCCTCACCCTCCCTCACCAGGTTGACCGCCCAGCAGGGTCGCCACATCCCCCCGACCTCCTTCGCCAACAGGAACGCCGTATCGGCCCGCGTCCCGGGCCGTGCGGCAGTCCCCGCCTTCTTCGCGACCTCCACCGTCACGGTGACGTGCGGGAGTTCAGGATCAGCGACCCGCCTCGCCGTCGCTGCCATGATGCGGCCCGACGTCGACACCGTGATGTCCAGCCGCATCGGCATCAGCACGCCCTCGGCGTTCCGCCGCCGGTAACTGATCACGCGGGCATCGCCGTTGGAACCGACCGGAGCAGCCGTCTGCTCCGCGCCCACGATCTGGTCGGCGAACCAGGCCTCCGCGAACGCACGCCCGACGCTCCGCACCTGCTCCTCCGTAAGGCTTCCGCCGTCCACGGCATGGTCCGCGGCAACCACGGAGACCAGCCGCCCACCCGGTTGTTCGAGCTCGAAGGTGCCCCGGTCCGTGCCGACGTTCAGCACAGCGGCGCCCGACGAGGTGGTCAGCACCTTCACCTCCGCCCCGAACAACCGCTTCGCGTCCTCCGTCACCGTCCCGATATCCTCCGTCTCCGACCGGACGAAGCCCACAGGATCCCGGTGCACCGGAACGGCAACCCCCAGCACCAGCCCCACGACCACCGCCCCCACCACGCCCAGCACCACCCCGTTCCGGACGTCCCGCACCGGCCTCGGAAACCCACCCCGCCGCACCAGCACCCAAGCGACCCCAAGCAGCACCCCCAGCACCGCACCCGCCGAGTTGTCGACGAAGTCCGCCGCGTCACACGCCCGCCCCGTCCCGAGCAGGGTCTGGCTCAGCTCGGTCACCGCGGACAGCACCCCACAGCCCGCCAGCACCGTCACCGGCCGCCGGAACACCAACACCCCGAGCCATGCCACCGGCACGTACAGCCCGACGTTCAGCACCCCCTGCTCGGACAGCGCCTCCCCCCACACCTCCGGCCCGATCGAACAGCTGGGCCGCGACGACGCTCCCCCGGTCGTCGGAGTGAGGGTCACCGCCAGTTCCCCCGCCAGGCACGCCCCCAGCAGCCTGGCCGGCACCACCGGCGCCCCCGTCCGACGGGCCAGCCACACGGCGACGGAACAGAACAGCAACGCCACCACCCCGAACACGGGCAGCAGGGCGGGAACGGCGGACAGACTCGCTTCGATCATCAGCTCTTCCGGCAGCACTTCTCTCGGACAACGCAGCGGGCCGGTGGACGCCCCCGAGCGCCCACCGACCTGCTCACTCACTCACCGGACGCCCCTCAGCAGGGGTGCTCCGGCGGGGTCAGGAAGGTGCCCTGGCCCGTGACCTCCATGCCGCCGACCGCGCTGCAGTTCGCGGGCAGCGCGGCGCCGCCCCAGCCGTAACTCTTGGTCTCGCCGGCCTTCTGCTCGAACGCCCCCTGGTCCCAGTGCTTGTTGCCGCCCTCCTCGTAGAAGAACCGGGCGTTGATCTTGCCGCCCTTGTCCTTCTTGTACGAGATCCCGGCGTTCATCGAGTAGTAGCTGCCGCCCGCCTGGCTACCTCTCTGAGCCCAGAAGCTCAGCACCCCGCTGCTGAGCTTCGTGTCCGCGAAGGCGGAGACCGTCCCGGCCGCGACGGGCGCGGCGCTGTCGTCGATCTCGACCGAGACCTGTCTCAGGGGCGGGGTCGGGTCGGCCGGAACGGCCTGGGCGGTGGTGGCGCCCGCGACCGGGGCAACCAGCAGGGATGCCGCGAGGACTGCCAGACGTATCACAGTCATGATGCTCCATCAGGGGTGTGAACCGGAGGGTGTGCGAAGCGACTCTAGGGTCGCGGTTCGGCGGTTCGTGAGCTCATCTGAGGAACATTTGATCTAGTCACGTCGAGAGGCACTCCCCGGCCCCCGAAGCACTCCCGGAGGCACCTTCGGAGGTGCCTCCGGGAGTGCTTCGGGGGCACCGAAAACAGGAAGTCGACCAGGCCGACTTCCTGCGATGCTGGCCACCATGAAGATCGCCGCCGCCCAACTGACCTGCGCCCCCGCCGACATCCCCGCCAACATCCGGGAGCACGTCGCCCTCGCCGAGCAGGCCCGCGCCCAGGGCGCCGAACTGATCGTCTTCCCCGAACTCTCCCTCACCGGCTACGAACTCGAAGCCCTCGCCGCCGACCCCACCCTCTGGGTCACCCCGGACGACCCCCGCCTCGCCCCGCTCCGGGCCACCGGCATCGCCGTCGTCCTCAACTGCGCCGTCCCCACCGACGGGCCCCGACCCGCCATCGGCACCTACGTCTACGGGCCCGACGGCACACTGATCACCACCTACCTCAAGCAGCACCTCTACGAGAATGAACAGGGCACCTTCACCGCGGGCGACCAGGACGGCCGCTTCCAACTCGGCGGCCTCCGCTTCGCCCTCGCCACCTGCTTCGACAACCACTTCCCCGACCTCACCGGCCGGGGCGGCACCGACGGCTGCGACGTCCACCTCGCCAGCTCCCTCTACGGCACCGGCGGCGGCATCCACGAACGCGCCACCGTCTACCCGGGCATCGCCCGGCAGACCGGCATGCACGTCGTCCTCGCCAACCACGTCGGCCCCTCCGGCCCCTGGACCGGCTGCGGCGGCGCCGCCCTCTGGTCCCCCGACGGCACCCCCCTCGCCGAGGCCGACGACCACACTGCGACGGTCGCCGTCGCCGACCTCCCGTAGCGGAGACGGCCCCCGCCGGGCCCGGGGACGAGAGTGTCTTCACGTTCCGATCCGTCGCCCCCGGGCCTCAGCGACTCCGCCGAAGCGCCTGACCGGCGCGAGCGATCACCCGGTGGGCCGCCGGCCCGTAGACGGCACTCTCCTCCAGGGCCTCCCACGCCCTGAGGTGAAGTGCGACGTCCGACGGATCGTCCAACCACATCTCCGCATGCCAGGACTCGGTGATGACCAGCGTGCCGTCGTGGATCGAGAATCCGACTCCTGCGGGCACTGCGAGATCGGCATCGAACGGCACGATCCCGAGTCGAACGTTCACCCGCGCCAGCAGCGGCACCAATGCCTCCAACTGGTCTGCCAACACGGCCGGAGGACAGAGCCGAGAGACGAGAGCCCCTTCCCACACCAGGAAGTGGAACGATCGCGCCCCGTCCCGGAGTGCGAGCTTGCGCTCCATACGGGCCGTCACCGCGGCCTCGACATCACGCACCGACGGATGGATCCTGGTGTACCGGGTGAGCACCTCCCGCGCGTAATCAGCGGTCTGCAGCAGGCCCGGAACGAGGGTCGGATCGAACGACCGCCGGTCCTTGGTCCGTCTGCCCTGCGCGGCATGGGCCTCCTGAACCGGCCGGGCACCACCGGCCAGTTGGCGCCGCCACGAACGGTACTGCGTCTCCAGTGTCCGAAGTCGACCCACCAGTTCGGCGCCCGCATCCGGCCGTCCGACCGCCTCGGCCCATGCCACCGCATCCGCCGCCGTGGGCGACTGCCGACCGGTCTCCACCTTGCTGACCTTCGACTGCGGCCACCCCAGCCGCAGGGCCAGCGCACGCCCCGACAGGCCGCTCTCGGTGCGGAGTTCACGCATCCGGGCACCGAGAGCCACCCGCGCCTGCTGGAAGTCGGTGCTCACATGGCGGAAGGTACCTGAGCCAGGAACTCCCTGTAGCGGATCGCGTGGTGCCAGGCCGCGTCGCGCGCCTGGCAGGCGCGAAGGACCTCCAACGGGTCGGTGACCAACTCCATGCCGATGGTGCGCTCGCCCTCGAAGTGGAAGCGGGCGACCGTGCGGGAGTCGAACAGCCAGAAGTCCGACAGCCCGCCCAGCCCGGCCGCCTCGGCATCCGCACGCCACATGCAGCGGATGTCCTCACCGGCTGCGACGTTGGTCCGGGCGCACGCGAGCAGGTACCGCTGCCCCTCGGTCGGCGGGTTGTCCACCAGTCGCACCCGCTCGAACCGCTTCCCCTTGCCGACCATGCGGCGGACGTTGTCGAACCAGGGATGCCCGACCTCACCAGCGGTGTCGCCCGTGCGGAGGAACTCGGCGTAGGAGGGCATCTGCTGGTCGGAGAGGTAGCCGGTCCTGGTCTCCAACCGCCAAGCAGTGTGCTCGAATCCATCGTTGATGAACTCATTGATCTTCTGCTGAGGCACGAACTCCGGCACGACCGTCGACTCCTTCGGCGCGAACCTCACGAGCAGTTCGCGAGGCACGACTACGAAGCCTTCATCCTGCTTCACATACTTGAGCTGCGCCACATCCTCGGGATCCGTCACGACATCTCCCTGCACCACGACTTCGCCGGTGTCGACGTCCTCGTACAGCGTCGGGCAGTCCCCGACTCCCGAAGTGCTACCAAGGACCCGCAGTCGCCTCGCCATGGCCAATCCTCTCTCCCAACGACCGGAGGGTTCCCATGATCGAGGCCAACTCGCCTACTGTCAGAGGCTATTCTCGATGATTCTCGGCCGACGGAAGACCCGTCCGGAGCTGGACGAGAACCGTTCGAGACTGCTCGGAATCCTTGCGGATCTCGACTGCCGGATGCCGGAATACTCAAGAATCACCGGCCCCTCCCCTCCCTGTCCCCGCCTACCTTGCTGATCGAGGGCGGCCTTCCGCGCCGCCCCTGAAAGGGGAATCACATGCCCATGTCCAGCGACGGCAAGCACGGGGGCGGGTCCGGGTCCGGCAAGGGGGGCGGGCAGCAGGACGACTCCAGCAGCGGCAACAAGCACGGGGGCGGCGGCAGCGACGAGGGTGGGAACTCCTCGGACGGCAGCGGTCCGGCGTCGGGGCGCTAACCCGTGAGCGACAAGCACGAAGCGGAGGTCGGCCGGGCCCGGCTGGCCTCCGCGCTCACCGCGAACGGGGCCCTCACCGACGCGTGGCTGCCCAGCTTCCACGCCGTGCCCCGGCACTGGTTCGTCCCGGCCCTCGTCTGGCCCGGGCAGGGGGACGGCGTCCGCCAGGGGGAGGCCGTGAACCGGCACGTCGACCGGGCCGGCTGGTGGAGCGCCGTCTACTCGGACATCCCGCTCACCACCCAGTGGGACGACGGCGAGCACTGCGGGACCGGCCGGGGCACGACCCCCACGTCCTCCAACTCCATGCCGACCATGGTGTTCTCGATGCTCGCCGCCCTCTCCGCCGACCCCGGCCACCGGGTGCTGGAGATCGGCACCGGCACCGGCTGGAACGCCGCCCTGCTCTCGCACCGGCTCGGCTCCGACCGGGTCGTCACCGTCGACGTGGACCAGGACACCTCGACCGAGGCCCGACTCCGCCTCAACCGCGCCGGGTTCACCCCGACCTGCGTGGTCGGCGACGGCTTCGACGGCCACCCCGCCGGCGCGCCGTACGACCGGGTGATCGCCACCTGCTCGGTCCGCGAACTCCCGTACGCCTGGGTGGCACAGTCCCGCCCGGGGGCCGTGATCGTCGCGCCGTGGGGGCCCGAGTACGGCGGGGAGGCGATCGCCCGGCTCACCGTGGGCCGGGACGGCACGGCGAGCGGCCGGTTCGTCGGCTCGTCCGCCTTCATGCGGCTGCGCCGCCAGCGCACTTCCCGGCCGCACAGCCTGGAGTACCTGTCCGGCCCGTGGCCGGCCAACGGCACCAGGTCCTCGACGTCCCTCTCCCCGGAGGCCGTCAGCAGCTGGCCGGCGATGTTCGCGGTCGGCGTGCAAGTCCCGGGCGTCTTCCCCCTGGTCGAGCGGTACGCCGACGGCAGCTACACCCTGTGGCTGCACGACACGGCCGTCACCTCCTGGGCCACCGTCGACCGGGAGCCCGGCCGCACCGCCTACGAGGTGGTGCAGTCCGGCCCCAGACGGCTCTGGGACGAAGTCGGGGCCGCCTGGCACCGGTGGGACGCCCACGGCCGCCCGGGCTTCGACCGGTTCGGGCTCACCGTCTCGCCGGACGGCCAGGCGGTGTGGCTGGACGACCCCGACCATCCGGTGGGGGCTGCCTGACCTCACTCGAAGAGGCGGCGGAGAATCGTTGCCTCTTGCGGCCTCCGGGTGAACGGGGCGGTGGAAGGCCCGCGGAACGGTGATGGAGCCTCGCGACGCATCGGTCGTACGGGAGGTCCTCGTGAAACGCAGTCGTGTCATCGCCGTGTCGGTCCTGGCGGCGCTCGCCGTCGGCTCCGGCATCGCCTTCGCGGAGCAGGCCGGCCCCGCCCGGATCGCCGACGAGCCGCTCCTGCTCCACGCGGTGGGGAACTACCTCACCCTCCAGCCGGGGGAGGAGGCCACGGTGCTGAGCAGGCAGTGCCCGGCCGGTGAGATGGCCATCAGCGGCGGCGTCCAGTCGAGTGCCGGCCCCGGCGACTTCACCATGACCGTCAGCACGCCTTGGTGGAACCACGGCCCCCGGGGGTGGATGGCCGGCGGGCGGAACAACAGCTCGCAGCCGTTCGACCTGTACGTGTACGGCTTCTGCACCGCGGCCACCATGCCGGACACCCTCACCGCGGGCGGGGACGGCCTGCCGCCCCAGCTTCCGCCCGGCCCCGGTGCCCTCCCGGGCCGGAACGGCCGGGAGTAGACCACGGCGCAGGAAGTCGGCCCCGCCGACTTCCTGCGCATCCCCGCCGTACCGGCCCCGGCGGCCCCGGCGGCCCCTCAACTCCCGGAACGGATCGGCTCCCCGGTCCGGTGCAGGTGGGTGAGGATCTCCCGGTACGAGCGGAGCAGGCCGACCTCGTAGTACGGGATGTCCTTCTCCGCGCAGAACTCCCGGGTGATCCGGGCGGCCCGCCCGAGCGCGGGGGTCGGCATGCTGGGGAACAGGTGGTGCTCCACCTGGTAGTTGAGGCCGCCCATCAGCGCGTCGAGGATCGGGCCGCCGCGGACGTTGCGCGAGGTGAGCACCTGGCGGCGCAGGAAGTCGAGCCGCATCCCGGGCGTCACCATCAGCATGCCCTTGTGGTTCGGCGCGAAGACGCAGCCCAGGTAGACGCCGAACAGCGCCTGGTGCACGGCGACGAAGGCCACGGCCTTGCCGAACGGCAGCGCGCCGAAGACCAGGCCGAAGTAGGCCGCGAAGTGGACGACCAGCAGGACGCCCTCCAGCACCGGCCGCTTCACCGCGGGGCCGCGCAGCGCGCGGAAGCTGTTGAAGCTGAGGTTGAGACCCTCCAGCAGGAGCAGCGGGAAGAACAGGTACGCCTGCCGGCGGCCGATGAAGCGGGCCAGTCCGCTCGCCTGCCGGGCCTGCCGCTGGGACCAGACGACGAGGTCGGGCGAGACGTCCGGGTCGCGCTCCTCGTGGTTGGGGTTGGCGTGGTGGCGGGTGTGCTTGTTCATCCACCAGCCGTAGCTCATGCCCATCAGCAGGTTGGCGGCGATCCGGCCGCCGATCTCGCTGGGCGCCCGCCGGGTGAACACCTGGCGGTGCGCCAGGTCGTGCGAGAGCAGGGCGACCTGGGCGAAGACCACGGCCATCACGGCGGCCAGGAGGAGCTGCCACCAGGTGTCGCCGATCGCGTACAGGGCGCACCAGCCGTCGACGAACGCGAAGAGCACCAGCCCGATGCGGGCCGCGTAGTAACCGGGGCGGCGCTCCAGCAGGCCCTCGGCGGCGATCCGGCGGCTCAGCTGGGCGAAGTCGCTGCCGCCGCCCTCCGGCTGCGGGGCGGCGGCCGCCGGAGCCGGCGCGGCCTTGGTCATCGTCACGGGCTGTGTGGGCATGCCCCGAGTCTGGTGCGCCGGACACGGCCGTAGAACGGGGAAAGCACCCTTCCCGTACGGGTGTTAACCCCCGCAGCCGGAGGGGTGGCAGCAGGCCCGGGGCCGGGGGCGCCTCCACGGCCGGTTGATCCACCCGGAGCCGTGCCCGTACTGTCGGCTCGCGGCGGCATCGGGGACATCGGGGGCGTCGGGGACGTCGGGGCGATCGAGAGCGGGGCGTGGCCGTGACCGAAGAGGCGATACCAGGACGGCTGGTCGGGCAGCGCTACCGGCTCGTCCGGCAGTTGGGAGCCGGCGGCTTCGGGCGGGTCTGGCACGCCCACGACGAGACGCTGGGCATCGAGGTGGCCGTCAAGCAGCTGTGGCTGCCGCCCACGACCTCCGACGGTGAGCGGACCGAACGACTGGCCCGGGCCGAGCGCGAGGCGCGCAACGCCGCCCGGCTGCGCGACCGGCCGCACATCGTGGCCGTCCACGACGTGCTGGTCGAGGACGGCATGCCGTGGATGGTGATGCAGCTGGTCCCGGGCGGCTCGCTGAGCGACCGGCTGGCCGCGCACGGGCCGCTGCCGGTCGAGCGGGTGGCCGACGTCGCCCGTGCCCTGCTGACCGCCCTCGGCGCCGCCCACGCGGCCGGGGTGGTGCACCGGGACGTCAAGCCCGCCAACGTGATGCTCGCCGACGACGGCGAGGTGCTGCTCGCGGACTTCGGGATCGCCGTCCACCAGGCCGACACGACGCTCACCGCGACCGGGGCGTTCGTCGGCTCGATCGAGTACATCGCGCCCGAGCGGGCGCGCGGCGTGGACGGACAGGCCGCTTCGGACCTGTTCTCCCTCGGCGTCACCCTGTACCAGGCGGTCGAGGGCGTCTCGCCGTTCCGCCGGGACTCGGCGACGGCCTCGCTCACCGCCGTGCTGTTCGACCCGCCCGCGCCGCCGCGCAACGCCGGCCGGCTGGCGCCGCTGATCCTGGCACTGCTGGCCAAGGAGCCGGAGCAACGGCCCGGCACGGCACAGGCGTTGGCGATGCTCGACGATTCGGTCCCGGCGGTGCCCACCGTGCTCGACCACCCGCTCGCGGCGGCGACCACCGCGCCCGCGCCGACGAACCCGGTACTGACGAACCTGGTGGCGACGACCCCGGTTGCGACGACCCCGGTGGCGACGGCGCCGACGGACGCCCCGGCCCCGCGCTCCTCCCGTACGGCCACGGCCGTGTTCGTCGGTCTGGTGCTGGCCGCGGTGGCCGGGGTCCTGATCTCCTGGCTCCCCGGGGACGACACGTCCCAGGACCCCGAGGCCGGGGCCACCACCGGGGCCGCGGCGCTGCCGGTCAGCAGTCGGCCGCCCGCGCTGCCGGACCTCCCGACCCCCTGCGACGTCCCCGCCGCGCTCGCCACCAAGCTCGGGCTCACCCAGCGGGGCCCCGAGGACGTCAAGCCCGAGCGCCGCCGGTGCGACTGGTGGACCGACGGCTCCGCCCGACTCCCGTACAACTTCGCCAGCGCGCAGACCTACCGGGGCCCGTACAGCGCCGAGCCGGGCGCGCACCCGGTGCGGATCGCGGACGCCGTGGACGGGCAGGAGTACCTCGACGACAAGCCCAGCAACAACGGCATCGCCTACTGCCGCGTCGAGTGGCCCACGGACAACGGTGGCTACGCCTCGGCCGTGATGCAGTCCCCCAAGGGCTCCGACCCCACCCACCTCTGCGAGTTCACCGAGGAGTGGGCGGACGGGCTGTATGAGAGCCTGGCCGACGTAGCGCGCCCGACCGCGCCCGCTGGTGGGGGCACGACGGCTGTACCAGTGCCTGGCTCACCAGGGCGCTAACCGCGCGGCGCCAGGAACAGCTCGTCCAGGTGGTGGGTGAGGACGGCCAGCGCCTGCTCGCCGGTGCGCTGGCCGCCGAGGACGCTCGCCCCCAGCCCGTTGACCATCGCCAGCAGCCCGGCGGCGGCCATCCCGACGTCCCGCCCGGGTGCGATCGTTCCGGCCGCCTGGGCGGCGCGCAACTGCTTGACCAGGAAGCCCTCCAGGACGACGGGCGGCTGCGCGGCCCGCTGCTCCAGCACCTCGGGGTCGCCCAGCACCAGCGTGTAGTACGCCGCGTACGTCCGGGTGATCCGGCGGCTCTCGGCGTCGGTCGGCAGGATGCAGGAGAGGATCGCGGTCACCACCTCGCGCGGGGCGCGGGCCTCGCCGATCCAGCGCTCCATCCGGGCCTGGAGCTGGGTGCCGAGCCGGGCCAGGGCGTCCAGCAGCAGGCCCTGCTTGGTCGTGAAGTAGTACTGGACGAGCCGGAGCGAGACGCCGGCCTCGGTCGCGACCGCCCGCATGCTGGCCGACTGGAGGCCCTCGGTGTCGGCGATGCGCAGCAGGGCCTCGGCGATCTGCCGTCGGCGTTCCTCATGGTCGACCTTCTCGGCCACGGTTCGGCCTCCCTTGTCCCGGTGCACGTTGGTACACACGTATCATGCATGTGATACACATGTACCATGCGAATCAGCGAGTTCACGAACGGCAAGGCCGAAGCCCGCTTCCGCACCGCCTACGAGCACGCCCTGACCCGCCTCTGGCCCGGGCAGCGCACCGCGACGACCGTGCCCACCGCCTTCGGCGCCACCCGCGTCCTGCGCGCCGGCCCCGCCCACGGGCAGCCGGTCGTCCTGCTCCCCGGCTCCGGCGGCAACGCGCTGATGTGGCACGCGTACGTCGAACGCCTCGCCCAGCGGCACCCCGTCATCGCCGTGGACACCGTCGGCGAACCGGGCGCCAGCGTGCAGACCACCCCGATCAGGGACGGCCACGACGCCGCCGACTGGCTGGAGGACCTCCTCGCCGCGCTCGACGTCCCCACCGCCCACCTGGTCGGCTGCTCCTACGGCGGCTGGATCGCCCTCCACCACCAGCTCCGCCACCCCGGCCGGACCGCCACCCTCACCCTGGTCGACCCGGCCGGCCTGGCCGACGTCGGCCGCCGCTTCTACACCTGGGTGATCCTCGGCGGCCTCGCCGCCCTGGCCCCGCGCGCGCTCCGCCCCCGCCTGGCCCGGGCGGTCGGCAACAGCGCCATCCTGGAGGCCGAGCTGATGACCCTGATGCGCGCCTCGACCGGCTTCCGCCGCCGCCTGCCGCTGGCCACCACCCTCGACGACGCCGAACTGGCCCGCCTCGACGTGCCCGCGCTCTTCCTGCTCGGCGAGCGCAGCGCCTTGCACGACGCCCGGGCCGTCGCCGAGCGGCTGCACCGGCTCGCCCCGGCCGCCCGGGTCCGGATCGTGCCCGGCGCCGGGCACTCGCTCACCACGGACGACCCGGCGGCCGTCCTCGACGGGATCCTCACCATGGCCGCCTCGCAGGTCAGTTGACCGCCCTGGCGCCCTCGTACGCCCCGTCCGCCTCATCGTCCTCGTCCTCGGCCGGCCCGGGCGCGAGGACCATCGGCCAGTCCTCCTCGGAGGCCAGCAGTACCTCCAGGGGCACGTCGGCCGCCCCGGTGAACACGGCGGTGGCCTCGGAGAGCCGGGCCGGCAGGCCCGGGACGGTCACCTCGGCGGTGAGGACCACGGCGGCCTCCGGATCGAGGGCCGAACGGAGCGGGAAGTCGAACGGGTCGACGCGCACCTGCACCAGGGCGTACGGGTAGACGGCGACCGACACCGTCAACCGGTCGCCGTCCCGGCTCTGCTCGGCCCAACCGTCCGTCGCCAGCAGGAAGAAGGCCCGGTCGCCCTCGTAGCAGTACGAGCCGAGCCGGTCCAGCGCCCGTTCGCCCGGGGTGCCGTCGGGGTCGACGACCAGGACGGCGACGTGCGCCTCCCGGTCGCTCGGGTCGAGGTCGGAACGGACGTACAGACGGGCCACCGGGCACCTCCGGGTCGCGGAACGGGATCGGGCCCGTCACCGTACCCCGCAAGGGAGTTGGGCGACGGGCCCGGGGGCCGCGCTACTGTCAGGCCGCCGCCCGGTCCGCCGCCCCGCGCCGCGCCACCACCTGCCGCCGGACCGCCCAGACCGCCCCGGCGAGCACGAAGCCGTAGACCGACACCAGCCCGTGGCCGTTCTCCTGGGCGAACCACATCGCCAGGCCGAGCACCGGGACGCCGGCGGCCAGGGCGAGCTCCTTGGGGAGCCGGGTGCGGGTGAGGAAGGCGAGGGCCAGGGTGGCGCCGAGGAAGTAGGTGGCGCCGGAGCTGCCCGCGAAGTTGCGGGGGTCGGTGCTGGGGCCGCCGCCGATGCCGAGCAGGGTGTCGATCCGGCCGGGCAGCAGGATGCCGGCCAGGAAGAAGCCGAGGGTGAGCGTGCCGCCCCAGTACCACTGGGCGAGCGCGGCGACGGCGGCGAGGGTGACGAGGTTCCACAGGCCGCCGAAGAGGCCGCCGTTCTGCATGAACACCGAGGTGTACTCGCGCCACCAGCCGGACCGGGCCGGGTCCGCGTCCAGCGCGTCCATGGCGCCGGACCACACCAGCTGGAGCAGCACCCCGCCGACGGCGACGGCGGTCAGGGCGATCGCCGCCCACGGGAGCGGCCGTCCGCGCAGGGTGTCACGGCCGACCACGCCGAGCCCGCAGTTGACCATCATGACCATCAGCGCGGCCGTGGTCACGTTGAAGACGATGGCGTCCATGACTGGCCCTCCCCCCGGTTCCGACGTTTTCCAACGCCGTTCGAAAACCTGATGGGGCCAAGCTAGCACAGTTTTCGAACAGCGTTGGAAAACGAGGTACGGTGGACCGCATGAAGCTCACCAAGGAGCGCATCGTCGACGCCGGCATGGCCGTGTTCGCCGAGGTCGGCTACCAGAACCTGTCCATGCGCCAGGTCGCCGAACGCCTCGACGCCCACGCCGGCAGCCTCTACTACCACGTGCGCGGCAAGGACGAACTGCTCGCCCTGATGGCCGACCGGATCAGCCGCCGCGCCTACGACGCGGGCACCGCCGCCCTCGCCGCCCTCCCACCCGACGCCCGCTGGCAGGACCGCGTCGAGGCCCAGGCCACCACCCTGCGCCACGAGATCAAACAGCACGCCGGCGGCGCCCAACTCCTCGCCGAGAGCCCCGGCGTGCTCAGCACCGGCGGCCTCTCCCTGATGGAACGCCTGCTGCGCACCCTCCTCGACGCCGGCCTGCCCGCCGAGCACTGCGGCACCGCCGCCGACACCCTGCTCAGCCACGTCACCGGCTTCGTACTCCAGGAGCAGAACCAGCCCGCCGCCCCGCCGACCGTCACCGCCGAGCTCTACGCCGACCTGTGCGAACGGTTCCCGCTGGTCATGGGCGACCTGATCCCGCGCATCGGCCAGGACGAGAAGTACGTCCGCAGCATCCGCCTGCTCTGCACGGGCTTCACGGCGCTCTGCTGAACCGCCGGGCCGCCCCCGGACTCGGCCCCGGGGACGGGGGCGGGCACGGGCACGGGCACGGGGACAGGGACGGCCCGAGGGCTCAGCCCTGCTGCGGCGGCCGGCGGCGCATGCTCAGCAGCAACAGCACCACCGCCGTCAGCACCGCCGCGGTGCGCAACACGCCCGGAGCCATCGACCAGCTGAACTGCCCCAGCGGGGAACCGGTCTGCGCCCCGCCGCCGCCACCGCCCGCCCCCTGCTTCGCCGTTCGCATCGCGAACAGCGCGGTCGCGCTCATCGTCACCAGCGGAATCCCCAGGATCACGAACTTGCGCGTCAGATCGGAGAGTTGGCGGGACAGGTAGCCGAGCCCCCAGCCCGCCAGCATGGCCGGGAAGAATCCGGACACCGCACCGCCGACCAACAGCCCGCAGGACAACAGGATCAGCGGGGACGGCCTGCGGGCCCCCTGGGCCGCGGCGGCCTTCGCCTGCACGGCCTTCGCCTGTGCCTTCCGCTGCCGCTTCGACAGGCGCACCGGCCGCCCACCGGCCTGCCCGGCCGGTCCCCCGGCCTGCGCCGTGTCCTGCGCCGCCTCCTCCGCGCGCTGCTCGGGGATCGGCTTCGGCACCGGCCGCGGCGCGTCCGAGAAGTCGAGCATCGTCATCGTCCACGGGCTCGAACTCTGCACCGTCGGCGGCGGGATCGACTCCGCACCGGCCTCGGGCGAGGAGACGCCCGGCAGGTCCAGCGACACGTTCGGGATGGCGCCCGTCCCGGTGTACCCGGACGCGACCGAAGGCCCGTACACACTGTCCTCCGCCGCCGGCCCCTCGGACGCACCGGCCGGCGGAGCGGCCGGGGGAGGCGTCGACGGCGCGGCGGGCGTCGACGGCACGGCCGCGCCCGACGACCCCGACCGCTCGCTCCACGGCCCGCTCTTGCGCCACCACTCGCCGTCCGTCATCACCGACACCCCGCCTCGCCCACGCCGTCCGCCGAACAGCGGCGACCGCCCACCGAACCGCCCTCGGCGGTGACGCTACCCACCGTGCCCCGCCGACGCGAGTCCCGCCACGAACCCGCCGCGCACACCGCCGCGCACACCGCCGCCCCCGAGCGCACCGACCCCGGCCCGCCACCGGAGCACGCCCCACCGTCGGCGCGCCCGACTAACCTAGGTCGAATGACCACACAGCAGGGCCCTCAACGCCAGAGCAGGACGCCCGCCGGCCCCCGCACCCTCGCCGAGGAGCTGCGCGCCCGCCCGGACGACGCGCTCGCCGCCCTGCTCCGGTCCCGCCCCGACCTGCTGAACCCCGTCCCCGGCGACCTCACCCAGCTCTCCGCCCGGCTGTCCTCGCGCGCCTCGGCGCTGCGCGCCCTGGAGCGGCTCGACCGGTTCACCCTCCAGGTCGCCGAGGCCCTGGCGACCGCCCCGGACGGCACCTCCCTGGCCACCGTCCGCACCCTGCTGACCGGCCCGGCCAAGGTCAAGCCGCACCCGGGCGCCACCCCGCTCACCCCGGCCGACCGCGCCGCCGTCGCCGCCGCGCTCCCCCGCGCCGTCGCCGTCCTGCGCGACCGGGCGCTGCTCTGGGGCCCCGACAACGGCCTACGGCTGGTGCTCGCCGTCCGCGAGGCGCTCGCCCCGACCGCCGCCAACCCCGGCCGCACCGGCCTCGGCCCGACCCTCGCCGACGCCACCACCGGCATGTCCCCGGCCCGGCTGCAACAACTGCTCGCCTCCGCCGGGCAGCCCGCCACCCCGGACCCGGTCACCGCGGTCGCCGCCCTGGCCGCCCTGCTCACCGACCGCGCCCGCTGCACCGCCCTGCTGGACACCGCCCCCGAGCCGGCCCTGCGGCTGCTGGACCGGCTGGTCTGGGGACCGCCCACCGGCACCGTCCCGGACGCCACCCGCCCGGTCACCGCCGAGGACGCGCAGAGCCCGGTCGAATGGCTGCTGGCCCGCGGCCTGCTGCTGCCCACCAGCCCGGGCAGCGTGGTGCTGCCCCGCGAACTGGCCCTGCACCTGCGCGGCGGCCGCACCCACCGCACCGTCGAACCGCTCCAGCCCGAGCCCGAGCCCGCCGCGCCCCCGCGCGATCCACAGACCGTGGACAGCGCCGCCGCCGGCCAGGCGCACACCGCCGTCAAGACCGTCGAGGAACTCCTCGACACCTGGGGCCTCACCCCGCCGCCCACCCTGCGGGCCGGCGGCCTCGGCGTACGCGACCTCAAGCGCGCCGCCCAGACCCTGGAAGCCACCGAGCAGCAGGCCGCCTTCTGGCTCGAACTCGCCTACACCGCCGGGCTGCTGGCCCCCGACGGCGAGGCCGACGAATGCTGGGCGCCGACCCCGGCCTACGACGGCTGGCTGCAACTGGACACCGCCGAACGCTGGTCCGTCCTGGCCGGCGCCTGGCTCACCGCCACCCGCGTCCCCGCCCTCACCGGCACCCAGGACGGCAAGGGCAAGCCGCGCGCCGCCCTCGGCCCCGAACTCGACCGCACCCTCGCCCCGTCCGTACGCCGGGCCGCCCTCGCCCTGCTCGCCGAACTCCCGCCCGGCACCCCGGCCACCGCCGCGGAACTGCTGCCCACCCTGCGCTGGCAGCGCCCGCTGCGCGGCGGCCCCACCGGCCCGGACAGCCACGAGCTGCGCGACGACCTCACCACCTGGACCCTCGCCGAGGCCGAACTGCTCGGCATCACCGGCCGCGGCGCCCTCGGCGCCCCCGCCCGCGCCCTGCTCACCGCCGAGTCCGACCCGGCCGAGGTGCTCGCCCCGCTGCTCCCGCGGCCGCTGGACCACGTGATCCTCCAGCCGGACCTCACCGCGATCGCCCCCGGCCCGCTGCTCACCCCGCTCGCCCAGGCGCTCGCGCTCTGCGCCGACATCGAGTCCAAGGGCGGCGCCACCGTCTACCGCTTCACCCCGACCTCCGTACGCCGCGCCCTCGACGCCGGCCGCACCGCCGCCGACCTCCAGGCCTTCCTGGCCCAGCACAGCCGTACGCCCGTCCCCCAGCCGCTCGCCTACCTGATCGACGACGTCGCCCGGCGGCACGGCATCCTGCGGGTCGGCGCCGCCTCCTCGTACCTGCGCTGCGACGACCCGGCCCTGCTGAACGAGGTGCTCGCCGACCGCCGCGCCGCCGACCTGCGGCTGCGCCTGCTCGCCCCCACCGTGCTCGCCGCCCAGGCCGCCCCGGACGTCCTGCTCGCCGCCCTGCGCACCATGGGCTACGCCCCGGCCGCCGAATCCGCCGAGGGCGACGTCCTGATCACCCGGCCGGACAGCCACCGCACCCCGCCCCGCAGCGCCCCCACGCCCGTCCCCGACGGGCCGCCCACCCCCGACGACACCCTGCTCGCCGCCGCGATCAAGGCCGTCCGGGCCGGCGACCGCGCCGCCACCGCCAGCCGCCGCGAGCCGACCCCCGACCCGCGCCAACTCCCCCGCACCGCCGCCGCCGAGACCCTCGCCACCCTCCAGACCGCCGTCCTGCTCGGCGAGCGGATGTGGATCGGCTACCTCAACGCCGAGGGCATCGCCAGCCAGCGGATCATCGACCCGGTGAAGGTCGAGGGCGGCTTCGTCACCGCCTTCGACCACCACGCCGACGAACTCCGCACCTTCGCCCTGCACCGGATCACCGGCGTCGCGGAACTGGACGAGTAGCGCGGGACGAGCGGGACGGGAGGTGAAGGGGCGTCAGTGCCCCTGCGACTCCTTCATCTTCTGCTTGACGGCCTGGTCCGCCAGGCTGCCGATCTGGCCCTGGCCGACCGGCAGCGAGCCGCCGCCGACCTGGTCGGCGATCAGGAATCCGGGGGCGGCCAGCAGCCCGCCGGGCCCCTCCCCGATGCCCGCGAGGGCGTGGGCGGAGCCGGCCGAGGAGGCGGTGGCGGCGAAGGCCGTGCCCATCAGGGCCAGGGCGGTGAGAACGCGCTTCGAGTTCTTCATGCCCGGCTCAACGAGCGAGCACGCACCGTGGTCACTCGGAGCAGTTGACGGGCCGCGCCCACGGGCGTACTCCGGGAACAGGGGGTTCTCGACAAGGAGGCACCCACCATGCTCGGTGACCGGATCGCGGAGTTGACCACCACGGAGAGCGGCCGACGGGTGCTGGCCACGGTCGGCGGGCCCGCACTGGAGGTGTCGATGACCGGCGTCGGCCAGGTGCTCGGCCACTCCGTCCGGGAGTTCGTCACCTACGAGTCCGAGCTGCGGCCCGACGGCTCGCTGTTCGGCGAGGGCCAGGGCGTCGGCATGACCGACAAGGGCGAGACCTACAGCTGGCACGGCAGCGGCATCGGCCACTTCACCCAGGGCGGGGCCGTCAGCTGGCGCGGCAGCATCTACTTCGAGAGCGCCGCCGACGCCTTCCTGCGCCTCAACGACCTGGTCGGCCTGTTCGAGTTCGACAACGAGCCCACCGGCGCGGGCCGGGCCGTGCTCTACGAATGGAAGTAGCCCGCCCACGTTCCGCGCGAAATGAGCGACACTGGAGGGTCTGCGTCAGACCCAGTCAGTCAGCCTGTCAGCCAGTGGAGGGCTCCCCCGCGTGAACGACGGACCGCTCATCGTCCAGAGCGACAAGACTCTCCTCCTGGAGATCGACCACCCCAAGGCCGCCGACTGCCGCCGCGCCATCGCCCCGTTCGCCGAGCTGGAGCGGGCACCCGAGCACGTGCACACGTACCGGGTGACCCCGCTCGGGCTGTGGAACGCCCGGGCCGCCGGGCACGACGCCGAGCAGGTCGTCGACGCCCTGGTGAAGTACTCCCGCTACCCAGTGCCGCACGCCCTGCTGGTCGACGTGGCGGACACCATGGGCCGCTACGGCCGGCTCCAGCTGTCCAAGCACCCCACCCACGGGCTGGTGCTGACCACCACCGACCGCCCGGTCCTGGAGGAGGTGCTGCGCTCCAAGAAGATCGTCCCGCTGGTCGGTGCCCGGGTCGACCCCGACACCGTGGTGGTGCACCCCTCCGAACGCGGCCAGATCAAGCAGGTGCTGCTCAAACTCGGCTGGCCCGCCGAGGACTTCGCCGGCTACGTGGACGGCGAGGCGCACCCGATCGACCTGGACGAGGACGGCTGGCAGCTGCGCCCGTACCAGTCCCAGGCCGTCGAGGGCTTCTGGCACGGCGGCTCCGGCGTCGTGGTGCTGCCCTGCGGCGCCGGCAAGACGCTGGTCGGCGCCGCCGCCATGGCCCACGCCAAGTCGACCACGCTGATCCTGGTCACCAACACCGTCTCGGCCCGCCAGTGGAAGCACGAGCTGGTCAAGCGCACCTCGCTCACCGAGGACGAGATCGGCGAGTACAGCGGCACCCGGAAGGAGATCCGCCCGGTCACCATCGCCACCTACCAGGTGATGACGACCAAGCGGAAGGGCGTCTACGCCCACCTGGAGCTGTTCGACGCCCGCAACTGGGGCCTGGTGGTCTACGACGAGGTGCACCTGCTGCCCGCGCCGGTGTTCAAGTTCACCGCCGACCTCCAGGCCCGCCGCCGGCTCGGCCTGACCGCCACCCTGGTGCGCGAGGACGGCCGCGAGGGCGACGTGTTCAGCCTGATCGGCCCGAAGCGCTTCGACGCCCCGTGGAAGGAGATCGAGGCCCAGGGCTACATCGCGCCCGCCGACTGCTGCGAGGTGCGGGTCACCCTGACCGACTCCGAGCGGCTCGCCTACGCGACCGCCGAGCCGGAGGAGCGCTACCGCTTCTGCGCCACCACGGCGACCAAGCGGCGGGTGGTGGAGGCCCTGGTCAAGAAGCACGAGAAGGACCAGACGCTGATCATCGGCCAGTACATCGACCAGCTGGACGAGCTCGGCGAGGCCCTGGACGCGCCCGTGATCAAGGGCGAGACCAGCAATGCCCAGCGCGAGAAGCTCTTCGACGCCTTCCGGAACAAGGAGATCGGCGTCCTGGTCGTCTCCAAGGTCGCGAACTTCTCGATCGACCTGCCCGAGGCCACGGTGGCCATCCAGGTCTCCGGGACCTTCGGCTCCCGCCAGGAGGAGGCCCAGCGCCTCGGCCGGGTGCTGCGCCCCAAGGCGGACGGGCACTCGGCGCACTTCTACTCGGTGGTCGCCCGGGACACCGTGGACCAGGACTTCGCCGCCCACCGGCAGCGCTTCCTGGCCGAGCAGGGCTACGCCTACCGCATCATCGACGCGGACGACGTCCTCTAGCGGGCCTCAGTACCGGACACCGTCGCGCCCGAGGAAGATCACGCGCGCGGCGGTGTCCAGCGCGATCCCGACGTTGCGCACGGCGGTGCTCAGCGGGTTGCGGTGGCGGCCCTGGACGGCGGTCGCGCCGGCCGGGCCCGTACGGGGGTTGCGGTTCTCGGTGCTCATGTCTCCAACGGTAGGCACCCGGACGGCCCAGGGCATCACTCCGAAGGCCGTACCCACCAGGACGGACGTCCTCCTGCGGGTGTACGGGACCCCCGGCACCCCCTGAGACCTGCGGGGCTGGAACCCCGAGGCGCACGGGTCTAAGATCGTCCGTCTGCCCCCTCCCGAACCGTGGTACCTGGCGCGTTTTCCGCCGGCAGCCGGGGGAGGTGCCGACCGCACGGCAACCGGTCGGCTGTACCCCACCGTGAGCTCCATCGATCCGCTGCGCCCGCCTCCGGGGCAGCCGGGAAGGTTCGCTGTGCCCGCCACCCCCACCACCGACCCGCTCCAGCGCGAGCGCGACCACCTGGCCTCGTCCCGGTCCGCGCTGCGGGCGATGCGCGAGGACGTCCAGTCCCTCGACATCCGCGACGTGACCGGCACCTGGGTCACCGCCGTCATCCTGCAGAACCAGATCGAGGCCAGGATCGCCGCCCTGGCCGACCTCTCCGACACCCCGCTGTTCTTCGGCCGGCTCGACTACCTCCACGCGGTCAGCGAGGAACTCAGCGAGGGCGGCGGGGGCGAGAACTTCTACATCGGCCGCCGGCACGTCCACGACGCCGACGGCGACCCGATGGTGATCGACTGGCGCGCCCCGGTCTCCCAGCCGTTCTACCGGGCCAGCCGCAAGGACCCGATGGACGTCGAGCGCCGCCGCCGCTTCGGCTACACCGGCGGCGAGCTCACCGCCTACGAGGACGAGCACCTCACCGACCCCGCCGAACAGGAGACCTCCTCCGCCCTGCTCGCGGCCGAGATCGAGAAGCCCCGCGTCGGCCCGATGCGCGACATCGTCGCCACCATCCAGCCCGAGCAGGACGAGATCGTCCGCTCCGACATCACGGGCACCATCTGCGTCCAGGGGGCGCCCGGCACCGGGAAGACCGCGGTCGGCCTGCACCGCGTCGCCTACCTGCTGTACGCCCACCGCGAGCGGCTGGCCCGGACCGGCACCCTGGTGATCGGGCCGAACAACGCCTTCCTCTCCTACATCGAGCAGGTCCTGCCGGCCCTCGGCGAGCTGGAGGTCGCCCAGGCCACCGTGCAGCAGCTGGTCGCCCACGTCGAGGTGCGGGGCGAGGACGACCCGGAGGCGGCCCGGCTCAAGGGCGACGCCCGGATGGCCGAGGTGCTCCGCCGGGCCGTACGGGCGGGC
Source organism: Kitasatospora sp. NPDC056076 (assembly GCF_042266305.1). NCBI lineage: Bacteria > Bacillati > Actinomycetota > Actinomycetes > Kitasatosporales > Streptomycetaceae > Kitasatospora > Kitasatospora sp. NPDC056076. The sequence continues at coordinate 80,208 of NZ_JBHJWG010000016.1, forward strand.
ATCACGCTGCCCACCGAACCCTGCGTGGTGGTCCGCGGCTCCCGCCGCTGGCGTGTCCCGGCACACGAACTGATCGGGATCATCGAGGAGTTGAAGGCCCGCGAGGTCCGCTACGGCGCCGCCCGGGACGCCCTGCCGCAGCGCATCGCGCACACCGTGCTGCTCAAGATGGAGCAGGGCGGCGAGGCCCCGGACGACCGGGTGCAGGACGCGGTGGCCCGCAACGCCGCCGTCAAGGCCGTGGTCAAGGAGTGCTGGCCGGCCGTCGACCCGGCCAAGCTGGTGCTGCGGCTGCTCTCCGACCCGGAGTTCCTGGCCGCGTGCGCCGAGGGCGTGCTGACTGCCGAGGAGCAGCGGGCGGTGCTCTGGCCCAAGCCCGGCCGCTCGGTGAAGACCGCCCGCTGGACCCCCGCCGACGCCGTCCTGGTCGACGAGGCGACGGACCTCGTCCAGCGCACGCCCTCGCTCGGGCACGTGGTGCTGGACGAGGCCCAGGACCTCTCCCCCATGCAGTACCGCGCGGTCGGCCGCCGCTGCACCACCGGCTCGGCGACCGTCCTGGGCGACCTCGCCCAGGGCACCACCCCGTGGGCGACCGCGAGCTGGCCGGACGCCCTGCACCACCTGGGCAAGCCCGAGGCGCACGTGGAGGAGCTGACCAAGGGCTTCCGGGTGCCCGAGGAGGTCATCGCCTACGCCTCCCGGCTGCTGCCCGCGATCGCCCCGGGCCTGGCCCCGGCGACCTCCGTCCGCGACACCCCCGGCGCCCTGGAGATCCGCCCGGTCGACGGCGCGGAGCCGGACCTGGACGCGGCCGTCCTGGCGGCCTGCCGGGAGGCGCTGGAGCACGAGGGCTCGACCGGCCTGATCGCCGCCGACGCCCGGATCCCCCGGCTCGCCGAGCTGCTCACCGCCGCCGGACTGGCGCACCTCTCCCCCGGCACCGAGACCAGCGCCGAGAGCCGGCTGACCCTCGTCCCCGCCTCGCTGGCCAAGGGTCTGGAGTACGACTACGTGGTGCTGGACGAACCGGCCGCCGTGGTGGCCGGCGAGCCGGACGAGCGGACCGGCCTGCGCCGGCTGTACGTGGCGCTCACCCGTGCCGTCTCCGGCCTGACGGTGCTGCACGCCGAGCCGCTGCCGGAGCAGCTCGGGTAACGCGCGGGAGGGGCCGGTCCCGACACCGGGACCGGCCCCTCCGACAGGGTCGGGCGCCTGGTTCAGGCGTCGATCATCGCCCGCCACTCGGCGACCTTGGCCGCGTCGACCGGCGTCAGCCAGCCGTCGGCCCGCACCGCGCCGCCGACGTGGAAGGCGTCGAAGCCCTCCGCCCGCAGCCCCTCGACGTGCTCGGCCCGCAGGCCGCCGCCGATCAGGATCCGCTGGGCGTACCCGGGCTCGCCCGCCCGGGCCAGCTCGGCGGACAGCACCTCCCGGCCGGCGTCCACCCCGGCGGCCGCGCCGGAGGTGAGGAAGGTGTCCAGCCCGGGCAGGGCCCCGACGGCGGCGCGCAGCGCGGCCCGGTCGGCGCTGTGGTCGATCGCCCGGTGGAAGGTCCAGCGGCAGCCGGCGATCGCCTCGGCGACGGCCGTGGTGGCGGCCAGGTCGACGGCGCCCCCGGCGTCCAGGAAGCCGAGCACGAACTCCTCGGCGCCCTCGGCCCGCAGCGCGGCGGCCCGGGCGCACAGCTCGTCGAGGTCGCCGGGGGCGAAGCCGTCCCGGATCCGGAGCATGACGCGCAGCGGGAGGTCGACGGCGGCCCGGATCCGGGCGAAGTCCTCGACGGAGGGGGTGAGTCCGTCGGCGGCCATGTCGGTGACCAGTTCGAGCCGGTCGGCGCCGCCGGACTCGGCTGCCTGGGCGTCCTGGGGCGTCAGCGCGATGACTTCGAAAATTGGTCTAGACATATCAGACAGCCTGCCACATCCCCCCGCCCCCGGCGAGACCCGCACCCCCGTTCCGGTCACGCCGGGAGCGGGGGTGCGGTCACGCCGGGGGGCGGGGACGCGGCAGGCCCGGGGCGGAGCCGGTCACACCCGTCCCGGCACCATCCCGAAGGACTCCTGCCGACCGAACCGCCGCTCCGCCAGCGCCACCAGGACCAGCACGGCCAGCACCGGCACCGCCACCGGCAGCAGGTGCGAGACCCCGCGGGCCTCCCGCCAGATGTTGAACAGGCTGCCGGGCCCGGTCAGCACCAGCACCGCCAGCCCCACCGCGGCCGGCCCCGTCCGCCCGCGCAGCCCCGCGAAGGTCAGCAGGGTCGGGGCGAGCAGCAGCACCACGAACCACTGGAGGTCCAGCCGGAAGCTGGTGTCGTCCCAGTCCTGGACCACCTCCAGCACCCCGCCGACGACCGCCGAGGCCAGCACCAGAGCGGCGGTCCGCAGGTTCGGCCGGGGCAGCAGGTCGGTCGGCGCGACGGCCAGCAGCAGCGCGGCCACCACGAACGGCAGCGTGGCCATCCCGATGTAGCCGACCCACCAGACGTCGAGGCCGCCCGGCTCCCAGACGGCCCGGCCCAGGTCGTACAGCCCGATGGCGCCCAGCAGCAGCGCGGTGACCCGGACGGCCGTCCACCGCCCCAGCAGGGCCGCCACCCCGAGCAGCAGCGCGGCCGCCGGCGGGGCGAACGCCCGGACGTGGTTGCCGAAGGAGTCGTCCCAGGCGAGCCACCTGGTGGTCCGCTCCAGGTGGGCGGCCCAGGGCACCATGGTGGCCCCGACCGCCGCACCGGCGATCATCGGCGCCACCAGCGCGAGCAGCCGTCCGGCCGCCGACCCGCCGGTCAGCCCCAGCCGCACCCGCAGCCCGTAGACCGCCAGACCGAGCACCTCCCGGGCCAGGGCCACCCGGCCGCCCGCCGCCGTCGTGTCGGCGAACACCTCGGCCAGCTCCTCGCCGCGCTCGTGCCGGTAGCGCGCCGGGTAGAGCCGCAGCGCGGCCCGCAGCACCGCCGAGGGCGCGGGGCCGATCACCGGCATGGTCATGAGAGTCCTCCCCCCGTCGCGGGCCGTTCCCCGGCCCTGCCCGGCAGCATCGACCGGATCCTGGTCAGCCGCCGCTCCGCCTCGGTGGCCACGGCCCGCAGCCGCCCGGCCTCGGCGGCCAGAGCGTCCCGGCCGGCCGCGGTCAGCGCGTAGCTGCGCCGGGCCCGGCCGTCCACCACCTCTTCGGCGGCGACCTCGATCAGGCCCTGGCCCAGCAGCCGGTCGAGGGCGCCGTACAGGGTGCCGGTACGCATCTTGACCCGGCCGTCCGAGATGGCGGCGACCTCCTGGATCAGCGCGTAGCCGTGTCTGGGCTGGTCGGCCAGGGCGGTGAGCAGCAGCAGCGTGGGCTCCTGCATGGAGCGTTCTGTCATACGACTACATATATCGTCAACCTACCTATAGGTCCAGCGCCGGCCCGTGCCGATCCGACCCGATCCGGTCCGACCTGACCTGACCCGACCCGCCACAATGTGCCCCATGCCGACCGAGGACCTGCTCACCGCCTGGACCGCCCTGCTGCACCGCTGCGGCGCCACCGACGACCCCGAGCCGTACGGCCGCGAACTGCTGCGCCGCTGGTCGGACCCGCGCCGCCGGTACCACACCGCCGAGCACCTGCGCGCCGTCCTGCGCCACGTCGACGCGCTCGCCGGGCACGCGGCCGACCCCGACACCGTCCGGCTCGCCGCCTGGTTCCACGACGCCGTGTACCGCCCCGACCGCACCGAGAACGAGGAGCGCAGCGCCGCCCTCGCCGTCCGCGCGCTGACCGCCGTCGGCCTGCCCGCCGAGCGCGTCGCCGAGGTCGAACGGCTGGTCCTGCTCACCGTCGGCCACGACCCGGCCCCCGGCGACCGCGACGGCGAGGTGCTCTGCGACGCGGACCTCGCCGTCCTCGGCGGCACCCCCGAGGCCTACGCGGCGTACGCGGCCGCCGTCCGGGAGGAGTACGCCTTCGTCCCCGAGCCGGACTTCCGCACCGGCCGCGCCGCCGTCCTGCGCCACCTGCTGGCGCTCCCGGCCCTCTACCGCACCCCCGACGCCCACCGGCGCCTCGCCGAACCGGCCCGCACCAACCTCACCACCGAACTCCAGCGCCTGGAGGACTAACCCAGCTCCCCCACCGGCGCCACCACGGCTCCCTGCTTGCCGCACACCCAGTGCGGCTCCGGCCCCAGCTCGGGCTCCACGCTCAGCGCGTGCGGGTCCCCGTCGGCCGCGCAGCCGGTGCACAGCGGCCACCGGCCGTACGCCTCCAGCAGCGCGTCCTGGACGTCCTGGGCGACCAGCCCGAGCACGTACTCGGTGCCGTCCGGCCACTGCTCCAGCCACCAGCGGCGGTGGGTGACGGCCTGTTCCACCAGCGAGACGACGGCGGCGTCCGCCACGTCCCGCGCGGTGAGGTCGGCCAGGATCTGGGCCCGGGCGTTGTGCAGGGCGGTCTCGATGTCGTCGGAAGCCATCCGTCCATTCTCCGCGGCCCGCCCGTGGCTTCAAAACGGGTCCGGGGCCGCAACGCCCCGGAGCCGGAACGCCCCGGGGCGGAAACGCCGCGTGGGCGGCCCCCCGAAGGGAACCGCCCACGCGGACGAGGATCAGCCGATCCGATCGGAGTCCGATCAGGATCAGAAGTCCATGTCACCGCCCGGCATGCCGCCGCCGGCGGCCGCGGCGGCCTTCTCCGGCTTGTCGGCGATGACGGCCTCGGTGGTGAGGAACAGCGCCGCGATGGAGGCGGCGTTCTGCAGCGCGGAGCGGGTGACCTTGGCCGGGTCGATGATGCCCGCGGCGACCAGGTCGACGTACTCGTTGGTGGCGGCGTTCAGGCCGTGACCGGCGGGGAGGTTGCGCACCTTCTCCACCACGACGCCACCCTCCAGGCCGGCGTTGGTCGCGATCTGCTTGATCGGGGCCTCCAGCGCGACCTTGACGATGTTGGCACCGGTGGCCTCGTCGCCCTCCAGCTCCAGCTTGTCGAAGGCGACACCGGCCTGCAGCAGCGCGACGCCACCACCGGCGACGATGCCCTCCTCGACGGCGGCCTTGGCGTTGCGGACGGCGTCCTCGATGCGGTGCTTGCGCTCCTTGAGCTCCACCTCGGTGGCCGCGCCGGCCTTGATGACGGCCACGCCGCCGGCCAGCTTGGCGAGGCGCTCCTGGAGCTTCTCGCGGTCGTAGTCCGAGTCGCTGTTCTCGATCTCGGCGCGGATCTGGTTCACGCGGCCGGCGACCTGGTCGCTGTCGCCGCCACCGTCGACGATGGTGGTCTCGTCCTTGGTGATGACCACCTTGCGGGCGGTGCCCAGCAGGTCGATGCCGGCGTTCTCCAGCTTGAGGCCGACCTCCTCGGAGATCACGGTGCCACCGGTGAGGATGGCGATGTCGCCGAGCATGGCCTTGCGGCGGTCGCCGAAGCCCGGGGCCTTGACGGCGACGGACTTGAAGGTGCCGCGGATCTTGTTCACGACCAGGGTCGACAGGGCCTCGCCCTCGACGTCCTCGGCGATGATGACGAGCGGCTTGCCGCTCTGCATGACCTTCTCCAGCAGCGGGAGCAGGTCCTTGACCGAGCCGATCTTGGAGTTGGCGATGAGGATGTACGGGTCCTCGAACGTCGCCTCCATGCGCTCCAGGTCGGTGGCGAAGTAGGCGGAGATGTAGCCCTTGTCGAAGCGCATGCCCTCGGTGAGCTCGAGCTCCAGACCGAAGGTGTTGCTCTCCTCGACGGTGATGACGCCTTCCTTGCCGACCTTGTCCATGGCCTCGGCGATGAGCTCGCCGATCTGGGTGTCAGCGGCGGAGATGGAGGCGGTGGAGGCGATCTGCTCCTTGGTCTCCACGTCCTTGGCCTGGGCCAGCAGCTGGTCCGAGACGGCGGCGACGGCCTTCTCGATACCGCGCTTGAGGGCCATCGGGTTGGCGCCGGCGGCGACGTTGCGCAGACCCTCGCGAACCAGGGCCTGGGCGAGCACGGTGGCGGTGGTGGTGCCGTCACCCGCGACGTCGTCCGTCTTCTTGGCGACCTCCTTGACGAGCTCCGCGCCGATCTTCTCGTAGGGGTCCTCGAGCTCGATCTCCTTGGCGATGGAGACACCGTCGTTGGTGATCGTGGGGGCGCCCCACTTCTTCTCCAGCACGACGTTGCGGCCCTTGGGGCCGAGCGTGACCTTCACCGCGTCGGCGAGCTGGTTCATGCCACGCTCAAGGCCGCGGCGAGCTTCCTCATCAAAGGCGATGATCTTGGCCATCAGAAGTGGTCCTCCGGGACACGGTCGACTGCTCGGACCAAGGGGTGCCCGCGACGGACGGCCCTGGTGTGCGGAGGTCCATTCCCCTGCCGCTCCCGGGGGCCTCACCGACCCGGTCCGCTGTCACTCTCACACTGTGAGTGCTAACGCCAATGATTAGCACTCCGGGTGGTCGAGTGCAAGCCCCACGGCCGACCCGCGAGCCGCCGCCCACCCCCGCCCACCCCCGCCCGGCACCCCGGACGGCCCGGCGCGGGAACGCGAACGGGCCCGTACGACGCGTGTCGTACGGGCCCGTCGAGAAGCGAGTGGTCACCAGCCGTGGGCCGCGCCGAGCTCCTGGGTTCCGGAAGAGGTCAGACCGCCGCGCGGACCATGTCCGCCTGCGGGCCCTTCTGTCCCTGGGAGATCTCGAACTCGACCCGCTGGCCCTCCTCGAGGGTGCGGTAGCCGTCCATCTGGATCGCGCTGTAGTGGACGAAGACGTCCGCACCACCGTCGACCGCGATGAAGCCGTAGCCCTTCTCCGCGTTGAACCACTTGACGGTGCCCTGAGCCATTCCGAACTCCCCTAGTGCTGTGCTGGCCCTTCACGGGCCAGCAGGTCGCGGGCCCGGGTCTGGTTTGAAGGCCGGCCCGGGGAACCCCCCCTGGACGCAGCCGTGCACGCCGCAATCCTCCGCACGGGGGCGCCGGACGGCTTCCGTGAGCGGTTGATTACGTCGACCGCCGCTGAATGTATCCGGATCGACGCCCTCTGCAACAGGGTCCGCCGCCGGGAATTCCGCAGCCCCGTCGAGAGACAAGAGCGAACAAACCGGGAGGAAATCGGCAATTAGCGCCGGACATAGCGGACGAATTACTCAAATGCCTGCAGGAATTCTGACATCTGCCTGACATGTTTCACCGCCCGGGCCCCGGGCCGGTCTCAGCGCCCGGACGGGCTCCGGCGAAGCACCCACCGCCGGAAGGGGAAGCCCTGTTCCCAGCAGAGCCACACTCTACTCCGACTCGGACCGAAAATATTCCCACCGAAATGCCGACGGCCGTCCGCGCGTACGGAGAGCGGAATTCCGTACGCGCGGACGGCCGGGAAGCGGGAACGGCTCAGCAGCCGCCGGCCACCGCCGGAATGATCGAAACGCTCGCACCGTCCGCGATCCCGGTCGCCAGACCCTCGGCGAACCGCACGTCGTCGTCGTTCACGTACACGTTGACGAAGCGGCGCAGCTTGCCGGTGTCGTCCAGGATCCGGGCCGCGATGCCCGCGTGGTTGCGCTCCAGGTCGGCGATGACCTCGCCCAGGGTGGCCCCCTCGGCGGGCACCTCGGCCGCACCGCCGGTGTAGGTGCGCAGGATGGTGGGGATGCGGACGTTGGCGCTCATGACTCTCCTAGCGGGGTGGGGGGGTGGATCAGACGGACGCGAGGCCGGCGGCGTGGAAGGAGTCCAGCGTCGGGCGGATGACGGCGGTCATGCCCGCCTCGGAGACGGCGTCCAGCGTCTTCAGGCCGTCCCCGGTGTTGATCGCGACGGTCTCCTTGGACGGGTCCAGCTGACCGGTCTCCACGAGCTTCTTCAACACGCCGACGGTCACCCCGCCCGCGGTCTCCGCGAAGATCCCCTCGGTCCGGGCCAGCAGCCGGATCGCCGCCACCACCTCCGCGTCCGTGACGTCCTCCACCGCGCCGCCGGTCCGGCGGGCGATGTCCAGCACGTACGGGCCGTCCGCCGGGTTGCCGATCGCCAGCGACTTGGCGATGGTGTCCGGCTTCACCGGCCTGATCACGTCCCGGCCGGCCTTGAACGCCGCCGACACCGGCGAGCAGCCCTCGGCCTGGGCGCCGAAGATCCGGTACGGCCGGTCCTCCACCAGGCCCAGCTTGATCAGCTCCTGCAGACCCTTGTCGATCTTCGTCAGCTGCGAGCCCGAGGCGATCGGGATGACGATCTGCTCCGGCAGCCGCCAGCCGAGCTGCTCGCAGATCTCGTAGGCCAGCGTCTTGGAGCCCTCGCCGTAGTACGGCCGCAGATTGACGTTGACGAAGCCCCAGCCCTCGCCGGCCGGGTCCCCGATCAGCTCCGAGCAGAACCGGTTCACGTCGTCGTAGTTGCCCTCGATGCCGACCAGCTCACCGCCGTACACCCCGGCCATCACGACCTTGCCCTGCTCCAGGTCGTGCGGGATGAACACGCAGGAGCGGAACCCGGCCCGGGCCGCCGCCGCACCCACCGCACCGGCCAGGTTGCCGGTCGACGAGCAGGACAGCGTGGTGTAGCCGAACGCCCGGGCCGCCTCGATCGCGCAGGCCACCACCCGGTCCTTGAACGAGTGCGTCGGGTTGCCCGAGTCGTCCTTGACGTGCAGCTGGGCGGTGAACCCGAGCTCCCGGCCCAGGTTGTCCGCCTTCACCAGCGGGGTCCAGCCGGGGTTCAGGTTGGGCTTCGAGGCGACGTCGGCCGGCACCGGCAGCAGCGGCGCGTACCGCCAGATGGACGCGGGGCCGGACTCGATCCGCTTGCGCAGCTCCTCGGCGCGCTCGCTGCCGAACTCGTAGGCGATCTCCAGCGGCCCGAAGCACTCCACACAGGCGAAGCTGGGGCCGAGCGGGAAGCGGGTTCCGCACTCCCGACAGGACAGGGCGGCGGCGGGGCCGAGGTCGACGGAAACAGGTGCGGCGATGTCGATAGCCATGATGGCGGAGGCCTCTCTCCTCATCTTCCCCGCGGCGCGGTCGCGCCACAGGCCGGAATTGGCACCTGTCCCGCCGGGGCCTGTCAACGACAGCCGAGCGAGAAGGTTGCCGGGACGTCAACGGGCCGTTCCCTCAGTCCCTCTGGATGAGCTTGTGAAATTGTGGTGGTGCGCAGCGGCGACCCCGGCGTGCAAAGGTCCGACCGCTGTACGAAGACTGTATCCGAAGGCGCCAACCCTGAACGGGACCGTCCGCCAAGCGAGATGACCCGTCCCACCCGATCCCGCCGAGGAGAGTCACCGTGCCCGCCGAACCGACCCACGCCCTCCTCCCACAGGCGGCGTCCTGGCTCCGCCGCCGCTCGTGGAGCGCGGCCGAGCGGCCGGTCGACGCCCTCCTCGCCGCCAAACGGCGTACCGGCCGGACGGTCAGCGTCGTCCTCCCCGCCCTCGACGAGGAGGCCACCGTCGGCGACATCGTCCGCACCGTCCGGCGCGAGCTCATGGACCGGATCCCGCTCGTCGACGAACTCGTCGTGGTCGACTCCGGCTCCACCGACGCCACCGCCGCCGTCGCCGCCGAGGCCGGCGCCCGGGTGGAACACCGCGACCGGATCCTCCCCCGGCTGCCCGCCGTCCCCGGCAAGGGCGAGGTGCTCTGGCGCTCCCTTCTGGTCACCCACGGCGACATCGTCTGCTTCATCGACGCCGACCTGCGCGAGTTCGACCCGGCCTTCGTCTCCGGCATCGTCGGCCCGCTGCTCACCGACCCCGGCATCCACCTGGTCAAGGCCATGTACGACCGCCCGCTCGAGACCGAAAGCGGCGCGATCGTCCCGGCCGGCGGCGGCCGGGTCACCGAACTCGTCGCCCGCCCCCTGCTCAACCTCCACTGGCCGGAACTCGCCGGCTTCGTCCAGCCCCTCGGCGGCGAGTACGCGGCCCGCCGCTCACTGCTCGAACGGCTGCCCTTCCCCACCGGCTACGGCGTCGAACTCGGCCTCCTGGTCGACGCCCTGGACCAGGTCGGCCTCGACGCGCTGGCCCAGGTCGACGTCGGCGTGCGGCACCACCGCCACCAGGACGGCCAGGCCCTCGGCCGGATGGCCGCCACCATCTACCGCACCGCCCTGGAACGCCTCGACCGCTCCCACCGCCTCAAGGCCTCCGCCGACCTCGTCCACCCCCACCTCACCCAGTTCACCCGCGACCCCCACACCCGCGCCTTCACCGCCCACACCCACCCCGTGACGGCCCTGGAACGCCCCCCGATGCACACCGTCCCGGAATACGCCACCCGCCGTTGACGGGTTTGCCGCCCCGACCCCCCGGCAACATCCCAACCATGGGCGATCTCACGACCGAACGTTCGAGTGCGACCGGAACCGCCCCCGTCCTGGTGGCCTCCAACCGGGGACCGGTGTCCTTCGGCACCGCCGACGACGGCACGCTGACCCTGCGCCGCGGCGGCGGGGGCCTGGTCTCCGGCCTGTCCGCGATCGACGACCCCACCGCCGTCTGGGTCTGTGCCGCGCTGAGCGACGCCGACCGCAGAGCCGCCCGGGAGGCCCCCGCCGGCCGCCTCGACCTCGCCGGGCACGAGGTCGGCGGACAGGCCGTACGGATGCTCGACATCGACCCGGAGACCTTCGCCCGCGCCTACAACGGCGTCGCCAACTCCACCCTCTGGTTCGTCCACCACCTGCTCTACGCGACCCCCACCGCGCCCTCCTTCGACGCCGGCTTCCGCACCGAGTGGGCCGCCTACCAGGCGTACAACGCCGCCTTCGCCGACGCCCTCGCCGCCGAGGCCGCCCCGGGAGCCGCCGTCCTGGTCCAGGACTACCACCTCTCCCTCACCCCGGCGCTGCTCCGCGAAGCCCGCCCCGACCTGCGGATCGGCCACTTCTCCCACACCCCGTGGGCGCCGCCCGAGTACTACCGGCTGCTCCCCGACGACGTCGCCCGGGCCGTCCTGACCGGCATCCTCGGCGCCGACCGGGCCGGCTTCCTCACCGAACGCTGGGCCCGCGCCTTCGCCGCCTGCTGCGAGGACCTGCTCGGCGCCGCCTTCGACCCGGCCGCCCTCACCGTCACCCACGGGGGCCGCACCACCCACCTGGGCGTGCACGCCCTCGGCGCCGACGCCGACTTCCTGCGCGAACGCGCCCACCGCCCCGACGTCGACGAACGCCTCGCCGCCCTGCGCACCGCCGTCGGCGACCGCCGCACCATCGTCAGGGTCGACCGCACCGAGCTGAGCAAGAACATCGTCCGCGGCCTCCAGGCCTACCGGCACCTGCTCCGCACCCGCCCCGAGTGGCACGACCGGGTGGTCCACATCGCCTTCGCCTACCCGTCCCGGACCGACCTCGCCGAGTACCGCGACTACACCGCCGCCGTCGAACGCCTCGCGGCCGCCATCAACGCCGAGTTCGCCACCCCCGCCTGGCAGCCCCTGATCCTGCACGTCAACGACGACTTCCCGCGCAGCCTCGCCGCCTACCGCCTCGCCGACGTGGCCCTCGTCAACCCGATCCGGGACGGCATGAACCTGGTCGCCAAGGAGGTCCCGGTGGTCTCCGACCACGGCTGCGCCCTCGTCCTGTCCCGCGAGGCCGGCGCCCACGCCGAACTCGGCGACGACGCCCTCACCGTCAACCCGTACGACGTCATCGCCACCGCCGAGGCCCTGCACACCGGCCTCACCATGAGCCCCGGGGAACGCGCCGACCGCACCAAGCGCCTGGCCGCCGCGGCCACCGCGCTCCCCCCGCAGCAGTGGTTCCTCGACCAGCTCAACGCCCTCTGAGGGCCTCCCCCAGCGCCCCCAACAGCTCCACCACCCCGTCGGGCCCGTCGACCACCACGTCCGCCAGGTCGGCGAGCTCCCGCACCGGCGCGTCCCCCACCGCGCCGGCACACACCAACAGCCCGGCCAGCCCCTGCCCCCGCAACTCCTCCACCGCCCGGAACGCCGCCACGTCCCCCAGGTCGTCCCCCGCGTACAGCACCGCCCGCGCCCCGCGCTCGCGCAGGAACCCGGTCAGCGCCGCCCCCTTGTCCACCCCCGGCGGCCGCAACTCCAGCACCAGCCGCCCGGGCTCCACCACCAGCCCGTACTCGGCCGCCAACTCCCCCACCGGTCCGCGCAACGACTCCAGCGCCCGCTCCGGCTCCGCCGTACGCCGCGTGTGCACCGCCACCGAGCGCCCCTTGTCCTCCACCCACGTCCCCTCGGGCGCCCCCACCCGCTCCAACACCCCCGGCAACGCGCCCCGCACCCCGGCCACCCCCGGATGCACCTCCGGCGCCGAGAGCTCACCCGCCTCCCACCGCTCGGCCCCGTAGTGCCCCAGCACCACCAGCCCCGGCACCCCGGCGAACCCCCCGTACTCCGCCGCCAACCCCGCCGGCCGCCCGGTCACGACCACGACGGCCCCCACCACCGCCGCCAACCCCCGCAACGCCCCCACCACGCCCGGATGCGCCCGCGCCCGCGAGGGATCCGCCACGATCGGCGCCAACGTCCCGTCGAAGTCCAGGGCGACCACCGCCTCACCGGGCGCCGCCAGAACCGCCCGCAACCCGTCCCGCCCGGCCTCGGTCGCCGGCACCACCATCTCGTCAAGACCCATACCGACACCCATACCCCGCCCCGGAACCGGCACCCCCACCCCGGCCCCGCGCAGGGCGAAGCCCGCACCCACCCCACCCACAGCACCCCCTCCCCCTCCCCACCCGACCGAGGCGAGAGGGACGCGCTGCCGGACCCACCCACCCTCCCGAAAGCCCCCCACCCACCAACAGCCCCGCGCAGCGGCCGTCACCGCGCCCCCCGCCGCCCCTCCCGCACCCGCCGCAACCGATTCACCAGCACCGGCGCGAACGCCAACGCCTCCTCCCGGTCCAACAACCCGTTCAGCACCTGGTAGTACCGCGTGGAGGAGAGCCCCAGCTCCTCCCGGATCGCCCGCTCCTTGGCCCCCGCCGTCCGCCACTGCCGCCCCTCCAGCGCCAGCACCGCCCGGTCCCGCTCACTCAGCCCACTCGGCTCGCCCACCACGCACCACCTCCGCACATCCCCCCGCATCCCCCACGGACCTACGAAGTGTCATTCTCGGACGCGCCCCCGACACACTCTGCCCCCCACCCCGGTGCCCCCGCCCGGCTAGCGTCACCCCCATGACCAGCTTCGCCGTCCACATCCCCACCGCCGACCTCGACCCCGAGCCCCTCGACCCGTCCCAGATCGTCTCCGGCACCCCCGAGGTCACCGGAAAGGTCCTCGCCGAGTCCCCCGACGGCCGCCAGCTGCGCGGCATCTGGCAGATCACCCCGGGCGTGGTCACCGACGTCGAGGCCGACGAGATGTTCGTGGTGCTGAGCGGCCGGGCCACCATCGAGATCGAGGGCGGCCCGACCCTGTCCGTCGGCCCCGGCGACTGCGCCGTCCTGCGCGAGGGCGACCGCACCACCTGGACGGTCCACGAGACCCTCCGCAAGGCCTACGCGATCACGCTCCCCTGACCCCGCCCCGGCACCGGCCCTCGCGGTGAGCCCCCCGCCCCCGGCAGGGGGCCTCACTGCTTGCGGACCCGGCCCGCTTCCTTCATCGCCGCGTCCTGCAGCCCCTGCAGCACCTGCTTCGGGTCCCCGGTCACGGCCTGCCCGATCCCCGTCTTGATCCGGTTGCTGACCTCACCCCAGGCCGGGTCCCCGAACGGGTAGAAGCTGGCGTTGGTCAGCCCCACCGCGAACTGCTTGAGGTCCTCGTGCTTGGGGTCCGAGGACATCTGGTTGAAGGCGTCCTGGGTCACCGGCAGCAGGTTGTACTGCTCGTCGAACTTGAGCTGGTAGTCCTTGGTGTAGACGAAGGACAGGAACTTCTTGATCTCGTTCTTGTGCCCGTTGGCCTTGAACGCCATCATCCAGTCCGCGACGCCGAGGCTCCCGGTCCTCCCCACGCCGTCCTTCTTCGGGATGACCGCCGTCCCGAAGTCGATCTTCCCGGCGGACGCCATCCGCAGCAGGGTCGGGTGCCCGTTGAGCATCGCGACCTTCCCGGAGGCGAAGTCCTGGAACACCGGCGTGCGGTTCATCTTGCCGGGGTCCGGGTACGTCAGCCCGGTGCTGACCAGGTTGTTCTTGAGCCAGGTGAAGGTCGCCTGGTTCTGGTCGCTGTCGATGGTGTAGTTGCCGACGTCGTCCGAGAGCGAGCCGCCCCCGCTCAGCGTCCACAGCATCGACTCGGCCGGCGCCTCCTCGGGCCCCAGCGGCAGCCCGTACGGGGTCACCCCGGGCACCTTGGCCTTGATCTTCTCGGCCGCGGCCCGCAGCTCGTTCCAGGTGGTCGGCGGCTGGGTGATCCCGGCCTGCTTGAAGATCGCCTTGTTGTAGAAGAGCACCCGCGAGGAGGAGACGAAGGGGATCCCGTACTGGGTCCCCAGCACCTGCCCGGCGTGCGAGAAGTTGTCCATGAACTTGGCCTGGGTGTCCATCGAGAGGACGTCCGCGGCCGCGTACAGCCGGTCCGCCGCGACCTGCTCGGCGAAGCCGCCGGTCTGCAGCAGGTCGGGCGACTTCCCGGCCGCGATCATGTCGTCGACCTTCTTGCCGATGTCGGTCCAGCTGTCGACCTCGACCTGGACCTTGATGCCGGGGTTGGCCGCCTCGAAGGCCTTGGAGACCTCGTCCCAGTAGTGCTTGGAGCCGGTCTCGGCGTTCTCCCCGTAGTCCGCGGCGACCAGTTTGAGCGTGACCGGCCCGTCGCCCTGCCCGCTGCACGCGCTGACCGTGGTGAGCACCAGTGCTCCGGCCAACGCCGTACCGAGCACACGGAGGGAAACGTGGGCGCGCCTGTCCAACGCGGGTACCGCCTTCAGAGGGAACTACAGCCGGACGAGGGAATCCGGCAGGGGGGAGCGCCACACTCCCAAACCGCTCGCACACTGGTCCACACCACTCGCCCCCGCCCGTCGAGTAGTTACCGAAGTGCCCTGGTTCATTGCACGATGCGCAACAACAGGCGAACGGAGGCCCTCAGCCGGACTCCGGGGCACAAAGCCGCGCACACCGCCGCAGCCGAGACAAAGCTCACCCAGTATGGACCAGACCAATCCGACAACTGGACTAGACCTCTTCGACCCGACCAAGGGAAACTGTCCTCCGTGAAGCACGTCATCGCACTCGATGTAGGCGGCACCGGCATGAAGGCCGCGCTGCTCGCCCAGGACGGCTCCGTGCTGTTCGAAGCACGCCGACCGACCGGGCGGGAACACGGCACCGACGCCGTCGTCGCCGCCATCCTCGGCTTCGCCGCCGACCTCGCCGACGAGGGCCGCGCCCGCTTCGGGCACGCCCCGCTGGCGGCCGGCGTGGCCGTGCCCGGCACGATCGACGAGAAGAACGGGATCGCGGTCTTCTCCGCCAACCTCGGCTGGCGCGACCTCCCGCTGCGCGAGCTGCTCGGCGAGCGCCTCGGGGGCCTGCCGGTCGCCCTCGGCCACGACGTGCGCTCCGGCGGGCTGGCCGAAGGGCGGATCGGCGCGGGTCAGGGCGTCGACCGCTTCCTGTTCGTCGCCCTCGGCACCGGCATCGCCGGCGCCATCGGCATCGGCGGCCGGATCGAGGCCGGCGCGCACGGCTTCGGCGGCGAGATCGGCCACGTCGTGGTCCGCCCCGGCGGCCCGCAGTGCGGCTGCGGCGCCCGCGGCTGCCTGGAGACGCTGGCCTCCGCCTCGGCCGTCTCCCGCGCCTGGGCCGAGGCCAGCGGTGACCCCGACGCCGACGCGGCATCCTGCGCCGCCGCGGTGGACGCCGGGGACGACCGCGCCCGCGCCGTCTGGCAGGACGCGGTCGACGCGCTGGCCGACGGCATCGTGCTGGCCCAGAGCCTGCTCGACCCGTCCACGGTCATCGTCGGCGGCGGACTGGCCGAGGCCGGCGACACGCTCTTCACCCCGCTGCGCGCTGCGGTCACCGAGCGCCTGACCTTCCAGATGCCCCCGAAGGTCGTACCCGCCATGCTCAAAGACACCGCCGCGTCCCTGGGCGCCGGCCTGCTCGCCTGGGACCTGCTCTCGATGGAGGTGACCGCGTGACCAGCGCGGACCGTGACCGCACTGCCCTGTCCGGCGCCCGGCTCGTCCTGCCCGGCGGGGTCGTCGACGGCGGCCGCCTGGCCGTCCAGGGCGAGCGCATCGCCGCCCTCTCCCCCGCGGCGAGCGGCGGTGAAGCCGAACCGGGCGACCTCGACCTGACCGGCCACACCGTCGTCCCCGGCTTCGTCGACCTGCACGTCCACGGCGGCGGCGGCGCCTCCTACGCCTCCGGCATCGCCGAGGAGGCCCTGCACGCCGCCCGCACCCACCTCGCCCACGGCACCACCACCACCGTCGCCTCCACCGTCACCGGCGAGATCGACGAAGTCGCCCGCCAGGCCGCCGTCCTCTCCGAACTCGCCGAGGACGGCACCCTCGCCGGCGTCCACTTCGAGGGCCCCTTCATCTCCCACAACCGCTGCGGCGCCCACCGCCCCGACCTGCTGCGCAACCCCGACCCCGCCCTGGTGCGCAAACTCGTCGACGCCGCCCGCGGCCACGCCAGGATGGTCACCCTCGCCCCCGAACTCCCCGGCGGCCTCGACTCCGTCCGCATGCTCGCCGACCTCGGCGTCATCGCCGCCGTCGGCCACACCGACTCCGACTACGCCACCACCCTCGAAGCCATCGACGCCGGCGCCACCGTCGCCACCCACCTCTTCAACGCCATGCCCGGCATCGCCCACCGCGCCCCCGGCCCCATCGTCGCCCTCCTGGAGGACGAACGCGTCACCGTCGAACTCATCAACGACGGCGTCCACCTCCACCCCTCCGTCCTCGACCTCGCCTACGGCACCGCCGGCCCCGACCGGGTCGCCCTCATCACCGACGCCATGGGCGCCGCCGGCATGGGCGACGGCCTCTACCCCCTCGGCCCCCTCCAGGTCCGCGTCGAGAACGGCGTCGCCCGGCTGGTCGAGGGCGGCGCGATCGCCGGCTCCACGCTCACCCTGGACGTGGCCTTCAAGCGCTCGGTGACCGTCAACGGCCTGTCCCTCGCCCAGACCGTCGAGTCGCTCAGCGCCACCCCGGCCCGCCTGCTCGGCCTCGCCGACTCGGTCGGCTCCCTGGAGACCGGCAAGCTCGCCGACCTCGTCGTCCTCGACTCCGACACCTACGACCTGGTCGCCGTGATGCGCCGCGGCCGCTGGGCCGTCGGCGGCGACCGCTTCCCCACCGTCAGGTCGGCCTGAACAACGGCGACGGCCGCCCTCCCCCGGCGGGGGTGGGCGGCCGTCCGCGTTCTCGACCGGGCCTCAGCTGCTCGGTTCGACGGTGATCTGGTCGATCAGGATCGGCCCGGAGGGCACCGTGAAGCTGACCGAGTTCGCCCCGGCCTGGAACTGCGGCAGTATCCAGGTGGTGTACCAGGACGACGCCGGGTCCTTGCCGGGCGAGTAGTTCCGGTACGTCAGCCCGTTCGGCCAGTCCTTGCCGTTGACCGCGGCCGCGCCCTTCACGTCCCCGCCGGCGTTGTTGTAGTGCACGGTGAGCTTGTACGTGCCGGCCGCGGCGATCTGGCCGTTCCAGGTGACGGTGCCGCCCTGCTGGAGCGTCAGGTAGCTGCCGTCGGCGGACTTGGCGCCCTTGACGCTGTTGCCGGACGGCGCGTTCTGCCCCTGCAACTGGCCGGCGTCCACGGTCGCCGGGCCGGCCGAGACCGTGGCGCTCGCCGAGGGCGAGGCCGAGCCGGTCCCGCTCGGCGTCGCGGCACCGCTGGGCGCCGGCGGGGCGGCGCTGGTGGTGCCGCCCTTGGCGGTCTTGTCCGCGTCCGGGTCACCGGTGGAGAGCGCGATCCCGGCACCGATCGCGATCGCCGCGACCACGGCGACCGCACCGATCACGGCGCCCTTGCTCCGGCCGCTGCTCGGCCGCTCGTCCCCCGGCTGCGGCCGGGAGTGCTCGGCGTAGCGGGTCTGCTGGGCGGGCGCGCCGTACTCGGCCTGCGGCGGCACACCGGGCTGGCCGTACTGGCCCTGCGGGGGCATCCCCTGCTGGCCGTAGGGCGGCTGCGCGGGACCGGGCTGGCCGTACGGCGGCTGCTGGGCGCGCGGCGCACCGTACTGCGCCCGGCCGACCTCCATCGGGCGGCTGTACGACGTCCGGGGAACCCCCTGCTGCGGCTCGGCCGGCTGCCCGGTGGAGCCGTCGGCCGGCCGGTAGAGGTAGCCGAACGGGTCGTCGTCCTGTGGGGCACCGCCCCCCTGGCCCTCGGGCAATCCGTTGTCGCCGGCGGTCGTCACGGTGGTCTGTTCCCCCATCCGGTGTGCGCCGCGCGCGGGCGGCGCAGATCATGGACGCTGTCGTACCGGGCACCCTACCTGCCGTACCTGACAGCAGGAAAAGAACCCTTGACAACCCGTGGGTAACCTGCGCGTTCCCGGGCGCCCGGCGCCCACCCCCTCCCGCCGGCCGCTGAGCAGGCGCCGCGAGCCCCGTCGTCAGCCCGCGCGCCGGTGCGAGCGCTCGCCGCGCGCGCCCCGCACGGCCCCGCCCCGGGCCCGCTTCTCGTCGTACATCCGCTCGTCCGCGGTGTGCAGCACCTCTTCGATGCTCATCCCGCAGCCGGCCCAGCCCACCCCGAGGCTCACCCCGACCCGCATCGCCCGGCCGTCGATCCGCATCGGCGGGATGATCGCGTTGCGCAGCCGGTGGGCCAGGTCCTTGGCCTCCTCGCGGCCGATGCCGTCGGCCAGCACCACGAACTCGTCGCCGCCCAGCCGGGCCACCGTGTCGCCGTCCCGGACCGCCCCGCTCAGCCGCCGGGCGACCTCGACCAGCACCGAGTCGCCCGCGTTGTGGCCGAACCGGTCGTTGATCGACTTGAAGCCGTCCAGATCGCAGAAGAGCACCGCGAGCCCCTTGTCGGCCGGGGCCGCCGGGCCGGAGCGGAACGGCACCGACCAGGCCTCGCCGCTCGGCCCGTACTCGGCCGGCACCACGGCGTGCACGTGCTCCCCGTACCCCGCGCCGAGCCCGGGCGCCGGCCCGCCCTCCAGCGCGCCGTAGCCGTGCACCGGCCCCGGGTACGGGTCCACGCCCTCCAGGCCCTCGTACGCCGCGTGCGCGCTGTAGGTGTCGGCCGGGTAGGCGTACGGCTGCGGGTAGCCGACCTCGGCGGTCAGCGCGGGGGCGGCGGCGCCGACCGGCTGCGGCTCGGCGCAGAGCCGGCGGGCCAGCCGGGCCTTGAGCTCGGCGCCGTTGGGCAGGCCGGTGAGCGCGTCGTGGCTGGCCCGGTGGGCGAGCTGGAGTTCGTGGCGCTTGCGGTCCTCGATGTCCTCGACGTGGGTGAGCAGGAAGCTCGGGCCCTCGGCCGCGTCCGCCACGATCGAGTTGCGCAGGCAGACCCACTGGTAGCCGCCGTCCCGCCGGGACAGCCTCAGCTCCGCCCGGCCGCTCTCGGCGCTGGTGCGTTCCAACAGGGCCCGGTCCTCGGGGTGCACGAGGTCGGCGAAGCTCTGCTGGCGCAGCACCGCGCGGGGGCGGCCGAGCAGTCGACAGAGCGCGTCGTTGACCCTGGTCAGCTGGCCGCGCCCGGCGCCGTGGAGTTCGGTGATGGCCATCCCGCTGGGCGCGTACTCGAAGGCCTGCCGGAAGCTCTCCTCGCTGGCCCGCAGGGCCTGCTGCTCCTTCTCCAGCCGGGCCAGCGCGCGCTGCATCTCGGCCCGCAGCCGGGCGTTGCCGATCGCGATGGAGGCCTGCAGCGAGAACATCTCCAGGGCCTCGCGGGTCCACGCCCCGGGCCGCTTGCCGCTGCGCGGGCGGTCCACCGAGAGCACGCCGAGCAGGTCCCCGCCCGCGCTGTACATCGGGGCGAGCAGTCCGTCGGCGGGGTGCCAGTCGTTGGCGTAGACGGGCAGCGGTCCGTCGCCGATCCAGCGCGGGATGTCGCTGGCGACGGCCCAGCCGCGGTCGTACGGCAGGAAGCGCAGGGTGCCCCAGTGGTCGCTGACCCCGAGCAGCCGGTCCCAGGACTCCCGCGAGCCGACCTGGCCGAGCAGCACCGAGGGCCCGCCCATCGGGCTCTCCTCCAGCTCCCAGACGGCCGCCACCACCAGGTCGCCGTCCGGCCGGACCAGGCTGACCGCGGCGGCGTCGAAGCCGAGTCCGTGCACCGCGCCCTCGACGACGGCCTGCAGCGTGCCCGCCAGGCTGCGGGCAGCGTTGAGGTCCGCCACGACCCGGTGCAAGGTGCGGAGGGTCGCGAGACGGACGTACGGCTCCGACTCGGCTTCCATGCGGGGGCTCCCCGGCTGCTTCGGATAGTTCTTGATTGGTTATCGTCCGATTGCCAGAAGAACTGAATCACAGGGAGCACAGCGTTCGGCACGCTCGGTCAGCAATAGGCCGCCACTTGTGACTTAAATCACACAAGACTAATGCGCCCTTAATCAGTTCATCCGCCCCATAGCGGGACATAAACCGCCATCGGAACATTCCTGGTGGTCGACCACGGGGGCCGCGGACTCAAGCGGACTGCACCCGCCGGTACCCGCGCTTCACCCCTGGGAGTGACGGCGGCCCGCGGCGGGCACGACCCCCCGGCCGTGGTCCTACGACCACGGCCCGATGCCGTCACCCGGGAGCGACGACTACCGTGCGGTACGTGTATCCGTCCCCGCAGCCCGAAGCTGCCCCCCACGCCACGCCCGACGAGTTCCGGGCAGCCCTCTCCCAGCTCGCCGCCGGCGTGAGCCTGGTGACCGTCCACGACGAGGAGGACGGCGAGGACGTCGGCATGACCGCCACGTCCTTCCTCTCGGTGTCCCTGGACCCGCCGCTGGTGCTGGTCTCGGTCCGCGAGGACTCCCGGATGGACGAGGTGCTCTCCCGGAACGACACCTGGGCGGTCTCGGTGCTCACCGAGGGACAGAAGGCGCTCGGCTCCCGCTTCGCCATGAAGGGCCGGCTCAGCGACCGGCTGCTGTTCGCGGACACCCCGCACCACCGCGGCGCCCGCACCGGGGCCCCGCTGATCGAGGGCGCGCTGGCCACCGTCGAGTGCCGCACCGAACAGCGGATACCCGCGGGCGACCACACCCTGCTGATCGGCCGCGTGCTGGAAGCCGTGGTCCCCACCCCCGGCGGCCGCCCGCTGCTCTACTTCCGCGGCGGCTACCGCACGCTGGGCTGAAACGGTTCGCCAGGCGGCACTACCACCCGGCGGTCCGCCCTACTCGCCGCGCGGCGACCGCCGGCCCTGCTTGAGGTCGGAACGGTGCCGCTTGTTCTCCAGCCGCCGCTCCACCATCCCCCGGCTCGGCCTGGTCGCCCGGCGGGCCTTCGGCGGCGGCGCGCACGCCTCGCTCAGCACCACCCCCAGCCGCACCGCGGCCGCCTCCCGGTTGCGCCACTGCGAGCGGAACTCCGAGGCCTGGATCACCAGCACCCGGCCGTCCACCAGGCGGTGCGCCAGCCGCTCCAGGGCGCGGGTGCGCCACACCTCGGGCAGCGCCTTCGAGGCGACCAGGTCGAACCGCAGCTCCGCCTTGGAGTCGGAGGTGTTGACGTGCTGGCCACCGGGGCCGGAGGAACGCGAGAAGCGCCAGACGAGCTCGGCGTCGGGGACGACCACCGACCCCCGTACGCGGATGGGCTCGGACATGCGCCCATCATCCCGCGCGACCCCCGCCGAGGTCACCCGGTTATCGGTTACCCGCCCACTCCCCGACAATGGCCTACGTGATCGAGCTCGGCTACTCCCTCTCCAACCGCTTCCCCGACCCCCCGCAGACCGACTACCGCACCGCCCCCGTGCGCGCCCTGCGGTACGACCTGTTCTGCGGCGACGTCTACCTGGACGCCGAGGGCGCCGAACTCTCCACCCGCTGGGCCTGGGTCCCGGTGCTGGACTTCGCCTGGGCGCTGTGCGACATCGTCGAGCAGCTCGACCGCGACCCGGACGGCTCCCGGGCCGCCCGGGTGCAGACCGCCGACCTCGACTTCACCCAGAACACCGAGCTGCTGCGCTTCGCCCGCCGGTTCAACTGGGTCGAGGTCACCGCGACCTGGCTGCGCGACGAGCCCCCGGCCGTGGTCCGGCACAGCGAGCTGCGGCGCGAGGCCCGGGACTTCCTCCAGGACACCCTCGCCGACCTGTTCGACATGCACCCCGACCTGGCCGACAACCCGAACATCTGGACGCTGCAGGGCCGCTTCCCCCGGGTCTGACATCCGGACCCGACCGACCCTGCCAAGGCTTTGCCCGTCCTTTGCCCGGCTTTGACGCCCACGAAGAATTCACGGGTTCCCCGGAACCAAGGCGACCGAGTACCGCGTTGTCCCGGGAAAAGCGAACGAAGGGACTGCAATCGCCATGCCAGTGAGCCTCTCCAAGGGTGGCAACGTCTCGCTGACCAAGGAGGCCCCCGGCCTGTCCGCGGTCAGCATCGGCCTGGGCTGGGACACCCGCACCACCACCGGCGCCGAATTCGACCTCGACGCCAGCGCGATCGTCCTGAACGCGGACGGCAAGGTGCTGTCCAACGCGCACTTCGTGTTCTTCAACAACACCAGCACGCCGGACAACACCGTCGTGCACACCGGTGACAACCGGACCGGCGAGGGCGCGGGCGACGACGAGTCGATCAACGTCAACCTGGCCGGCCTGCCCGCCGAGGCCGTCAAGATCACTTTCCCGGTCACCATCTACGACGGCACCGCCCGCGGCCAGAACTTCGGCCAGGTCCGGAACGCCTACATCCGCGTGGTGAACGCGGCCGGCGGCGCCGAGATCGCCCGGTACGACCTCTCCGAGGACGCCGCCACCGAGACCGCGATGATCTTCGGCGAGCTCTACCGCAACGGCGGCGAGTGGAAGTTCCGCGCGGTCGGCCAGGGCTACGCCTCCGGCCTGGCCGGCATCGCCCAGGACTTCGGCGTCCAGATCTGACGCAGCAGGGGCGGCAACGCCGAGGGGCGGGAAGTCGGTCGACTTCCCGCCCCTCGGCGTCGGTGTCCTTCGACGTCGCTGTCCTTCGGCGGCGGGCCGCTCAGCGCGAGGCGCGCAGCTCCGGGAGCTCGATCAGTTCGGTCTCGTCCTCGGGCGTCAGGTCCACCACGGTCACCCCGCCCGGCTCGGCGCCCCCGGCGCGCACCGGCTGCTCCAGGTGCTCCGGGTGCTCGACCGGCACCTCCGTAACAGCCTCCCGGGCCTCCTGCGCCTCGGCCTTCGCCTTCGCGGCGACCGCCTCGTCGCCCACCACGTCCGCCAGGTCCGCCCGCTCCCCCAGCTCGGCGACGCTGCCCACCGCCGGCGCCGGAACGGCCGCCCGGACCGCCGCGCCCTGGCCGCGGCCGAAGAAGCTGAACCCCTGCCCGCGCACCTGCCCGGACTGGACCGGACGCGGCCGCTGCCGCTCCGCCGGGGCCGGCCCGACGGCCGGGGCGCCCGGCGTCCCGCCCAGCTGACCCACCGTCGCGGTCAGCGCCGGGCGCAGCGGCGTGGGCTGCACCGGGGTCCGCCCGGCCGGCGCCTGCGCCGGGGTCGGCACCGAGGGCGCCACCGGGGCGGGCACGGACACCGCACCCGGAACCGGAGCGGCCTCCACGGCCGGACGGGCCTGAGCGGTCCGAGCGGACGGCGCTGCCTGGACGGACGAGGCGGCCGGAGCAGCCGGAGCCGTCCGCGCCCGCAGCGCGACCTCCGCGCCCGCCGTGCGCTCCCGCTCGGCCTCCTGCTCGGCGGCGCGCCGCTCCAGCAGCCGCAGCACGGACGCGGCGCGCACGAACGCGGCCGGACTGGCCGGGTACTTGGGGCGGCTCGCGGCGAGCGCCCGCTGGGCCGCCTCGGCGTCCTTGAGCGCCTGCTCGGCGACCGCCACGGCCCGCTCCCGGAGCAGCCGGGCGATCTCGGTCTCGGCCTTGGCCAGCCGCGACTTCTCCGCCGTCAGCCGCCGGCCGAAGCGGGTGGCCCGCTCCTCGGCGACCTCGGCCGCGTACTCGGCCTCGGCGAGCTGCTCCTCGAAGCGCTCCTCGGCCCGCAGCCGCTGCGCCGCGGACATCTCGGCGGCCGCCCGGGCCGCCTTGTCGCGCTGACGCAGCAGCACCGCGAAGCCGAGGGTGGCGATCAGTGCGGCGACACCCACCGAGCGCACCAGGACGGTGTCCTGACTGAAGACCAGAGCGGCCAGTGCGGCGACCAGCAGCACGCCGGCGGCGGTGGGGGGAAAGACCCGGCCGAGGACGGAGGAATGACGGTGGCGTCCGCGAGACATGCCAAGAAACTAGCGTGCGAATTGGGGCCGTGTCAGCCCAGGGTCCCCTTCCACCCTTGACAGTGGGCATTTTTTACCGCATGTGCCCGGCTTTTCACTCAAGATCACGAAAAAGGGCCTGCTCAGCGCCGTCCGACCGGATCCGGCCGATCCGTCAGCGGTGCGAGGCCGCCGGACCGCCCGGGTCGTCGTGGTCCTCCGGCAGCTTGCACACGTGCTGCAGCCAGAGCGCCGCCGCGATCACCGCGGCGCCCGCCAGCACGGCGAGCCCGGCGGTCACCGCCTGGTCCTTGCGCGCCGACACGTCCAGTTCGCCGAGCAGGTAGATCCCGGCCCCGGCGTAGATGCCGGTGACCACCGCGGAGACCAGCGCGCTGGCCTGGCCGAGCACCACCGCCCGGGCCGCCAGCAGCGGGTCGACCCCCTTCGCGCCGGGCTGCCGCTCGCGCACCGCCTTCAACCGGGCCCGCAGCGAGAGCGCGGTCGCCAGCAGGACCACCGCCACCGCCGCCAGCACCACCGGGGCCGCCGCCGGTACGGCCGGCAGCGTGTCCAGGGACGCCCACAGCTTGGACCCGGCCCAGGACAGCGCCGTCGTCGCGGCGGTGATGCCGATCAGCAGACGGAGGCGAAGCAGCTTCACTCGGAGGTGGTCCTTCCCGGGGTTGCCAGAGCCGACCGCCCGCCCGGTGGCCCGGTGCGGCGGCGTCAGGCCACCGTACCGGGACGGGACGGGCGGACATCTACTCGTACGGCCGGGCCCGGTCGCCGAGTTCCCGGCCGATCCGGCGGCCCCGGCCGACCCGGCCGCGGGGGCCGGGTCCTGCGCGGTGCTACTCCGGCAGCGTCAGCCGGATGTCGTCGCGGCGCTTCACGCCCTGCGCGTCCGGGCCGCCGAGCGCCTCCAGCAGCGCGCCGACCAGCCCGTGCCCCGGCACCTCGGCCTCGGGCTGGGCGTCCAGCCAGGGGGCGAGCACGAAGGCACGCTCGTGCGAGCGCGGGTGCGGCAGCAGCAGCTGCGGGTCCTCGCTGACCACGCCCTCGTAGGCCAGGATGTCGACGTCCAGGGTGCGCGGGCCCCAGCGGACCTCCCGGACCCGTCCGAAGGCGTCCTCGATCGCGTTGCCGCGCTCCAGCAGGTCCCGCGGGGGCAGCGAGGTGCGCAGCACCACGACCGCGTTGTAGTAGTTGGGCTGTTCCTCCGGGCCGCCGACGGCCTCGGTCTCGTAGATCGCCGAAACGGCCTTGATCCTCAGCCCGGGGGTGTCCGCGAGCGCGTCGACGGCACCCTGGAGGGTGTCCAGCCGGTTGCCCAGGTTGCTGCCGAGCGCGATCACCGCACACCGCTGGCTGTGCAGCGTGGTGTCGGCGGAGTCCACCCGGCTCTCCAGGTCGAACGCGTTCGGCTCGGCGATCGGGTCACTGCTGTTCATCGAAGAAATCCCTCTGCATCGGAAACCAGGCGCGCGGTGGGGGTCATGCGCGGCCCCGGTGGATGGTCACGGTCACGTCGTCGAACGGCACGGTGATCGGGGCGTCCGGCTTGTGCACGGTGACCTCGACCTCCTCGACCGCGTCGTGCTTGAGGCACTGGTCGGCGATCCGCTGCGCCAGGGTCTCGATCAGGTCGACCGGCTCGCCGGCGATGATCGCGGTGACCTCCTCGGCCACGATGCCGTAGTGCGCCGTGCGGGTGAGGTCGTCTCCGGACGCGGCGGGGCGGGTGTCCAGGTACAGCACGAGATCGACCACGAAGGTCTGGCCCTCGACGCGCTCGCGCTCGAAGACGCCGTGGTGGCCCCGGGCTCGCAGCCCCCGCAGGGTGACGCGGTCCAGCAAACGAATCACTGCTCCCAGTCGGACGGGCCCCGCCCTGGGGAAGGCATGGACGGGCAGGGCGAAGACGGGCATCACGCCCGCCACTCCGTTTCGAATCTACCCGCGAGCGCGGACAACGCCTGACCGTCCTACCCGGCACGAACCGTCGCCACGCGCACCGAAATGGCGATTGACGTGAACGTTCGGTGACCACCCGGAAATTCCCCGGCGACCGCCCGGCACCGAATTCCCGCGACCCCCGGAATCAGTCCTCGTCGTCCTCGTCACCGCTGGTCAGAACGGGTGAACCGTGGTGCGACCAGAGCTTCCACCCGGCCGGGGTGCGACGGAACAGATTGCTCGACACGACCTTTCCGCCGACCAGCGGCCCGAGTTCCCCCTCCTCCTCGGCCTCACCCCCGGAGAGGATGTTCTCGGTGCACGTGACAAGGGCCACATCCCCGTGCACCTCGGCCTCGACATCGGTCAGGAAGAACTGGATGTACTCCGTGTTCATCATGATCAGCATGTACGAGCGGGTCACCTGTGCCCGCCCGCGCAGCACCGGCCAGCCGGGGTGGACGCAGACCACGCCGCCCTTGTCGTCGGCGTGCTCGGGCCCCAGCCAGGCCTCCTCGACCGCCTCGACGTCCCCCCGCTCCAGCGCCTCGTAGAACGCCCGGTTCGCCGCGAGCACCGCCTCCAGGTCCACCTCCCGGGCCTTCCCGGCCGTCCCGCCGCTCACCCTGCCGTCACCTGTCACAGACCCTCCCTCACCCCAGCCGCGCCGCGCGCTGCCAGGCCGCGACCACGCGGACGGCGTCCGCCGTACCGGACACGTCGTGCACCCGGACCGCCCAGGCGCCGGCCCGGGCCGACAGCACCGACACCGCGGCGGTCGCGTCGTCCCGCTCGCGGGCCGGGCGCAGTTCCCCGGTTTCCGGGTCGGCGAGCAGCGTACCCAGGAACCGCTTGCGCGAAGCCGCGACGAGGACGGGACGGCCGAGCGCGGTCAGCGCGTCCAGCCGGCCGAGCAGCGCCCAGTTGTGCTCGGCGGTCTTGGCGAAGCCCAGCCCCGGGTCGAGGACCAGCTGGTCCTCCTTGACCCCGGCGGCCAGCAGCGCGTCCATCCGCCCGGTCAGTTCCCCGACCACGTCCCGCACGACGTCCCGGTAGACGGCCAGCCGCTCCATGTCGGCGGACTGCCCGCGCCAGTGCATGACCACGAAGGGCGCGCCGGTCTCGGCGACCACCCGGGCCATCGCCGGGTCGGCGAGCCCGCCGGAGACGTCGTTGACGATCGCGGCACCGGCCTCCACGGCCCGCTCGGCGACCGAGGCCCGCATGGTGTCGACCGACACCACCACCCCGGCGGCGGCCAGCTCGCGCACCACCGGCAGCACCCGGCGCAGCTCCTCGTCCTCGGGCACCCGCTGGGTGCCCGGCCGGGTGGACTCGCCGCCGACGTCCACCAGGTCCGCGCCGCGGGCCCGCAGGGCCAGCCCGTGCGCGATCGCCTTGGCGGCGTCGAACCAGAGCCCGCCGTCCGAGAAGGAGTCGGGCGTGACGTTGACCACGCCCATCACGGCGCAGCGGTCGAGCCGCGGCAGTCCGGCCGGCAACGAGAAGGACGGCATATCGCTGGTGGGCCCATTGCTCATGCCCCCATTATCGAACGGGGCCCCCGCCGGTGGTTCCCGGCGGGGGCCCCGAAGGGTGCGGGCCGGCCTCAGGCCGCCTCGCCGACCTCGCGGGTCGACGGGACGGGCATCAGGCCCTCGCGCTGGCGCTTGCGGCCGAAGCGCGGCATCCCGAGGGTGATGAAGGCCTCCGCCTGCATCGCGGCGAAGCCGATCCGCGGCAGGTCCCGGGTGCTCGGGAAGACCAGGAAGCGCGGCTCCCACTCGGGCTGGAACTTGGCGTTGAACTTGTACAGCGACTCGATCTGGAACCAGCGCGACAGGAACACCAGCAGTCCGCGCCAGGCGCGCAGCACCGGGCCCGCGCCGATCCGCTCGCCGCGGGCGAGCGCGGAGCGGAACATCGCGAAGTTGAGCGACACCCGGCGGATGCCCAGGGCGCCCACCTCCTGGAGGGCGGCGACGATCAGCAGCTCGTTCAGGCCCGGGTCGGCGGCGCGGTCGCGGCGCATCAGCTCCAGCGAGATGCCGTCCGGCCCCCAGGGCACGAAGTGCAGCACGGCCTTGAGGTCGTCGCCGCTCTCGCCCTCCTCGGGGGCCTTGTGGGCGGTGACCACCACGCAGTCGTCGTCCAGCGGGTCGCCGAAGCGCCCCAGGGCCATCGAGAAGCCGCGCTCTGTGTCGGTGCCGCGCCAGCGGGCGGCGGCGTCGGCGATCCGGTACTTCTCCTCGACGGTGAGGTCGGAGACCCGGCGCACCTTGCAGGAGTAGCCGTTGCGCTCGATCCGCTTGACCATCTGGCGGACGTTGCGCATGGCCCGGCCGGCGAGCGAGAAGGTCGCGGTGTCGACGATCGCCTCGTCGCCCAGCTCCAGCGCGTCCAGGCCCGCCTCGCGGGTCCAGACCTCGCCGCCGACCTCGCTGCAGCCCATCACGGCCGGCACCCAGGCGTGCTCGCGGGCCTCGGCCATGAACACCTTGATCGCGCCCGGCCAGGCCTCCACGTCGCCGACCGGGTCCCCGGAGGCGAGCATCACGCCGGAGACCACCCGGTAGGAGATCGCGGCCTTGCCGGTGGGCGAGAACAGCACGCTCTTGTCGCGGCGCAGCGCGAAGTAGCCGAGCGAGTCGCGCTCGCCGTGCCGCTTGAGCAGCTCGCGGACCTTCTCCTCGTCCTCGGCGGTGAGCTCCGGCTTGGGCTTGCCCGGGCGCAGCGCCAGGTAGGCGGTGGTGAAGGCGGTCAGCAGGCCGAGGCCGCCGAGCAGGTAGGCGACCAGGTCGGACATCCGCGCGTTGTTGTAGCGGACCGGGCCCTCGAAGCCGAACAGCCCGTACCCGACGTGCTGCAGCCGCTCCAGCAGGGCGGGGTGCCCGAGCTCGTACTTGGTGCGGGTGCTCACGATCAGCAGGCCGAGCAGCACGCTGAGGACGCCCATGACGACCAGGTTGACCACCGCGCCCCAGCGGGTGCGCGGGTCGGCCTTGGCGTAGAACTCGCGCTGGTGCACCAGCATCACGGCGAGGACCACCAGCGAGACGACCGCCGGGCCGATCTGGTGCCAGCGCACGATGTGCAGCGAGGCGCTGAGCGGCAGCAGCACGCAGACCGCCCGCCAGGCCCGCCGCTTGCGCCGGCGCAGCGCGTGCGCCAGCGGCACCAGCAGGATGCCGACCATCAGCGTGCCGACCGCGGCCAGGCTGGTGGTGCCGCCCGGCAGCTGCCCGGCGAAGGTGTGCATCTTGGTGTGCCGGAGCTTGGGGAACACCGCGCTGGCGATGTCCACCAGCCCGATCAGCAGACAGGCGTAGCCGACGGCACCGGGGAGCCAGGCCCTCGGGACGGCGGCCGCCTGGTTGCGCAGCGTCTGCAGGCCGCGCCGACGGCGCGGCGGCTGCTCGGGGCTCGGCTCAACGGACACGGGAACGCTCATGGAAGCTCAGCGTAGAGGCTGCGGGGCGGTGTCCGTTCACTCCGGGGGAGCACGTGTGATGGACCTTCATGCGTATTCCTTCATCGGGCAATGCGCATACCAAGGATCCGGAAACGGACGGTAATCCGGTGCCGTGGGCGCGCTGCGGGTTGAGCCGGGGGTGGGAGCCGTGGGTCCGCCGCCGCGTGGCGGGGCACGGCCCTCCGGTACGTCGTACGTACGGTGGACGCCGCATTCTAGGGCGCCGGTTGCCCCGGACCTCCCCCCACCCTCCCGACCCAGCCGGGACGTCCGGACAGCCTAGCTGCGGTGGCCCGGCCTGACGGCCCGCCAGACGATGAAGCCTGCATCGACAGTGTCCCACCGGAAGGCCGACGGCATGGAACTGACCAGCAACGTGCTGGTGAACGCGCTGCTCGCACTCGGGGCCGCGGCCCTGCTCACCACTCTGTGGATCTGGCCCCGGCTGGCCCGGCAGCGCCCGCTCCCGGTGCTCGGCAGGATCGGGCTGCTGACCGTCGTTCAGGTTTCGATCCTCGCGGTGCTGGCGCTGTCGGTGAACAACTCCTTCGGCTTCTACACCTCCTGGGACGACCTGCTCAGCCCCGGCGGCGCCAAGCTCGCGCTGGCCGGCAACGAGAACCACAAGGGCGGCACCCCGGTCTCCGACCAGCTGGTCCGGCCGACCAACGAGGGCGGCATGGAGAGCGCCCCCAACCTCCCCAAGGGCCCGCCGGAGGAGGTCGGGAAGATCGAGTCGGTCCGGGTCAACGGCAAGGAGACCGGTTTCTCCGACCAGATGTTCGTCTACCTGCCGCCCGAGTACTTCGACCCGAAGTTCGCCCTGGTCCGCTTCCCCGCCGTGGTGGCCCTGGCCGGCTTCCCGGGCACCACCCTGAACCTGCTCAAGGAGCTGCCGCTGGTGCAGACCGCGGTGGAGCTGCAGCGCTCCGGCAAGATGCCGCCGACCGTCCTGGTGCTGGCCCGCCCGTCGGTGGTCCCGGCCCGGGACACCGAGTGCGTGGACGTCCCCGGCGGGCCGCGCAGCGAGACCTGGTTCGTCAAGGACGTGCCCGAGGCCCTGCAGAGCGCGTACCGGCTCGGCCGCTCGGCCGCCTCCTGGGGCCTGTTCGGCTACTCCACCGGCGGCAGCTGCGCGATGCGGCTGTCGATGCGCTTCCCGAACGTCTACGGCAGCGCCGCGGGCCTGCACGGCGACTTCGCGGTGCGCCAGGACCAGTACACCGGCGGCGACCTCTTCAACGGCGACAAGGCCCTGACCCAGCAGCACGACCTCGGCTGGCGACTGCAGAACCTCCCGGCCCCGCCGCTCAACCTGCTGGTGGTCTCCACCCGCAAGGAGTCGGACTACCCGCAGACCGTCCAGTTCGTCGACCAGGCCACCCAGGTCGCGGCGGCCAATCCGCAGTTCAAGGTGGAGTCGCTGTACCTGGACGACGGCGGCCACAACTTCGACAGCTGGACGCGGGAGCTGCCGGCCTCGCTGGAGTGGCTGGGCTCCCACCTCGGCTGAGGCGTGCGGGTGATTACCCGCCGGTCGGCCCGGCCGGCCGGCGGTTCGGGGGGACGTATCGCGGCCGCCCGCCCGACCACCGGCGGGCGCCGCCCCGGATCCGCGCAGGAGGCGCCGTGCTGAGCACCAGATCGCTCTTCAACGAGATCTACCGGAACGACCAGGCCTACCAGCTGTTCTGCAGCATCGCGGCCGGCGGCGAGGACCAGGGCGGCTGGGAGAACGAGCGGATCACCGCCCTCACCCCGGACCCGCTGCTCGCCCCGAAGGTCGCCCGGCACGGCGCGGACGAGCGCAAGCACGGCCGGATCTTCACCCAGCTGCTGAACAAGCGCGGACTGCCCAAGGTGCCCGTCCCGGACGAGGCCGACTACTGCATGCTGCTGGAGCGCCAGGGCGTCGGCCTGTCCCACGAGCGGCTGCTCGGCGACACCCCGCTGACCGACCGCGAGATCATCACCTACCTCGCGCACAGCCGGGTCACCGAGCAGCGCGCCGCCGAGCAGATGCGCCAGCTGGTCAAGGTGTACGGGGACAACCCCGACCTCGGCCGGGCGATGCGGATGATCTCCGCCGACGAGGACAACCACCTCGCCTACTGCCACGAGGAGCTGCTGCGGCTGGTCGCCGACGGCCACGGACCGTACGTCCGGCACACCCTGGAGACCTGCGCCCGCGGCGAGATCCGCACCCACCGGGACGTCGGCCTCGCCGTCACCGCCCGGATGGCGCGGATCCTGCGCTGGCCCCGCTGGCAGCTGGCCGTGGTCACCCTCGGGGTGCACGCCCTCTACCTGTACGACCGGGCCTTCGGCTGGCGCCGGATGGTCACGCTGCGGATGCCGGAGCGCCGCAACGCACTGGGCACCCCGGCCCCGCCGCACGCGGAGCCCGAGGTGCCCTGAGCCGGAGCCGGTCGCCTCCTGGGCGACCGATGCCCCTACCTGCCGATGATGAGGCTCATCGCCTCGGCCCGGGTGGCCGGGTCGCGCAGCTGGCCGCGCACGCAGGAGGTGATGGTCTTGGCGCCGGGCTTGCGGATGCCGCGCATCGACATGCACATGTGCTCGCACTCGACCACGACGATCGCCCCGCGCGGCTCCAGGATGCGCATCAGCGCGTCGGCCACCTGGCTGGTCAGCCGCTCCTGCACCTGCGGCCGGCGGGCGTAGACGTCGACCAGCCGGGCCAGCTTGGACAGCCCGGTGATCTTGCCGCTGGGGGACGGGATGTACCCGACGTGCGCGACGCCGCGGAACGGCACCAGGTGGTGCTCGCAGACCGAGGTCAGCTCGATGTCCTTGACCAGCACCATCTCGTCGTGGCCGAGGTCGAAGGTGGTGGTCAGGACGTCCTCGGGCTCCTGCCACAGGCCCGCGAATATCTCCTTGTAGGCCCGCGCGACCCGGGCCGGCGTCTCCAGCAGGCCCTCGCGGTCGGGATCCTCCCCGACCGCGAGCAACAGCTCACGGATGGCGTTCTCGGCCCGCTTCTGGTCGAAGGCACCGACGGCGGGCGGACCGTCGAGCGTCACCGGGTCGATCATGCGGGCCTCGCTTACTCGTGGGAAGACTCTGGCTGAACAGCACGGATGCCGCGCCTCCAGGGTACAAACCCTGGTGACGCGGCATCCATTCCTACCGGAGTGCGGCTCAGCCCTCGGTCGGCGGCTCGGCCGCCGGCAGCGGCGGGAGCTTCACGATGTCGACCGGAGCGGTGTCGGAGGCGGCGGCGCCGTTGGTGAGCGCCAGCTCCTTCGGCGACTGCACCGGCGGCCGGGTGGACGGCGTGCGACGGGCGGAGCCCGTCCAGGCCGGCCGGGCCGGGCGCTTGACGATCGGGGCGAAGATCTCGGCGATCTGCTCCTTGTTCAGGGTCTCCTTCTCCAGGAGCTCCAGAACCAGGTTGTCGAGCACGTCGCGGTTCTCGACCAGGATCTCCCAGGCCTCGTTGTGCGCGCTCTCGATGAGCTTCTTGACCTCTTCGTCGACCAGCCCGGCGACCTCTTCCGAGTAGTCGCGCTGGTGGCCCATCTCACGGCCGAGGAAGGGCTCCGAAGCGTCGTTGCCGAACTTGATCGCGCCCAGGCGCTCGGTCATGCCGTACTGGGTGACCATGGCCCGCGCCGTGGCGGTGGCCTTCTCGATGTCGTTCGAGGCACCGGTGGTCGGGTCGTGGAAGACCAGCTCCTCCGCCGCGCGCCCGCCCAGCATGTAGGCCAGCTGGTCGAGCATCTCGTTGCGGGTGGTGGAGTACTTGTCCTCCTCCGGCAGCACCATGGTGTAGCCGAGGGCCCGACCGCGGGACAGGATCGTGATCTTGTGCACCGGGTCGCTGTACTGGCAGGCCGCCGCGACCAGGGCGTGACCGCCCTCGTGGTACGCGGTGATCTTCTTCTCCTTGTCGGACATGATCCGCGTGCGCTTCTGCGGACCGGCCACGACGCGGTCGATCGCCTCGTCCAGGATGCCGTTGTCGATCAGCTTCTTGTCCGAGCGGGCGGTCAGCAGCGCGGCCTCGTTGAGCACGTTCGAGAGGTCGGCGCCGGTGAAGCCGGGGGTGCGCTTGGCGACGGCCGACATGTCGACGTCGGGCGCGATCGGCTTGCCCTTCTGGTGCACCTTGAGGATGTCCAGACGGCCCTGGAGGTCGGGACGCTCGACCGCGATCTGCCGGTCGAAGCGGCCCGGGCGCAGCAGCGCCGGGTCCAGGATGTCGGGGCGGTTGGTCGCCGCGATCAGGATCACGCCGCCCTTGACGTCGAAGCCGTCCATCTCGACCAGCAGCTGGTTGAGGGTCTGCTCGCGCTCGTCGTGGCCGCCGCCGAGACCCGCACCGCGGTGCCGGCCGACGGCGTCGATCTCGTCGACGAAGATGATCGCCGGGGCGTTCGCCTTGGCCTGCTCGAAGAGGTCGCGGACGCGGCTGGCGCCGACACCCACGAACATCTCGACGAAGTCGGAGCCGGAGATCGAGTAGAACGGCACCCCGGCCTCGCCCGCGACGGCACGCGCCAGCAGGGTCTTGCCGGTCCCGGGCGGGCCGTAGAGCAGCACACCCTTGGGGATCTTGGCGCCGACGGCCTGGAACTTGGCCGGCTCCTGGAGGAACTCCTTGATCTCGTGGAGCTCCTCGACCGCCTCGTCGGCACCCGCGACGTCCGAGAAGGTGGTCTTCGGGGTGTCCTTGGTGAGCAGCTTGGCCTTGGACTTGCCGAACTGCATGACGCGCGAGCCGCCGCCCTGCATCTGGTTCATCAGGAACAGGAAGACCAGGACGATGATCACGATCGGCAGCATCGACAGCAGCAGGCTGACGAAGGTGCTCTGCTTCTCGGGACTGACCGTGTAGCCCTCGGCGAGGGTGTTCGGGTCCTTGTCGTTGATCTGGGCCTGCAGCTTGTCGGCGATCGCCACACCCTGGTCACCGATGTACGAGGCCTGGAACTTGTTGCCGGACGGGACCTTGCCCGTACCGGCGTTGGACAGCGTGGCGCCGTCCTTCAACTGGATCTTGATCGTGTTCGAGTCACCGGTGGTGATCTGCGCCGACTTGACGTTGTGCGCATCGATCGCTGCGACGACCTGCCCGGTGTCCACCGTCTTGTAGCCGTTCGAGTCCGAAACGACCTGCATCAGTACGATGACGGCGAGGACAGCCAGCACGATCCACATGATCGGCGCACGGAAGTATCGCTTGACGTCCATCCATGCGGAGCGTTGCCGCCCCGTCCCTCCTGCCACTCAGCGGCGCCGGGAGGCTTTGGGCCGCGGCGCAATCCGAATCGATGCTCATGTGAAGAGCGGTTTATTGGACCGTACCGCAGTCGCACCCACCCATGGCGGGAGCACGGCGACACGGCTCAGCTTCTTTGTCCCCCGGTCCAACGGGCGGGAACAACCCTCTGTTCCCGCCCATAGCCCGAACGGAGCCCTCAACCGCCGTAGACGTGCGGGGCGAGGGTCCCGATGAAGGGGAGGTTACGCAGCTTCTCCGCGTAGTCCAGGCCGTAGCCGACCACGAACTCGTTGGGAATGTCGAAGCCGACGTACTTCACGTCGATCTCGACCTTGGCCGCGTCCGGCTTGCGCAGCAGGGTGCAGACCTCCAGCGAGGCCGGGCCGCGCGAGCCCAGGTTGCCCAGCAGCCAGGACAGCGTCAGACCGGAGTCGATGATGTCCTCGACGATCAGGACGTCCCGACCGGCGATGTCGGTGTCCAGGTCCTTCAGGATGCGCACCACACCGGAGGACTTGGTCCCCATGCCGTACGAGGAGACGGCCATCCAGTCCATCGTGACCTGCGAGTGCAGGGTCCGGGCCAGATCGGCCATCACCATGACGGCCCCCTTGAGGACGCCGACGATCAGCAGGTCCTTGCCTGCGTAGTCCCGGTCGATTCGCTCGGCCAGCTCCTGGAGCTTGGCGTCGATCTCGTCCTTGCTGATGAGCACCTTCGCGAGGTCAGCGCCCATGTCGTTCTGGTCCACCGGGGATACGTCCTCAAACGTTCGGGGTCTGTGTGGCCGGCGGCCGGCTCCCCCGGGACGTGCCTCGCCCTCAGTCGCCCTGCCGCCGAAAGACCAGCGTGCCACACCTACGGGTGGCCTCGACGCCCCCGGGTAGGTGCAGCGGCCCCTGGCCGCGCCATCCGGTGACCAGCAGGTCCACCGTCTCCAGGTGCCGGGCGAAGAGGTCCCCGGCCGGACAGCCCGCCCGCAGCGCCGCCCGCCGCAGCACCCGGCGCCGGACGGCGGGTGGCAGTTCGGCCAGTTTCACGGCGTCCAGGGTGCCTTCGCCCGTACGGAGGTCGCGCTCGGCCAGCGAGGCCCACTGGTCGAGGGCGTCGGCGTCGTCCCGGAACAGCCGGGCGGTGCGGGCCAGCGCCTCGACCACGCCGCCGCCGAGGTGCTTCTCCAGCACCGGCAGCACCTCGTGGCGGACCCGGGAGCGGGTGTAGGCGGGATCACAGTTGTGCGGGTCGTCCCAGACCGGGATCGCCTGGGCGGAGCAGGCCTGCAGGGTGGCCGCCCGGTCCAGCTCCAGCAGCGGGCGGCGGTAGCGGCCCTTCTGGGCCGGCATCCCGGCCAGCGAGCGGGAGCCGGAGCCGCGGGCCAGGCCCAGCAGCACGGTCTCGGCCTGGTCGTCCCGGGTGTGGCCGAGCAGCACCGCGATCGCGCCGTGGCGCTCGGCGGCCTCGTCCAGGGCGGCGTAGCGGGCGTCCCGGGCGGCGGCCTCGGGGCCGCCGGCCCGGCCGACCCGCACCGGGACGGCCTCGACCGGGTCCAGGCCCAGCGAGCGCAGGCGCTCGGCGACCTGGGCGGCGCGGTCGGCGGAGCCGTCCTGGAGGCCGTGGTCGACGGTGACGGCGCCGACCCGCAGACCGATCTTGGGGGCCTCGAAGGCGGTAGCGATGGCCAGCGCCATCGAGTCCGCGCCGCCGCTGACGGCGACCAGGACCAGCGGCGAGCCGGGGGCGGCCGGGGTGCGCGGCAGCCCGGAGGGGTGGCGGGCGGCGTTGCCGATCAGGGTGGTGCCGACGGCGGCACCGACCAGCGGCGCCCCGGCGGGGCGCCCGCGGGGTTCGCGCACGGGCGCGGTGAAGGTGGTACCGGCCTCGGCGGCGAGGTCGGTGAGCGTACGGCGAACGGCCAGGCGTATCGCGGCGACGGCGGGGTGAGGGCCCACGGCGGACGACTCCTCGACGGAGGGGACAGGGCTGCGGCGGGCGGCCGGAACCGCGCACCTGGATAGCGCCGCGTTACCGGGCGCTCACAGATGGTGGCAGAAAGTGGCGGGCCGCTACGCCACCCGCGCCACCGGTACGACCACCGTCCCACGTACGGGTGAATGGAGAAACGTATCTTCACCCATCATCTGCCCGATTGGACCACTCGTACGAGCGGGTTTGACCGCCGCCGACCGACGGCGGTCCCCCGGTACTCCGGGAATGCCCGATCGGGGCCTCCCGAGGGCCTCCCCGAGGGCCTCAGCGGCCGACCCGGGCGACCCAGGCGGCCGGGTCGTGGATCTCGTCCTTGGTCGGCAGGGTGTTCGGGGACGTCCACACCCGGTTGAAGCCCTCCATGCCGACCTGCTCCACCACCGCCCGGACGAACACCGCGCCGTCCTGGTACTGCCGCAGCTTGGCGTCCATGCCCAGCAGCCGGCGCAGCATCAGGTCCAGCCGGTTCGCCCCGCGGTCACGGCGCTGCTGGAACTTCTCCCGGATCTCCGCCAC
Organism: Kitasatospora sp. NPDC056076; assembly: GCF_042266305.1. Taxonomy (NCBI): domain Bacteria; kingdom Bacillati; phylum Actinomycetota; class Actinomycetes; order Kitasatosporales; family Streptomycetaceae; genus Kitasatospora; species Kitasatospora sp. NPDC056076. Next base: position 117,626 of record NZ_JBHJWG010000016.1, read on the forward strand.
CGTCGGCACCACGGCCGGGCCGACGCCGTCCATCACCACGTCCGCGTGACCCTCCAGCAGCGACATCACCGCCGTCAGCCGGCCGAGGATCTCGCGCTGCGCGGGCGACTGGACGATCTCCAGCAGGTTCCCGCCGGAGGCGCTGTCCCGGCCCTCCCGGGCGCCGGTGCCCGGCAGGCCGGCGCCGAGCGAGCCCGCCGCGTCGCGCAGCCGCTCCAGCAGCGCGCCCGGGTCCACGTCCGTCTCGGCCAGGAAGGACTGCACCTCGGACTGGATGTGGTCGCGCAGCCACGGCACCGCGGTGAACTGGGTGCGGTGGGTCTCCTCGTGCAGGCAGACCCAGAGCCGGAAGTCGGACGGGTCGACGTCCAGCTCGCGCTCGACGTGCACGATGTTCGGCGCCACCAGCAGCAGCCGGCCCGGCCCCGGGCCCTCCGGGCCCAGCCGCGGCTTGTCGAACAGCGCCGCCGGGCTGTCCGGCGCCTCCAGCGAGGGCTCGGCCGGGGCGAAGGTCTCGTACTGGCCCAGCACCTTGGTGGACAGGAACGCCAGCAGCGCGCCGACCTCGATCCCGGTGGCCTTCTCCCCCACCGCCCCGAAGACGCCCGCCGCCGCGCCGGTGGCCCGCCGCGCCTGGAGCTTCTCCACCAGCGGCTGGACCACCGTGCGGAAGCCCGCCACGTTCGCCCGGACCCAGCCCGGGCGGTCCACCACCAGCACCGGCGTCGCGGCGGCCGCGGCCAGACTGCTCGACCGCATCCCGGTGAACACCCGCACGTGCTCCTCGGCCTCCAGCGCGTGCCGGCGCAGCTCGGCGACGACCGCCGCCGCCTCGGCCCGGCTCACCTCCGGCCCCGGCCGCACCAACCTGGTCGCAGTAGCGACCGCGAGATTCCAGTCGACCATGTCAGCCCCGCCGCTCGCGCTCGTCATGCCCTCACCGTACGTGCTCCCCACCGTCAACGGCAGCCACCCGCCACGAACACCCTGCCCGCCTCCGGGCCCGCTCGAACCCGCCCTCCACGGGCCCCCGACGGCCCGGCGGGCGCCGCCCCGGCCGCCCCTCCGGCCGCCCCTCCGGCCGGCCTCCGCCGGGCGGCGGACGGGGGGGAACGGAACCGGGGTCGGTCAGTGGCAGCCGCAGGAGGCGAGGCGGGCGGCGATCCGGTCCATGGCGGCGCGGGCGGTGTCCGCCGGCGCGGTGGTGCGGGTCATCACGGCGAAGGCCAGCAGGCGGCCGTCGGCGTCCACCACGGTGCCCGCGAGGGTGTTGACCCCGCTGAGGCTGCCGGTCTTGGCGCGGATCAGCCCGGCCGCGTCGGCGGCGCCGGAGCCCGAGCCGTAGCGCTTGGCCAGGGTGCCGGTGAAACCGGCCACCGGGAGGCCGGTGAGGACCGGGCGCAGCGCGGGGTGCTGGTCGGAGGAGGCCAACGCGAGGATCCGGACCAGGACGGCGGGCGGGATCCGGTTGTCCGTGTTCAGGCCGCTGCCGTCGTTGAGGACCACGCCGGTCATCGGCACGCCGAGCCTGCCGAGTTCCTTGACGACGGCGGTCGCCGCGCCCTCGTAGCCGGCCGGCTGGTGCCCGGCGAGGGCGACCTGACGGGCGATCGCCTCGGCGAGCTGGTTGTCCGAGGTGGTGAGCAGGCGCTCGACCAGCCGGGCGACGGTCGGCGAGTCGACCTTGCCGAGGACGGGGGCGTCGGCGGCGGCCGGGGAGGTGGCCGGCCTGGCCCTGCCCTCGACGGTGACGCCCTGGGCGGCGAGCATCGTGGCGAAGGCCGTGGCGGCCGCGCCCGCCGGGTCGGCGACCCGGAGCGGGGCCTCGTCCTTGCTCTTCGGGTCGACCTTGGCCTCGTCCACCATCAGCGGGACGACCAGGGCGAGGTTCTCGTTGTCGGGCTTCCGCTGCTGGGTGCTGTCGGGGTACAGCGACAGGTCGTAGCCCAGCCGGACCGTCGTGGTCCCGGCCGCCTTGAGGGCGGTGGCGGTCTGTCGGGCGAGCTCCTCCAGCGAGGCGGGCGCGGTGTCGGCGTCGACGGGCCGGCCGCCGACCTGCACCTGGTCGGCGGGCAGCGCGGTGAGCGTCGGGTCCCCGCCGCCGACCAGGGTGATGCTGCCCGGGTCCGTGCCGCGGACCACCCGGGTGGTGAGCCGGGTGTCGGCGGGGATCAGCGACAGGGCCGCGACCGAGGTGGCCAGCTTGGTGGTGGAGGCCGGGGTGACCGGGGTGTTCTCGTCGGAGCCGTACAGGAGTTGCCCGCCGGCGGCGTCCGCGACGGCGAGGGTCACGGTGCCCAGGCTCCTGTCGGCGAGTGCGGGGGCCAGCGCCTGCTGGAGGCCCTGCGCGGTGGGGACGGCGGCCTCCGGGCCGTCCCCGGCGACGGCCAGGACGGCGCCCGCGGCGGGCACCGGGCGCGCGACCGGCGTACCGCTGACACCGCCGGCACCATCGCCACCGCCCGGCGAGGGGGACGGCTGCGCGTACGCACCGCCCCCGCCCAGCACCGCCCCGGCGACCAGAAGGGCCGCTCCGCACAGCCCCGCGGCCGTCCCCCCGCGGCGCCGCGCCGCCCCCGCCCCAGCTCCCACCGACCGGCCCCTTTCCCCAGCACTCACTCCCGTAGGAGACACTTGGATTCTGTCAGTCCCTACCTTGGAGGAACCGTTGGAATTCGACGTCCTTATCGAAATCCCGAAGGGCTCTCGTAACAAGTACGAGGTCGACCACGAGACCGGCCGTCTGCGGCTCGACCGGATGCTCTTCACGTCGACCCGCTACCCGGCCGACTACGGCTACGTCGAGGGCACCCTGGCGGACGACGGTGACCCGCTGGACGCCCTGGTCATCCTGGACGAGCCGACCTTCCCCGGTTGCCTGATCAAGTGCCGCGCCATCGGCATGTTCAAGATGACGGACGAGGCGGGCGGCGACGACAAGCTGCTCTGCGTCCCGGCGACGGACCCGCGCTGGGAGCACCTGCGCGACATCCACCACGTGTCGGAGTTCGACCGCCTGGAGATCCAGCACTTCTTCGAGGTCTACAAGGACCTGGAGCCGGGCAAGTCGGTCGAGGGCGCCAACTGGGTCGGCCGTGTCGAGGCCGAGGCCGAGGTCACCGCTTCGGTCAAGCGTCTCGCGGAGCAGGGCGGCCACTGATCCGTCGTTCCGATCTAGGTCGGGACAGCCAGGGGGCCGGGGCCCGCGGACCGATCCGCGGGCCCCGGCCCCTGCCGTTCCGGGAGGCGTTCGAGGAGACGTTCGGGGAGGCTCAGTCCTCCAGCCGGAAGCCGACCTTCAACCCGACCTGGTAGTGCTTCACCTGGCCCTCCTCGATGTGGCCGCGGATCTCCGTGACTTCGAACCAGTCGAGGTTGCGCAGCGTCCGGGAGGCCCGCTCCACCCCGTTGCGGATGGCCGAGGCGACGCTCTCGGTCGAGGACCCGACGATCTCGGTCACCCGGTACACGTGGTCGGTCATGGCGGACTCCCTCAGCTGTGCGACGGCCCCCGTCCACCGTGCACCGCCCCCGCCCCGCCCGCACCCCGACGACGGCCGACCGAAGGCCGACCGGAAGCCGGAGCCGCCGACGGGTGACCTAGAAGGCCGCGCGGACCTCGCCGACCGGGGCGCCGCCGCCGAACAGCGGGGCCGCGCCGATCCGCTCGACCGCGTCGTCCGCGCCGGTCACCCCGAGCCGGCGCAGCGCCGCCGCCAGCACCGGGCCGCGGGCCCGCTCGGAGCCGTCGTCGATCTTGAAGGCGAGGGCCCGGCCGTCCGCCAGCGCGACCACCTGGACGGCCTCGGCGCCCATCTTGGAGAGCGCGCCCGGAACGGACCGCATCAGCAGGGTGTCGGCCCGGCGGGTGCCGGCCACGTACTCGGGGTGGGCGCGCATCGCGTCGGCCACCCGCCGCTGCGCGGTGCCCTCCCCGGCCAGCACCAGGCGGCGGTAGCCGCGGGCCAGGCCGGTCAGCGTGACGGCGAGCAGCGGGGCGCCGCAGCCGTCCACCCCGGTGTGCGCCGGGGTCTCGCCGGTGCCCTCGGCGAGGGCCTCGCGGGCCAGCTCCTGGATCGGGTGCGCCGGGTCGAGGTACGTCTCGGTGTCCCAGCCGTTGGCGACGCAGGCGGCCAGCCAGCCGGCGTGCTTGCCGGAGCAGTCCATCAGGATCGGGGCGCGCCGTCCGCCGGCGGCGAGCAGCAGCTCCGCCTCGGTCTCGTCCAGGGGCAGGTCGGCCGGGGTGCGCAGGGCCGACTCGTCGAGGCCGGCGGAGCTCAGGATGGCCCGTACGCCGTCGAGGTGAAACGATTCCGCGGAGTGGCTGGAGGCCGCCAGGGCCAGCAGCTCGCCCTCGATCGCCAGCCCGGCCCGCAGGGTCGCCATCGCCTGGAACGGCTTGGCCGTCGAGCGGGGGAAGACCGGCGCGTCGGGGTCGCCGAGCGCGAACTCCACCGAACCGTCGGCGGCCAGCAGGACCAGGGAGCCGTGGTGCCGGCCCTCGGTGAAGCCCGAGCGTATGACCTCGGCGAGCACGGGCGGGGTGGCGGACTGGGACATCGCGGAGCCTTCCGGGGGCGAGGGTGGGCCGGGAGGAAGCCGGACCCCACCCACCCCGCGACGACTCACCCGGTCTAGAGCGGCCTCTCCGAGAGCAGGTCGTCGACCCGTGCTTCCCCATCACGGTACCTGCGGGTGATCTCGGCGTTGCAACCGTCCGCCGTCCGCAGCAGCCGCTGGCGGCGGCCGGACACCTCGCGCTCGTGGGCGCGCAGCCGCTCCAGGGCGGCCAGCAGCTCCTCCGCCGGGTGGGCCGCCAGGTCGGCGAGCTGGACGTCGCCCATCAGCGCGTCCGCCTCCAGCTGGGACTCCTGGGTGCGCGGCGGGCCGAGGGTGACGTGCCGGGCCGAGCGCCGCACCGTGGAGGGCGCGTCGGTCAGGATGGCCGGCAGCCGGTCCAGCAGGTCGCCGCCGGGCTCCTCGCCGGCCGCCGGGGACGGGTGGGCGGGGCCGCCGCCGGGGCGCCGGTCGAGCTCGGCGCGCAGGATGTCCATCCGCCCGTGCAGCAGCCGCCGCAGGTAGGACAGGTCGGCCTCCTGCGCCAGGGTCTCCCGGCGCAGGATCCGCAGCTGGTCCAGGCCCAGCGCCTCCAGGTCCGGCTCGCCGTCCCGGACGGCCGTCCAGGACCGGTCCCCGGCGGCCTGCGCCACCGGTCCGGAACGGCTCCACGCCGCGCTGCTCGCGTCCATCATCCAGCCCACCTGCCGTCGTCCGATCCCGCCCGCTCGCGGCACCCCGTCCCTGCCGCCGGCCCGGCCCGTCCCCCGACGGGCTCGTGCGTCCCGTCCGTTGGCACGCCCGGGGGCCCCGAAGGGTTCCACTCCCCGGCCGGGACCACCCGCCGGGGCGACCCCGACAGAACGCCTGACCTACCGGCTCGACCGCCCGGCCGAACCCGGCCCGGTGCGGCGGACCTCCAGGCGCGCCGGGCCTTCGTGCGGTCCCCCAGCGTGCCACCCCACCCGGCGCGCGCGCACCGCCCGTGCACCCGAACGGCCCCCTGGCGAACGGGGGTGGCTGATATGACCGGGCCTTTCCGCAGCAGGAGCAGCGCCCGAACCTGCGCAGGCGCGCGCTGCACGGCGTGCGCCACCCTTGTGCGCGCCCCAGGTGCACGCCCCCGGATTCCCCCGGGACCCCACGGGGCGCCCCGGTGCTCCGGCACAATGGCGGCATGCGAGCAGTGGTGCAGCGAGTGACCGAGGCCCGGGTGACCGTGGCCGGAGAGACCGTCGGCGCGATCGAGGGGCCCGGGCTCTGCGTCCTGGTCGGCGTGACCCACGAGGACACCCCGGCCAAGGCGGCCCAACTGGCCCGCAAACTCTGGACGCTGCGGATCCTGCCGGTCGACGGCGAGGGCGTGGAGCAGAGTTGCTCGGACATCGGCGGCCCGCTGCTGGTGATCAGCCAGTTCACCCTCTACGGCGACGCCCGCAAGGGCCGCCGGCCCACCTGGACCGCCGCCGCCCCCGGGCCGGTCGCCGAGCCGCTGGTGGACGAGGTGGTGGCCCAACTGCGCGCGCTGGGCGCCAAGGTGGAGACGGGCCGGTTCGGCGCCGACATGCAGGTGGCGCTGGTGAACGACGGCCCGTTCACCGTCCTCGTCGAGGTCTGAGGCCCCGGAGCGCCCGAGGGCCGGGCCCCGGGCCGGTGCCGTGAGGCCCCGGCCCCGCCCCGCCCCGGACCCTGCCCGGCCTACTGCGGGACGATCACGTCCTGGGTGCCCGGCACCGTGCCGGCCAGCAGCACCGCGTCCACCGGCACGTTCCGCTTGACGACCGCCAGCGCGATCGGCCCCAGCTCGTGGTGCCGGGCCGAGGAGGTCACGAGGCCCAGCGCCCGGCCGTCCGGGTCGGAGGCCAGCCGCACCTCGGTGCCGTGCGGGGGCAGCGTCTCCTCGGTGCCGTCCAGGTGCAGGAAGACCAGCCGGCGCGGCGGGCGGCCCAGGTTGTGCACCCGGGCGACGGTCTCCTGGCCGCGGTAGCAGCCCTTCTGCAGGTGGACGGCGGTGCGCAGCCAGTCCACCTCGTGCGGGATGGTCCGGTGGTCGGTCTCGAAGCCGAGCCGGGGCCGGTGGCCCTCGATCCGCAGCGCCTCGTAGGCCCAGACGCCGGCCGCCGGGCCGTACCCGGCGGTGCGCTCCGCCAGCTCGGCGCGCGGCACGAACAGGTCGCGGCCGTACGGGAGTTCGCGGACGGCGGCGGCGCCCTCGACGGAGCCGGTGGAGCCGGCCGGCAGGTGGACCACGGCGTAGTCGGCGGTCGCGTCGACGACCTCCACCCGGTAGAAGAACTTCATGCTCTCCAGGTAGCCGATCAGCGCCTCCTGGGTGCCGGGCTCGACGTGCGCCCAGGTGGTGGTGCCGTCGTCGACCAGGTAGAGGGCGTGCTCGACGTGCCCGTTCGGGGAGAGCACCAGCGCCTCGGTGGCGTGCTGCGGCTCCAGCCCGCTGACGTGCTGGGTCAGCAGCAGGTGCAGCCAGGCGAGGCGGTCCGCGCCGGTGACGGTGAGCACACCGCGGTGCGAGAGGTCGACGAAGCCGGTGCCCCTGGACAGGTTCCGTTGCTCGCGGAAGATGTCGCCGTAGTGGGCGGCGACGCCTTCGTCGGCCCCCTCGGCGGGGACGGCTCCGGGCAGGGCAAGCAGCGGGCTCTTCACACCGGTCATACCGGCCAGCTTACGACCGCTCGTCGGCCCGCCCGGCGGCGCAGTCGGCGCAGCGGCCGAAGATGGCGAAATGCTTGAGGTCGGTGTCGAAGCCGTGCTGCTCGCGCAGCCGGTCGACCAGCGGCTGGGCGATCTCGGTGTCGGTCTCGGTGACCTTCTCGCAGTCCCGGCAGACCAGGTGGAGGTGGTGGTGGCGGCCGGCCAGGTGGTAGGTCGGGGCGCCGTGGCCGAGGTGGGCGTGCGAGACCAGGCCCAGCTCCTCCAGCAGCTCCAGGGTCCGGTAGACGGTGGAGATGTTGATGCCGCTGGCGGTCTTGCGGACGTGGCAGAGGATGTCGTCGGGGGTGGCGTGGTCGAGGGCGTCCACGGCCTCCAGCACCAGCTGCCGCTGCGGCGTGAGGCGGTAGCCGCGCTCGCGCAGGTCGGTCTTCCAGTCGCCCGAGAGCTGCCAGTCGGTGGTGCCGGTGTCCGCCACGGTTTCTGTCCCTGCCAAGGTCGGGGGTCCTGGGACAAGTGTAGGGACCGGCCGGCGGCCGGTCCCTACCTCGTGCGCAGAACGTCCCGGGACGGGCCTACTTGAAGAAGGCGATGCCGTCGTCCGGCAGGTCGTTGATGTCCTTGATCAGCTGGGCCGGGCTGAGCACCTTCTTGAGCTGCGCGGACATGTACGGGCGCAGCGGCACGTTCGGGGCGGCCTTCTCGCCGACCCAGAGCAGCTCGCCGTTGACGAAGCCGTACAGCCGCTTGCCGCCGGAGTACTCCGGGGAGCCCTCGATCCGGGCCACCGCGTCGGTCGAGACGTCGACCTGCGGCTTGCCGTCGGCCAGCTCGCCGTACCAGATCTCGACCGTGCCGTCGTCGCGGACCGAGGAGATCTCGATCCCGCGCACGCCGCTGGTGCCGTCGTGGTTGCTGGTGATGCGCCAGAAGGCGTGCTCGTTCTCCAGCGGACGGACCTTCTCGCCCTCCTCGTCCAGCACCCAGGTGCGGGAGCGGAACTCCAGGAAGGGGCGGCCGTCGTGGCGGATCACGATCTCCTGGCCGAAGTTGCACTTCTCCGTGCCGGGGCCCGCCTCATTGGGCAGAGGGGCATAGACGCCCGCGCCCTCCCAGGTACCGAGGAGGAAGGCGAGCGGGACGACGTCCCTGTGGAGGTCAGAGGGGATCTCGATCATGTTCCTGGTCGCTGTCGTGGTCGGTGCGGTCTGCCTCAACCGTACGGCAGGGTCAGCGCTGGCCCTGGTACAGCTTCATCACCGAGAAGATGGCGAACCAGGTGATCAGCACGGCCATCAGGGCCAGCAGACCGTCGAAGAAGATTTCCAGACCGGACACGGGGGGCTCCCAGGCGGCGACAGTGTGGTGGATTTTGCTCGCGCCCACTCTATCCGGAGGGCTACGGTCGGTCGCGGTGAGCCCCACCACGTCGGCTTCCGCGCCGCAGCGTAGCCGCCGCGCCGCCTCCCCCGGGGCGCCGTTCAAGGTTTGCCCACGGGATTCCACGATGACGGCGGACGGGGGCGGCGGGACCTCTAAGGTGGCGCCATGTCGAAGAAGCTCGTCATCAAGGTGACCGCCGGTGCGGACGCGCCCGAGCGGTGCTCACAGGCCTTCACGGTGGCGGCCGTGGCCGTCGCCAGCGGGATCGACGTCTCGCTGTGGCTGACCGGGGAGTCCTCCTGGTTCGCGGTGCCGGGGAGGGCCGCGGAGTTCGAGCTGCCGCACGCCGCACCGCTGCCGGACCTGCTGGAGTCGATCCTGGCCTCCGGCTCGGTGACGCTGTGCACCCAGTGCGCGGCCCGGCGCGGGATCACCCAGAAGGACACCGTCGAGGGCGTCCGGATCGCGGGGGCGCAGGTCTTCGTCAGCGAGATCATGGCGGACAACGTCCAGGCGCTCGTCTACTGACGCCCTACGGGCGTTCCTCGTGGTCGGGGCGGTCCCGGTCGGGGCGGTCCCGGTCGTGGCCGGGCTCGTCCCACTTCGGGTCCTCCCAGCGCGGGTCGTTCCACCAGTCGTCGTCCGGGTCCCGCTTGTTGGCGAACACCGCGGCGGCCGGCGGGATGACCATCGCGACCACGCACAGTCCCACCGCGGCTCCCACCGAGAAGAACCGCACCACGCCCCAGGCCAGGACGAACAGGCCCAGGCACACGCCCATCATGGCGTAGTAGTAGCGCCGCCGGCGCCTCGTCTGCACGCCTTCCACGGTACGACCGAGGGCCCCCGCGCGGCAGGGGCCCTCGGCGTGATCGTCCGTGCCGGTCAGACCGCGATCGCGACCTCGACGGCGGTGCCCTGGGAGGCCACCACCTGACGGTCCACGGTCTGGCCCGGGACCAGCGCCCGCAGGGTCCACTTGCCCGGGCGGGCGAAGAACCGGAACTGGCCGGTCGCCGAGGTGGGCACCTCGGCCGTGAACTCGTTGTTCTCGTCCAGCAGCCGGACGTAGCCGTTGACCGGCTCACCGTCGCGGGTCACCGAACCCTGGATGATCGTCTCGTTCGCCACGTCAACTCCTGCCAGGTCCGGCCCGCCGGCCTTCGCACCGCACATGTCTGTCTCCTTCTGACTTACGGGTCGAGCCGGGGGGCTCAGTTGCTGCCGAGCTCGATCGGCACGCCGACCAGGCTGCCGTACTCGGTCCACGAGCCGTCGTAGTTCTTCACGTTCTCCTGGCCGAGCAGCTCGTGCAGCACGAACCAGGTGAGCGCGGAGCGCTCGCCGATCCGGCAGTAGGCGATGGTGTCCTTCGCCAGGTCGATGCCCTCGGCCTCGTAGAGGGCCTTGAGCTCGTCGTCGCTCTTGAAGGTGCCGTCGTCGTTGGCGTTCTTCGCCCACGGGATGTTGCGGGCGCTCGGCACGTGGCCGGGGCGCTGCGACTGCTCCTGCGGGAGGTGGGCCGGGGCGAGCAGCTTGCCGGAGAACTCGTCGGGCGAGCGGACGTCGACCAGGTTGAGGGTGCCGATGGCGGCGATCACGTCGTCGCGGAAGGCGCGGATCGAGGAGTCCACGGCCTGCGCCTGGTACGCGGTGGCCGGGCGGGCCGGGACCTCGGCGACCAGGTCGCGGGAGTCCAGCTCCCACTTCTTGCGGCCGCCGTCCAGCAGGCGGACGTCGCCGTGGCCGTACAGCTTGAAGTACCAGTAGGCGTACGAGGCGAACCAGTTGTTGTTGCCGCCGTACAGGACGACGGTGTCGTCGTTGGCGATGCCCTTGGCGCTGAGCAGCGCCTCGAAGCCGGCCTGGTCGATGAAGTCGCGGCGGACCGGGTCCTGGAGGTCCTGCTTCCAGTCGATCCGGACGGCGTTGCGGATGTGGTTCTTGTCGTACGCGGAGGTGTCCTCGTCGACCTCGACGATGACGACCTTCGGGTCGTCCAGGCGGGCCTGGACCCAGTCGGCGTCGACCAGGACGTCGCTGCGGCTCATGGTGGTGTTCTCCATCCGAGGGCGGTTTGCGGAAGGTGCTGCTCAGCTGCTCAGCGGGGGTGCTGCCGGGGTACTGCCGGGGTGCCCGAACGGAGGCGGCCCGAAATCCTGTCCGAATGATGGGACGGAGGAGGAGAACCGGGACGACCGGGCGGAGGACTGCGGAGCACGGCGGGGACCATCGGCCCCGAGGGCCGGACGAGGTCACCGGAAGGTCGGCGGCGGGCACGAACTGCCCTGCCAGGATGCCGACTCAGCGCATTCGACACAGACAGGCGGCCACGCGGCACAGGTCGACCGCCCGCCGCTTCGTGAGATCCGTCTGTCGCTTCATGCCGACGATGCTAAGGACACCGGAGGCCCGCTGTCATCAGCGTATCGAATGCCGAGACCAGAACGACCGGATACTGGGATTCGCCCTGGGCGCGGCCCGCCGGGCGCCGGGCGGGCCCCCGCCGACGGCCCACAACGGGCGGAAACGACACCGCCCCACGGTCCGCGCTGGACAGCGCGTCTCGCGGAGCGGAACGGGGGGTGCCCCTTCGGAACGGCCGGCGGCGGCCGGCGGGCGGGCAGCGGACGGGCGGCGGATCAGCCCAGCAGCTTGACGTCCTTGCCCTCGAAGGACAGCTGGAGGCCCTCCGGCAGCGGCGCCACGCCGTCCTTCGCGGCCAGCTGGAGGCCGGCCGGCATCGAGTCCAGGGTGAAGCTCGCCGGCTCGATCTTCCGGTTGCCCAGCCCGGCGACCATCTCGGCCAGCGAGCTCAGCTTGAGACCGTCCACGGTGATGGTGTTGCCCGTGTTGTGCACGGTGGCCTCACCCACCGAGACCGGACCCAGCGAGGCCTTGACCTTGCCCGGGCCGCCGTACGACAAGCTCAACCGGGCGTTGCCGCCGACCGGCAGCGAGGCGCCGCCCATCAGCTGGGAGGCCGGGGGCAGCAGCTGGGCGAGGTCCTGGTAGCTGATCACGCCGCTGCCGGCGCCGCTGTCCACGGTGGCGCTGTTCAGGCTGTCGCTCACCTCGACCCCGGACAGCTTCGCCTTGAAGGAGTGCAGCGCCACCTGCTGCCCGTTGTTCCGGACGGTCAGCCCGTCCGAGGAGATCCGGACGTCGTCCAGCTTCTTCGAGACCACCTGGGTGAGGAACGGGAAGCCCTCGATCGTGACGTCCGGCCGCTGGCTCATCCGGCCGTTCTTCACCAGCTGGTCGGCGGCCTCGTCCTCGGCCACGCCGACCGCGATCCGGTCCGCGCCCACCAGCAGCCCGGAGAGCACCACCAGGCCGATCGTCGCCTTCAGCCATCCGCGCATCGTGTCCCCCGTCGTCGCCGGTCGCCGTCGTCCGTCCCGGAGCCGCGCCGGGCGCGACCCTCCCGCACGACCGTACGACGTCCCGCCCCGGACGGTGGTTCCGGGGCGGGACGCGGTCGTGACGTACCCGACTCAGCCGGCCAGCAGCCCGGTGGCCATCCAGATCAGCGGCGCGGCCACCGCCAGCGGCAGCGCCACGCCCGCCGTCATGTGCACGAAGCGGGACGGGAAGTCGTACGCCGCGACCCGGCGGCCGACCAGCGCCCCCAGGCCGGCGAGCGCGCCCAGCGCCGGCGGCGCACCCACCAGCAGGCCCAGCAGCACCGCGGCGACCACACCCAGCACCGGGCCCAGCTGCTTCGGCCCGGGCAGCGGAGCCGCCGCCAGCACGGTGGCCAGCGCGACCGCGCCCACCCCCGCCGGCACCCAGTCGGCCAGCAGCAGCGTGGTGCACAGCGCCGTCACCACGGTGGCCGAACCCAGCACGGTCAGCGCGTAGAACCGCTCCTTCGGGTCCGACGGACGGAACGTCTGGAGCACCAGCACCAGCAGGAAGAACCCGCCCAGGGCGCCCACCACGGCCGCCGCACCACTGTCGGCGTCCGCCAGCAGCACCGCTACGTCGGCGGTGAGCCCGGACAGCGCGGCCAGCAGGATGCCCTGCCGGGCCGGCCACATGCCGTTCAGCCGGAACCAGCCGGCCGCCGTGAGCAGCTGCAGCGCCGCCACCACCAGGGCCAGCGCCACCTGCCCCAGCGCGGCACCGCCGGCCAGCAGCGCGGCCACGGCGGCGGTGATCAAGGCGGGCTGGAGGCCCGGGTCGATGATCGGCGAACCGGCCCGACCGCCCGGGGCCGCGGCCGCCGCCGGGGACATGGCCCCCGGGAACGGGAGGCCCGGCACCGGCTGCGCCGGGACGGCGCCGTACGCCGGGGCAGCGGGCAGGTCCGGGCGCTTGAGCGTCATGGTCGGCGGGTCGAAGCCCGGCCCGGCGCCGGGCGCCCCGACGGGCGGCGCGGGCGGCATGCCGCCGGGCGGCACCGCGGCCGCGGGATGCCCGACCGGCGCGCCCTGCGGGGCACCGTGCTGCGGGAAACCCTGCTGCGGGGCGGTCCGCGGCGCCGGGGCGGGCGCCCCGGCCGGGGCCGCGTGCCGCGCCCGGGAGGGCGGCGGCGGGGCCTGCGGCGGGTACGACTGCGGGTACGGCTGCGCCGCCGGAGGCTGCGGCGGGTACGGCTGCGCCGGGCCCTGCGGCGGGTACGGCTGCGCGGCCGGGGGCTGCTGCACCGGCGGCCGGCCGTACTGCGGCGGCGGGGCGACCGGCATCGCGCCGGAGACCGTCACCGGCGGCAGCAGCGTGGTGGCCGCCGCGTCGTCCATCGGCGGGACGGGCGGGAGCAGCGTGGTCGCCGCGTCGTCCATCGGGGGCACCGGCGGCAGCAGGGTGGTGGCGGCCGCGTCGTCCAGCGCGGGCACCGGCGGCAGCACGGTGGTGGCGTCGGCGTCGTCCACCGGATAGCCGTACGGGTGCTGCGGCTGCTGCGGGTGCCGCGGCGCGTGCTGCTGCTGGTACTGCTGCGGATGCGGATAGGGCTGCTGCGGCTGCTGCGGCCAGTTGCCGTGGCCGCCGCCGTGGTTCGGGTCGTTCATGTCCGTCACGCCGCTCAGCCTCCCGCGAACGGCGGGAGGATCTCGACCGTCCCGCCCTCGGTCAGGGCCACCGTCGCGTGGTCCCGGCCGCCGACCTGCGCGCCGTCGACCAGGTACGAGCAGTGCCCGAGCAGCTGGACGAGCTTCGGCCGGTCGGCGTGCCGCTGCCGGGCCGCGGCCAGCGCCTCCGCCAGGGTCGCCGCCTCGTACGGCTCCTCGGCCAGCCCGGCCTCGGACTTCGCCGCCGCCCAGTAGCGGATCGTCCCGCGCGCCCGGGCGCCGCTCGCGGGCTCGGTGGTCGCGCCCATCGGGCCACCCCATTCCGTTCGTCCTCGCCCGGCCCCGGTGACCCGGTCCGGCTCGCCACCGGAGCGTGCCCCGACCACCCGAACGATGGACCCGGGCAGCGCCGCCGATGTGCGTCCCATGATGGCGTGTCCGCCGGTGCGAGCGGCAATCGCCCTGGCCCGACCGGCCCGCAGCGGCGCTCGAAGCTGTGGCCAGGCTCACCCGGCGCACGCCCGGATTGGGCGAACCGTCGGATTCGCGCACTCCCGGCACGCGGAGCGGTCGGCTATCCTCGACCTCCAAGAGGGATCCGGGCAGAGTCGCCCCCGGGTCCTTTTGTGCTTTCAGGACGCCAGTACGGACGTTCGTGCGATTCGTCGGCCCACCCCCGGCGCGTCGCGGGAACCGCCCCGCTCTCGCGGCACAAGGACGTGCCGGGCCTGCCGGGGTGTCGCCACCCGGCACCGGGCCGCCACCCGGGACCGGACCAGACCGGAGGGTTCGCGGGATGAACAGGGCAGAAACGGTGCGCCGCGGGTTGCGGGACCCCCGGTGCGCCGAGTGCTCCCACGAGACCCCCGGGGCGTCCTTCCCCCTCCCCTCAGCACCTGCACCCACCGGCTGCGGCGGCAGCCTGGGCGCGACCGCGACGACCCGGAAAGGGGACCCCCGGGTATGAGTTCACTCCTCCTCCTCACCAACGCACTGCAGCCGTCCGCCGAAGTGCTACCGGCCCTCGGCCTGCTGCTGCACAACGTCCGGGTGGCCCCCGCCGAGGGATCCGCCCTGGTCGACACCCCCAGCGCGGACGTCATCCTGGTCGACGGCCGGCGCGACCTGCCGCAGATCCGCAGCCTGTGCCAGCTGCTGCGCTCCACCGGCATCGGCTCCCCGCTGATCCTGGTGGTCACCGAGGGCGGCCTGGCCGCCGTGACCGCCGAGTGGGGCATCGACGACGTCCTGCTGGACACCGCCGGCCCGGCCGAGGTCGAGGCCCGGCTGCGGCTCGCACTGGGCCGCCTCCAGGTCGCCGCCGACGACAGCCCGATGGAGATCCGCAACGGCGACCTCTCGGTCGACGAGGCCACCTACTCCGCCAAGCTCAAGGGCCGGGCGCTCGACCTCACCTTCAAGGAGTTCGAGCTGCTCAAGTACCTCGCCCAGCACCCCGGCCGGGTCTTCACCCGGGCCCAGCTGCTCCAGGAGGTGTGGGGCTACGACTACTTCGGCGGCACCCGCACGGTGGACGTGCACGTCCGGCGGCTGCGCGCCAAGCTCGGCGTGGAGAACGAACAGCTGATCGGCACCGTGCGCAACGTCGGCTACCGCTTCGTCGTCCCGGAGAAGGCCGACAAGAGCGAGCGTCCGGACCTCGCCCAGCGCCCCTCGGCCCCGCTGGAGGCCTGACGGGGACCGTCCCGAGGAACCGGGCGGGCCGGGCGGGCCGTCGGCCCGTCCGGCTCGTCCGGATTGCTCCCGGTCCCGCCCCGGAACGGCCCCAGCTCCCACTGCCGCCCCGGGGACCACACGCGTAGACTCCCCCCGTGGCCAAGGTGACGCGCGACGATGTAGCCCGACTGGCTGGGACCTCGACCGCGGTCGTCAGCTACGTGATCAACAACGGGCCGCGCCCGGTCGCGCCCGCGACCCGGGAGAAGGTCCTCGCGGCGATCGAACAGCTCGGCTACCGGCCGAACAGCGTCGCCCAGGCGATGGCCTCCCGCCGGACCAACCTGATCGGCATGGTCGTCCCGGACGCCCGCCAGCCCTTCTTCGCCGAGATGGCCCACGCCGTCGAACGGGCCGCCTCCGAGCGCGGCAAGCTCGTCCTGATCGGCAACTCCGACTACGTCGACGACCGCGAGGTCCACTACGTCCGCGCCTTCCTCGGCATGCGGGTCTCCGGGCTGATCCTGGTCAGCCAGGGCCCCTCCCAGCGCGCCGCCGAGGAGTTCGCCGCGATGGAGGGCGCGAAGGTGGTGCTGCTGCACCGCCGCCCCGAGGCGATCGACGACGTCGCGGTGGTCACCGACGACGTGGGCGGCGCCGAGGCCGTCGTGCGCCACCTGCTGGAGGTGCACGGGCACCCGTACGTGGCCTGCTTCGGCGGCCCGGTGGAGTCCCCCGCCCCCGGCGACCCGGTCATCGACCACGTCGAGGGCTGGCAGCGTGCCATGGACGCCCACGGCATCCCCACCGAGCCGCACCTGATCGACGCTCCCTTCCACCGCTACGGCGCGTACGACGTCGCGCTGCGGCTGCTGCGCTCGCCCGACCGGCCGCGGGCCGTCTTCTGCTCCACCGACGACCAGGCGATCGGCGTGCTGCGGGCCGCCCGCGAGGTCGGCCTGCGCGTCCCCGAGGACCTCGCGGTGGCCGGCTTCGACGACGTGCCCGAGGCCGCGCTCGCCGACCCGCCGCTGACCACCGTCGCCTCCGACCGCGACGCGATGGCCCGGGCCGCCGTGGACCTGGTGCTGGACGACTCGCTGATGGTGCCCGGTTCGGACACCGAGCGGGTCCGCAAGTTCCCGTCCCGCCTGGTCATCCGCCGTTCCTGCGGCTGCGACGGGGCCGCGCCCGACCGGGCCCCGCTGGACTAGCCGGAGCGGAACCGCCGGTTCCGCTCCAAGAGCTGCCTGACCAGGCTTTATGAGAAGTCAACGGGCTTCTCGCCGCGTTCTGAGCCGCTTCTCATCCCGTCCTCATCCACCGGGCGGAACTTGGTCGGCATGAGCGAACAGCGGCACAACCCCAGCGAGCAGTACGGTCCGTACGAGCCCCGCGTCATCGAGGGCACCGTGCTGGGCTCCGACACCGACGGCGCCGACCCGCGCACCGACCCGCGCACCGGGTACGGCCACCACCAGGACGGCACCGACCCGTACGCCGGGTACGGCCACCACCAGGACCACTCCGGTGCCGCCTTCGGCGCGACGCCCCCGCCGCCGCCGATGCCGCCCGAGCCCCCGACGCTGCTCGGCCACCCCTCCGACTCCGAGGGCCCCGGCCGCCACGGCGGCCGGGCCCGGCGCGGACTGCTGCGCGGGCGGCTCGCCCTGGTGACCGCCGTCGCCGCGATCGCCGCCGTCATCGGCGGGGTCACCGGCGGGGTCATCGCCGCCGACCGGCAGTCCTCCGACAACCGGGTCGGAACGATCGCCAGCCCCGTCTCCGCCCGCACCGACGGCACCGCCAACGTGCCCGCCATCGCCGCCGCCGTCTCGCCCAGCGTCGTCCAGATCACCGTCAAGGAGAGCAACGGCACCGCCACCGGCACCGGCGTCGTCCTCAACGCCGACGGCCAGATCCTCACCAACTTCCACGTGATCGACGGCGCGTCGGCCGGCGGCCGGATCACCGTCACCTTCAAGGACGGCTCCACCGCCCCCGCCACCGTGACCGGCACCGACAAGAACCTCGACGTCGCCGTGATCACCGCGAGCGGCGCCAAGAACCTCACCCCCGCCGTCCTCGGCGACTCCTCCACCGTCGCCATCGGCGACCCGGTCGTCGCCATCGGCAACCCCGACGGCCTCACCGGCACCGTCACCTCCGGCATCATCAGCGCCGAGAACCGCGACGTCACCGTCCAGCTCGACGAGGGCTCCACCAGCGGCAACGGCGGCTTCGGCCTCCCGTTCCTGCCCGGCGTGCCCGGCCTGCGCGGCGGCGGCGCCCAGCAGCAGCAGAACAGCGGCAGCAGCACCACCTACAAGGCCTTCCAGACCGACGCCGCCCTCAACCCCGGCAACTCCGGCGGCCCGCTGATCAACGCCAACGGCCAGGTCATCGCCATCAACTCGGCGATGTACGCGCCCAGCGGCTCCGGCTCCTCGGGCAGCAGCGGCGCCGGCAGCGTCGGCCTCGGCTTCGCCATCCCGATGAACGACATCAAGCAGGTCCTGCCGAAGCTCGAATCCAGCCAGAGCCTGTGAGCCACAATCCGTAGGAACCGGTGAACGTCCGCGAGGCGGACAATTGCCACCAGCAGCAGACCCAGCAGACCCGACAGCGGGCCCTCCACCCGACGAGAAAGGGCAGCAGCCCATGACCCCGTCCGCCGACGACCGCACCCCCGCCGAGGCCGGCCACCCCTCCGCCCGGCTCCTCGTGGTCGACGACGAACCCGCCCTCCGGGACGCCCTGGAGAGCAGCCTCGCCTTCGAGGGCTACGAGGTCGCCACCGCCACCGACGGCTACGAGGCCCTGGAGTCCGTCGAGCGCGACAAGCCCGATCTCGTCCTGCTGGACATCATGATGCCCCGGATGGACGGCCTCACCGCCGTCCGCCGGATGCGCTCCCGCGGCGACACCGTCCCCGTCCTGATGCTCACCGCCCGCGACGCCGTCGGCGACCGCGTCACCGGGCTCGACGTCGGCGCCGACGACTACCTCGCCAAGCCCTTCGAACTCGACGAACTCCTCGCCCGCGTCCGCGCCCTGCTGCGCCGCAACGCCCTCGCCACCGAGGCCGCCGCCCGCGCCGCCGCCGAGGACGACAGCGAGGTCCTCGCCTTCGCCGACCTGCGGATGAACACCGCCACCCGCGAGGTCACCCGCGGCGGCAAGCCCGTCGAACTCACCCGCACCGAGTTCATGCTGCTGGAGATGTTCCTCTCCCACCCCCGGCAGGTCCTCACCCGCGAACAGATCCTCAAGGCGGTCTGGGGCTTCGACTTCGAGCCCTCCTCCAACTCCCTGGACGTGTACGTCATGTACCTGCGCCGCAAGACCGAGCAGGGCGGCATGCCGCGCCTCATCCAGACCGTCCGCGGCGTCGGCTACGCCCTCCGCCCGGCCGCCGGCACCAGCGCGTGAACGCTGTTCCGCCCCCGCCGCTGGCCCCGCCCCGGGTGGTGCCCGGCAGACGCCAGCGCGTGGTCCAGTGGTACCGCTCCCGCTCGCTGCGCGGCCGCCTCACGTTCATGAGCGCGGCCGCGGTGGCCGTGGCCATCGCGCTGTCCGCGCTGGCCTGCTGGTTCATCGTGGACAAGCAGCTGTACAGCCAGGTCAAGACCGACCTGGTCAGCGCACCCCCCGCCATGGTCGGGAAGAACCTCAACCTGTACGCGAACCCGGAAGCCGCGCTCGCCGCCAACCAACCCCGCCCCGGCACACCGGAGTTCAGCGGTGCGGCACCCCGCGACACCCAGTTCGTGACCCCGAACGGCGTGGGCCTGCCCCCCGGCTCGAACCGGGCGATCGTGATCAAGCCGGAGGACGCCGCCGCGTTCCAGCTCAAGCCCGGCCAGTACATCGTCCGGGACGGGCACTACACGAACGGCGACCCGGCGCTCGTCCGGCTCAGCTCCGTGCAGCACGTCTCGCAGCCCACCGTCGCCATGGTCGCGACTCCGACCCAGCCCATCGAGGAATCCCTCCAGGGCCTCGCCATCCTCCTCGGCGCCGTCTCCCTCGGCGGCATCCTGCTCGCCGCCGTCGCCGGCCGCCTGGTCGCCCACTCCTCCCTCAAGCCGGTCGACCAACTCACCGACGCCGTCGAGCACATCGCCCGCACCGAGGAGGTCGGCAGCACCATCCCCGTGAACGGGGACGACGAGATCGCCCGGCTCTCCACGTCCTTCAACTCGATGAGCACCGCCCTCGCCAACTCCCGCGAGCGCCAGACCCGGCTGATCGCCGACGCGGGCCACGAGCTGCGGACGCCGCTCACCTCCCTGCGCACCAACGTCGACCTGCTGATCCGCAGCAACGACACCGGCCGCCCGCTGCCCCCGGCGACCAAGACCAAGCTGCTGGGCAACATGAAGGCCCAGATGCAGGAACTCACCGTGCTGATCGGCGACCTGCTCCAGCTCTCCCGCCCCGACACCCCGAAGGCCGGCCCGAACCTGACCGTGGTCGCCCTGCACGAGATCGCCGGGCGCGCGGTCGAGCGGGCGAAGCTCCGCGGCCCGGGGCTGGTCTTCGAGACGACCGTCGAGCCCTGGTACGCGCACGGCGACGCGGCGGGCCTGGAGCGGGCCGTGATCAACCTGCTGGACAACGCGGTGAAGTACAGCCCACCCGCCGGCACCATCGAGGTCCGGCTCCAGCAGGGCGTGCTGACCGTCCGCGACCACGGTCCCGGCATTCCGCCGGACGAGCTCCAGTACGTCTTCGACCGGTTCTGGCGCTCCCCGTCCTCGCGTCAACTCCCCGGCTCCGGCCTGGGGTTGTCGATCGTCGCGCAGAGCGTCCGGGAGGCGGGCGGCGAGGTCACGCTGGGCCCGGCCCAGGACGGCGGCCCCGGCGCGCTGGCGACCGTACGACTTCCCGGCGGCCCCGCCCCCGAGTAGCCGCCGGGAACGGCAGGACGGGCGGGGCGCCCCGACAGCGCCCCGCCCGTCCCAGGGCCCCGTCACCGGGGCCGGTGTCCGGCTCTCGGTCAGTCGATGTCGCTGCCCGGGCCGAGGACCTTGACCCGGTCCTGCGCCGGCGGCTTCAACGGCGAGGCCGCCGAGCTGTGGGCCGTCAGGTAGGCCGTGAAGACGTCCAGGTCGGAGGCCCCGACGAGCTTGTCGGTGCCGGCCGCGAAGGCCGGGAAGCCGTCGCCGCCGCCGGCCAGGAACTCGTTGGCGGCGACCCGGTACTTGGCGGCCGGGTCGACCGGTGCGCCGTTCAGCCGGATCGAGTCCAGGACCACCCGGGCCGCGCCGGTCCTGCGCATGTCCAGGGTGTAGTGGAGGTTCGAGGAGGCCTGGAGGATCTTCGGCGCCGCGTCGTTGAGACCGCTCACCTGCTGCTGCAGCAGCTGGACCAGCTGGGCGCCGGTCAGCGTCTTGACCTGCATCATGTTGGTGAACGGCTGGACGGTGAACGCCTCGCCGTAGGTCACCACGCCGTCGCCCTCACTGCCCGAGGCCTTGTAGACCAGGTCGGAGCGCAGCCCGCCCGGGTTCATGAAGGCCACCTGGGCGCCGCCCTTGTCGGCCGGGGCGAGCCCCTCCAGCTGCGCGTCGGCGATCACGTCGCCGAGCGGCTTCTCCAGGTCGCTGCTGCCCCGGCCGTTGATGTCCGAGGCGATGTAGCCGATCGGCCGGTTGGCCTTCGGGGCGGCCAGCTTGGAGTAGTGGTCGATCAGCGCCGTCATGTCCGGGGCCTTCTCGACCGTACGCCGCACCACGTGGTTCTCGGCCTTGACCGACGGGCGGACGATCTCGCCGGTGGTCTTGTCCAGCTTCATGTCGATCTCGGTGAACAGCCGGCCGAAGGAGGCGGCACTGGTCACCGAGCGCGGCACGCCGTTGGGGTCGGGGATGCTGCAGGCGTACGCGTTGTGGGTGTGGCCGGTGACGATGGCGCCGACCGCCGGGTCGATCTTCTTCGCGATGTCGACGATCGGGCCGGAGATGCCCTGACCGGCCGCGCCGCAGTCGTAGTTGTAGACGCCGCTGGCCGGGTAGCCGCCCTCGTGGATCAGCGCGACGATCGAGTTGACGCCCTTGGCCTTGAGCTCCGCGGCGTACTTGTTGATCGTGGTGACCTCGTTGGCGAACTTGAGGCCCTTGACGCCCTCGGCGGTGACGATGTTCGGCGTGCCCTCCAGGGTGACGCCGATGAAGCCGATCTTGACGCCCTGCGACTTGGTCACCCAGTACGGCGGCAGCAGCGGCTTGCCGGACTGCTCGTCGGTGACGTTGGCCGACAGGTAGTTGAAGTTGGCGCCCTTGAAGGTCCGGCCGGGCTCGTAGCAGCCGTCGGTCGGGTGGCAGCCGCCCTCCTGCTTGCGCAGCAGCTCCGTCGCGCCCTGGTCGAACTCGTGGTTGCCGACCGAGGTGACGTCCAGTCCGAGCTTGTCCATCGCCTCGATGGTCGGCTCGTCGTGGAACAGCGCCGAGGTGAGCGGGCTGGCACCGACGATGTCGCCGGCCGCGACGGTGATCGAGTCGTCGGCCGGGATCCGCGCCTTGCGCAGCTCGGTGGCCAGGTACTCGATGCCGCCGGCCGGGGTCGAGACCTCCTTGCCGGTGGCCGGGTCGATCTCCTTGATCGTGCCGGAGGAGCCCGCCGGGGGCTCCAGGTTGCCGTGGAAGTCGTTGATCGCCAGCAGCTGGAGGTTGACGGTCTTGTGACGCTTGGCGTTGGCGTCGGCGGCCTGAGCGGCCGTCGGCACGACCACCGTGCCGAACAGACCTGCGGCGGCGACGACGGCGAACGCCGCCCGTCGGGATCTGACGGTGAGCATGAGGGATCCCCTGCACCTCGGAGGAGCACGCGGGCGGCGGAGCGCGCCGGCGCGTGGGCAATGTGTTGCGCGAGTGCAGCCTAGGGTCAACGCGCGTAGCTGTCAGGATGTCGAACGTAACGAGAGGATTACCTGCTGACGAACCACCGCCGTCGGACCGGGACGGACCGCCTGCACACGATCCCCCCGGCCCCGCCCGACGCCCGCGGCCTGGTCCCCGGCCCGCCCCAGCGGCGGCGCCTGCTCAGACCCCCGGCTCGGCCGCCAAGTGCCGCTCGGCCCGCACCCGTTCGGCCACCGCGTCCTCGGTCATCGCGCGGTCGGTGTACACCAGCGGCCGCTCGGTGTCGGTGATGATGTGCTTCACCACCTGCACGTTGCCGTTGACGTCCCAGACCGCGATGCCCGGCGACAGGGTCGGGATGATCTCCACCGCCCAGCGCGGCAGGCCCAGCACCCGGCCGGTGGCCCGCGCCTCCTCGGCCTTCTGCATGTAGATCGTCCGGGTGGAGGCCATCTTCAGGATCGCCGACGCCTCCTTGGCCGCCGCGCCGTCCACCACGTCCGACAGGTGGTGCACCACCGCCACGAAGGAGAGTCCGAGCCGGCGGCCGAACTTCAACAGCCGCTGGAACAGCTGCGCCACGAACGGGCTGTTGATGATGTGCCAGGCCTCCTCGACCAGGAAGATGCGCTTCTTCCGGTCCGGCCGGATCCAGGTGTGCTCCAGCCACACCCCGACGATCGCCATCAGGATCGGCATCGCGATCGAGTTGCGGTCGATGTGCGAGAGGTCGAAGACGATCAGCGGCGCGTCCAGGTCGATGCCGTCCGTGGTCGGGCCGTCGAACATGCCGCGCAGGTCGCCGTCGACCAGCCGGTCCAGCACCAGCGCCACGTCCAGGCCCCAGGACTGCACCTCGTCCACCGCCACGCCCAGCGACTCCACCGAGGACAGCTCGGGGCTGCGCAGGGTGTCGATGATGTCGTCCAGCACCGGCTGGCGGTCCGTCACCGAGGCGACCACATGGGCGTGCGCGGCCTTCAACGCGAAGCCCGCCCGCTCCTCCAGGCCGCGCCCCATCGCCACCTCGATGATGGTGCGCAGCAGCGACAGCTGGCCGGTCTGCGTGATCGCCGGATCCAGCGGGTTGAGCTTCACCCCGCCGTCCCTGGCCGCCATCGGGTCCAGCCGGATCGACTTTATGCCCAACGCGTTGGCGATCAGGTTCCACTCGCCGACGCCGTCCTCGCCCTGCGCGTCCAGCACCACGACCTGCCGGTCGCGGAACCTCAACTGCCGTAGCACGTACGTCTTCTCCAGCGCCGACTTGCCGTTGCCGGACTCCCCCAGCACCAGCCAGTGCGGGGCGGGCAGCTGCTGCCCGTACAGCTGGAAGGGGTCGTAGACGTACCCCTTGCCGCTGTACACCTCACGCCCGATGATCACGCCCGAGTCGCCCAACCCCGGTGCGGCGGTGGGCAGGTAGACCGCCTGCGCCTGACCGGTGGAGGTACGCACCGGCAGCCGGGTGGTCTCCACCTTGCCGAACATCAGGCTGGTGAACGCGTCGGTGAGGTTGCCGATCGCCATGGGTGGCCTCCTGGTGCCGGCGAGGGGTGGACGGGCGCGGTGGGTGGACGGGGTGGCGCGGTGGATGGACGGGCGCGGTGGATGGACGGGCCCGGTCCCGGAGGACCGGCGCGGGGGTCAGCGGCGGATGCCGGTGGCGAACGGCAGGGTGTTGACGAAGGCCCGGTGGTGCTCGCGGTCGCACCACTCCAGCTTGAGGTAGCTCTTGCCCGCCGAGGCCCGGATGGTCCGCTTGTCGCGGGCCAGCGCGTCGGGGTTGCGCGAGGAGACCGTGATGTAGCCGACCAGGTTCACCCCGGCCGCGCCGGAGGCCAGGTCGTCACCGCGCTGGTCCACCCGGCCGGTGTGGGCCAGGTCGCGCGGGTCGACCGTGCGGTTCATCTTGGCCGCGCGACTGGCCTCCGCCTCGTCGTTGGTCTTCTCGGTCAGCATCCGCTCGATCGCGACGTCGGTGGGCTCCAGGTCCATCGTCACCGCCACCGTCCGGATCACGTCCGGGGTGTGCACCAGCAGCGGCGCCAGGAAGTTGACGCCCACCGGGGTGAGCGGCCACTCCTTGACCCAGGCGGTGGCGTGGCACCACGGCTCCCGGGTCACCGACTCCCGGGTCTTCGCCGTCAGGTACTGGGGGTGGGTCGCGTCCAGCTCGGCCGGCCAGGCGTTGCGCCGGGACATCGCCTGGATGTGGTCGATCGGGTGGTCCGGGTCGTACATCGAGTGCAGCAGCGAGGACAGCCGGGCCTGGCCCAGCGGCTGGCGCACCCGGATGTCCGCCTCGGCCAGCCGGGCGCAGATGTCGGTCAGCTCGCGGGCCATCACGGCCGCCAGCCCGTCGTCGTCCCGGGCCCGCCCGCCGGTCGCGGTGCGGCCCATCGCGTGCGCCTCGGCGGCCAGGTCCCGGGTGTAGTGCATGCACGCCACCAGGTACGCCCGGTGCTGCTCCGAGGAGGTCGACACCATCGACTGCAGCTGGTCGTACGAGTCCTGCAGCCAGCGCGGCGCGTCGTGGTCGCCGCGGCGCTCGACGTCCTTGGCGTGGGCGTCCGGGTCGGCCGGCAGGGTGCGGGCCAGGATCTGCAGCCGGGTCACGAAGCCGTCCCCGTTGGCGACGTGCTTCAACAGCGTGCCGAACCGGTCGACCAGCGCCTCCTGGTCCTCCGAGTCGCGCAGCCCGACGCCCGGGCCCTCGATCTCGATCGCGGCCGTCACCGTCCGCCGCTCCAGGTGCATCAGCACCCCGACCTCGTCCGGCCCGAACGGCGCGGTCAGCCAGCGCAGCCGCCCCACCCCGGGCGGCGGACCGACCTCCACCTCCCGGCCGTCCATCCGGGTGCCCGCGTCCATCGCGTCCGAACGCCACAGCCCGCGCCCGCTGCGGACCGTCCGGCGGTAGGTGCGGTTGATCTCCACCCACCGGTAGAACGTCCGCTTGCGGTACGGCACGTAGACCGCCGCGATGGCCAGCAGCGGCAGGCCGATCAGACCGGCGATCCGCAGTGCCAGGACCGGCATCAGCAGGCCCCAGAGCATCCCGAGGAACGCCCCGAAGATGATCAGGATGATCTCCCCGGACTCCCGGTTGCGGCCGATCACCGCGTTCGGGCGGGCCTTGCCGATCAGGTAGGTGCGGCGCTGGTGCACGTACGGCTGGGCGTACTGGGCCCCGTACTGGCCGAGCGGTTCGCTGCTCACTTACCCGTCACCCTCCCTTCGCTGGATTGCTGTCGCGGTTCGGAACCGAGGCCTGCGGCGGCGGCCCGGCCTGCGGCGGCGGGGACGGCGTCCGGCCGGCGTGCGCGGCGATGCCGGGCGCGACCGAGCCGCCGCCCGCACCCCCGCCGCCCCCGGCCCCCTGCGGACCGCGGTCGCCGTGGGTGGAGATGCCCTGCTTCATCAGGTTCGCGGTCCCGTTGATCATCGCCGAACCGGCCTGCACCGCACTGGCCCGGGCCCCGCGCATGTTCAGCATCTCGTCGCCGAAGGTCGGGACGAAGCGGTACACCGCGGCGCTCGCGAAGATCGACAGGAACAGGATCGCCAACCCGGACAGCACCCGGGCGAAGTCGTCGTTGGCCCCGGCACCGGTCGCCACCGCCCCCGCCAGACCCAGGATGATCACGATGATCGGCTTCGCCAGGTCCACCGCCAGCATCATCCCGGCCCACCGGCGCACGTGCTTCCACAACTGCCGGTCCACCAGCCCCGCGTACACCGCCGTCCCCAGCAGCGCCCCCACGTACAGCATCGCCGCCCGGATCACCAGCTCGATCCAGAGCACCGCCGCCGCCAGCACCGCGACCAGCGACACCAGCACCAGGATCAGCGGGCCGCCGCCGACGTTCCCCTTCTCCAGGGTGTCGGCGAACCCGCCCAGGTACGTCCCGGTGTCCGACTTCGTCCCGACCGCGATCGCCTTCGTCAGCCCGTCCGTCACGCTCACCACGGTGAACAGGATCAACGGCGTGAACGCCGAGGCCACCACCGTCAGCCACAGGAAGCCGACCGCCTCCGAGATCGCCGTCGTCAACGACGCCCCGCGCACCGCCCGCTTGGTCACCGCCAGCAGCCACAGCACCAGCGTGATCACCGTCGACACGGCGAACACCACGGCGTACTGCTGCAGGAACGACTGGTTGGTGAAGTCCACCGACGTCGTCCCGTCGATCGCCCCCGACAGGTTCCGCACCACCCACGCCGCCGCCTGCGCACACCCCTTGGCGAGCGACCCGAGCGGATCGGTCACGTTGTTGACGGTGCTGCTCCCGGGAAGGGCGCCGGGTTTGTCCACGCAGAGGATGCCGCTCCCGGAGATCGGCAGATCGGGGCAGTTGGGATTCTGCGTCCCGGTTGGCGTCGGCGACGGCGACGGCTCGGCGAACACCCTCTGGGCGGCCAGCATCGCCGTCAACTGCACGGCGGCGAGGACGCCGGCCAGCGTCCCCGCTCTGCGCGCGGTCGTACGACGTGCGGTCGTTCGGCGTGTGCTCTGGTCAACGGGCATAGCGGAACCCCCCGAACTGCTGGACGGCGCCGGTGATCTCCTCGGCGGTGGCGGCCTGCTGGTCTCCGGGCATTGGCGCGGGGCCCTGCCTGCTGGTGAAGTCGGTCAGCTTCCAGTCGCTCCTCGTCCAGTGGAGCGAGAGCGTGAGGGTGAACCAGTTGGCGGTCACCGGTTGGACGGAGCTCTGGCCGGCGAGGCCGGTGAGGCCGGTGCACCACACCTCGACCTTGGCGTCCTGGTCGGCGTAGGCCGTCGACTTGGTGCCGACGGGGACGGTGCGGCTGACGAAGGTGAGGCCCTTGGGCGCGTGGCCCTGGGCGTCGAGGCCGTAGCGGGCGACGGTGTCGCCGCCGAAGCCCTGGTCCAGCCGGCTCTGCAGGGCCGCGGCGGAGCCCGGGTCGGCGATGGTGGCGACGATGGTGTGGCGGCTGTCGGCGCGGAACATGTCCGCGGAGCCGATCGCCACCGCGTAGTTGGCGGCGGCGGACTGGGCGCCCTGGTCGCTGTGCGGGTAGCCGGAGGCGATGCCGTTGACGGTGGTGCCGACGGGCTGGTCGCCGCTGGGCGCGGGGCCTGCGCCGGAGCCGGCGCTGGGGGCCGCCCGGTCGGCGGAGCTGCCGCCGCTGCCGGGGTCCGGTTTGCCGCGGTTGGCGACGGAGATGGCGATGACGAGCAGGGTGACGACGACGAGGACGGTCAGCAGGGTGCGTAGCGGCCTGGACTGACGGCTGGTCGGCAGTGCGGAGGGCTGTTCGTCGACCGGCAGCCGCGTACGGGTGTGCGGCTGGTCGTCGGACAACGGCACGGCGGCCCTCCTGGTGCGGGGAGCCGGGCGGCTCCGGGGGCCCTCCGTCCGGGGGCGGGCGCGGACGGGGGGTGGGAACGGGGGGTGGACTCCTGGCGGGTCGGCCCTCTGGGGAGGTCCGGGCGGGAACCTGTCGTCAGGCGGGCCGGGTCACTGCTGTCCGATCGTCAGATAGCCATGCCGTAGACAATGGTGAACAGAGTGCCGAGTGATCCAATGATGAACACGCCGGTCAGCCCGGCGATGATCAGCCCCTTGCCCTGTTCGGCTCCGAAGCTGTCCCGCATCGCGGTCGCGCCGATCCGCTGTTTGGCCGCACCCCACACCGCGAGGCCGAGGCAGACGAGGATGGCGACGGCCATGATGACCTCGACCATCACCCGGGCCTCCGACCCGAGGCTGGCGAAGGGGCCCCAGTCCGGGGCGATCCCGCCGATGATGGTGTCGATATTCGGCTTCTTGGGAGGGTCCTCGGCCAGGTGGCCGACCGCATAGGTGTGCACGCTGCTCAGGTTCATTTCCATCTCACCGCCCGATCAGGCAAATTCAAGGGCCCGGACCCCGCCCGCGCGAAGGGTCGGTGCCTATTCTTGGCCAGATCTGATGTCGACTTGGCTACTTCTCGCGGATTGGTCGTGAGGCATCGGACACGTACGCGAGGATGTCCACCGTACGAAGGATAGCGCTCACTCTTTGTATCTCTGATGATTGCGGTGAGCAACGCCTTCCGGGACACTTCGACTGACGATTCGTCGGGATGGTGCTGATGGTACTCCGGAAGGCCGGTACGGCCGCCGCTGCGGCGGGAGTTGTCGCGTTCGGGTTCCTCGGTCTGGTGACGATGGGGACGTATGCGGCGGGTGGGACACCGCAACTGGCGGCGAATCGTTCCGCCCTCTCCCCCGGCACCGTTCCGGCGGCCTACCAGGACGCGATCCAGAAGTGGGGCTCGCTCTGCCCGGAGATCTCCCCGCCGATGCTCGCGGCGCAGCTGTACCAGGAAAGCGGTTTCGACCCCAAGGCCCAATCCGGCGTCGGGGCACAGGGAATGGCGCAGTTCATGCCGGGCACCTGGCCGATGTACGCCACGGACGGTGACGGGGACGGCAAGAAGGACGTCTGGAACCCGTACGACGCGATCGCCACCGCGGCGGTCTACGACTGCGCGCTCGCCAAGGACGTGGCCGGCGTGCCGGGCGATCCGCAGGCCAACATGCTGGCCGCCTACAACGCCGGCCCGTACGCGGTGACGTCGAACCGGGGCGTCCCGCCGTACAGGGAGACCCAGGGGTACGTGCGGAACATCCAGGCGATGGCCCGGAGCTTCGCCGCGCCGACCGCGCCGGTGGAGGTGTCCGCGCAGTCGGCCGCCGCGATCTACTTCGCGCAGACCAAGCTCGGCACGCCGTACCTGTGGGGCGGGGACGGGGCGGCCTGGCAGAACGGGCGGTTCGACTGCTCCGGGCTCACCGTGGCCGCGTTCGCCACCGTGGGCATCGCCCTGCCCCGGGTGGCCAACGACCAGTGGTACGCCGGACCGCACCCGTCACGGGATCAGCTCCGGCCGGGCGACCTGGTGTTCTTCGCGACCGACCTGAGCGACCCGCGGAGCATCCACCACGTGGGGATCTACGTCGGCGGTGGCTACATGATCAACGCGCCGCACACCGGGGCGGTGATCCGCTACGACAAGATCGACACCAAGGAGTACATCGGGGCGACCCGGGTCACCACGGACGGCGCCCAGGCGCTGCCGACGCGCAACAACACCAGCGGCGCGGTCAACGCCCCGAGCCGCCCGGGCACGACGGCCCCGACCCCGACCCCGACCGCCCCCGGCAGCCGGCCCGCGGCCGCCGCACCGGCCGCCCCGACGGCCGCGGGGCGGGTCAACGGGGCCGCCGCAACCGGTGGGACCGGCTGAGTCGTCCACCGATCTGTGTGCGGCCTGTGGACGCTGAGTCAAGTTTCCATAACCGCGCGTTTCCGTGGAACGCTGGGTCCCGGCGATGACGTTGGGTCCGGTGGTCCCTCGTCAGCTTCGCCCGCCGGGCGGGCCCCGGCGGGATCGAACAGGTGCAGCGGACCAGAAGGAGGTGCGGCGTGTCGACGCCGCTTGCCGACACGACCAACCCCGACCTCGGTCTGCTCTACGCCGTCAACGGCCTGGCCAAGCGCTCCCCGCAGTGGCTGGACCACGCGGTGTCGTGGATCGGCGAGTACGGCATCCTGATCGGCCTCGCGCTGCTCGGGCTGGTGGGCTGGCTGCAGGCCAGACGCCGCCCGGACGCGCCGGTGGCGATCGCCGGGCTGCTCTGGGTGCCGCTCTCGGTGGCCGTCGCCGAGCTGGCCAACCTGCCGATCGCCGCGATCGTGGACCGGCCGCGGCCCTTCGTCGACCACCCGGGGCTGCTGGTGCTGGTGGACGGCAAGGCCGGCACCCACTCCTTCGTCAGCGACCACTCGACCATGACGATGGCCGTGGCGGTGGCGCTGTTCCTGGTGAACCGGAAGCTGGGCTGGATCGCCGGGGGCCTGGCCCTGCTCCAGGGCTTCTGCCGGATGTTCATGGGCGTCCACTACCCGACGGACGTGATCGGCGGCTTCGCGCTGGCCGTCGCCGTGGTGCTGCTGCTGGCGCCGATCGCGATGGCGGTGCTGGTCCCGTTCTGCCACGCGCTGACCCGGACGGCGGTGGCCCCGCTGGTCCGGGCCCCGGAGCGCGGGGCCGCCGCCGGCCGGGGCACCGAGCGGCGCGGCCGGCGCCGCGGGCGGGGGGCGGTGCGCCGGGAGGAGCAGCCGCCGGAGTCCGACCTCGCGGCCTGAGGGCCCGGGGTACCCCGCCGCACCGAACGGTCCGAACGGGTCCGGACGCCCCTAGGGTGCGTCGGCCCCGTACTCGGCGAGGTGGTCGGCCCCCTCGCGGCGGGCCAGGTCCCGGGAGCGGCGGGCGGCGGAGTACCAGCCGCAGCTGCAGGTCGCGAAGGCGAAGGAACCGCGTTCGCTGAGCGCGACGCGGTGCTCGGGCATCGGGGTGGTGCCGGGGGCGACCGGCAGCTCACTGTGCACGGGATTCACCGTAACGCGCCGGGCGACCCTCACGCGACACCCGCCGGTTCCCGCCGGACCCGTAACCCTTCGCGAGCCAACTCGTTTGCCCGGAAAGAGCTCTGCCCTCCCGGCGCCCCAGCCGGTGCCGCAGTCGGCGGGGCAGTCGGTCCCGAGGGGGTTGTCGCGAGGATGAAGATGACCGACCAGCAGCGAACCGGGCGGCCGGCGCGCCGTCCGGGGCCGCGCCTGCGCGCGGCGGCCGGCGCCGCCGTGCTCGCCGCCGCGCTGGCCGCGGGGGCGGCCGGGTGCTCGGCCCACTCCGGTGGCGGCTCCTCCGACCAGCAGTCGAACGCGCCCGACCAGCTGGCCGCCGACCCGGTGGCGGCGGTGCGCGGCGCGGCGGACATCACCGGGCGCACCGGCTCCGCGCACGCGGCCACCGAGCTGGTCACGGAGTCCGCGGACAAGAAGGCGTCCTTCTCCGGCACCGGCGGCTACGACTACGTGAAGCGGATCGGCCGGCTGGAGGTCCAGGTGCCGCCGGGGGCGGCGACCACCGGGAAGATCGTCGAGGTGGTCCTGCCGGGCACCGTCTACCTGCAGAACAGCGGTGCCAAGGTGCCCGAGGGCAAGTGGGTGAAGCTGGACGTGCGCCAACTGCCGGACGGCAACCTGGTCAGCAGCGGCGCCACCGATCCGGCCACGGCGGCGGGGGCGCTGCGCGGGGTGCAGAAGGCCGACCTGGTCGGCACCGAGACGGTGGACGGCACCCCGCTGCACCACTACCGCGGCACCCTGGACCTGGCCAAGGCGGCCGACGCCACCGGCGGCCGGGGCGGGGACGGCCTGCGGATGGGCGGGCAGACCTTCACCGTCAAGGAGGTCCCGTACGACGCCTGGCTGGACGACCAGGGGCGGCTGCACAAGGTGGTGGAGGTGTTCACCTTCGCCGGGGTGGCCGGCTCGAAGGAGGCCAAGGACCAGGTGAAGGTCACCTCGACCACCGCCCTGTCGGACTTCGGCAAGCCGGTCGAGGCGGCCGAGCCGCCGGCCTCGGACATCTACCAGATGAAGCCGACGGAGAGCCCGAAGTAGCGCCCCGGCGCCGGGGCGGAACGGGGCGCCGCCGGCGCGGGTGGCCGTCCGGGGAGCGACGGTCACCCGTTTCGGCGGCGCCGAGATGGCCCGTCCGTGCCATGTGGACGGGCCCCGGAGTGCCTAGGCTGGACGTCGGGTGGCTGCCGCCCGGGCTGGCGAGGCACTGAAGGGGTGGTGCAGGTGGTGTCGTCCACGGGCGGCCGCAGCGGCGGCCACGACGACGCGGCCCTCGACGAGATCGAGCTGGCCGGCGAGCTGATGATCGCCGCGACGGCCAGCGCCGGTGACCGGCTGCCGACCGAGCGGATCGACGAGGTGCTGCTGGACCGGGTGGACCCGGCCCGGACCGAGCGGGAGGGCGAGGGCTGACGGCCCCCCCGGGGTCAGCTGCGCAGCAGTCGGCCGATCGCGGCCGAGGCCTCCGCCACCTTGGCGTCCAGCTCGGCGCCGCCCTGTTCGGCGGCCGCGGCGACGCAGTGCCGCAGGTGCTCCTCCAGCAGGGAGAGCGCGAAGGACTGCAGGGCCTTGGTGCCGGCCGAGACCTGGGTGAGCACGTCGATGCAGTAGACGTCCTCGTCCACCATCCGCTGGAGGCCGCGGATCTGGCCCTCGATCCGGCGCAGCCGCTTGAGGTGGGCGTCCTTCTGCGCGCTGTAGCCGTGCGGGCCGTGCGGGCTGTGCCCGCCGTGGTCCGCGGCGCCGTGGCCCTCGGCGGCGGGGGTGTCGGCCCCGGGGCCGGTCCCGGGCGCGTGGTCCGGCTCGGTGCGCGCTTGCGTCGTGGTCATCGGCCCGCCTTCGTCTGGGTGCCTGGTGGCTGCGTCGGCCTCCAGTGTCCAACACCGGGGCCCCGCGTGGTGTTCCGACGGCCCACCCGGCATGTGCCGAACGGCCTGGTCGGGGTCGCGGCGGGGTTAACCCGTCTGAGCGGCGCCCCGGTCTTCCGCACGCGGGACGGGGCAAACGCGTCGAGGTTCCGTCAGACTGAGTCCTTGCGTCCGCCCCTGGCGGCGCGGTCCGGGACAGCCCGTGCGGCAGCCGAACGGAAGGGGAGGTTCCGCCTCCCAGGTCACCACCCCGTTTGCGCGATCGCGCTCGGTTGCACCTAGCATCGTTCAGTCCGTACCCCGCACATCGGAGAATTCCGTGCGTTTTAGCCTGACCCCGAAGGAGACGAGTTTCTACGACATGTTCGCCGCCGCCGCGGAGAACCTCGTCGTCGGATCGAAGCTCCTGCTCGAACTGCTGGGATCAGACGTGTCGGCCCGCGCGGAGATCGTCGAGCGCATGCGCGCCGCCGAGCACGCCGGGGACGACACCACCCATGCCGTCTTCCACCAGCTGAACTCCTCCTTCATCACGCCCTTCGACCGCGAGGACATCTACAGCCTCGCCTCGTCGCTGGACGACATCATGGACTTCATGGAGGAGGCCGTCGACCTGGTCGTCCTCTACGACATCCAGACCCTGCCGAAGGGCGTCGAGCAGCAGATCGAGGTGCTGGCGCGCGCCGCGGAGCTCACCGCCGAGGCGATGCCCAACCTGCGCAGCATGTCGAACCTGACCGAGTACTGGATCGAGGTCAACCGGCTGGAGAACCAGGCCGACCAGATCCACCGCAAGCTGCTCGCCCACCTGTTCTCCGGTCAGTACGACGCCATCGAGGTCCTCAAGCTCAAGCAGGTCGTGGACGTCCTTGAGGAGGCGGCGGACGCGTTCGAGCACGTCGCCAACACGGTGGAGACCATCGCCGTCAAGGAGTCCTGACCCTCGTGGACATGGCTGCACTCATCGCCGTCATCGGCGTTGCGTTCTTCTTCACGTACACCAACGGCTTCCACGACTCGGCGAACGCGATCGCCACGTCGGTCTCCACCCGGGCGCTGACCCCGAGGGCCGCGCTCGCGATGGCCGCCGTGATGAACCTGGCCGGTGCCTTCCTGGGCAGCGGGGTGGCGCACACCGTCTCCAGCGGGATCATCGAGACGCCGACCGGCAACCAGGGGATGGCGATCCTCTTCGCGGCCCTGGTCGGGGCGATCACCTGGAACCTGGTGACCTGGTACTTCGGTCTGCCGTCCTCCTCCTCGCACGCGCTGTTCGGCGGCCTGGTGGGTGCGGCCCTGGCCGGCGGCACCGAGGTGATCTGGAGCGGCGTGATCGACAAGATCGTCGTCCCGATGATCGTCTCGCCGGTGGTCGGCCTGGTCGGCGGCTTCATCGTGATGCTGGCGATCCTGTGGATCTTCCGCCGGGCCAACCCGCACAAGGCCAAGCGCAACTTCCGGGTCGCCCAGACCGCCTCGGCCGCCGCGATGGCGCTGGCCCACGGTCTGCAGGACGCCCAGAAGACCATGGGCATCGTGGTCATGGCGCTCACCATCTCGGGCCACCAGACCACCGGTGACATCCCGGTCTGGGTGAAGATCTCCTGCGCGACCATGCTCTCGCTGGGCACCTACGCGGGCGGCTGGCGGATCATGCGGACCCTCGGCCGGAAGATCATCGAGCTGGACCCGCCGCAGGGCTTCGCGGCCGAGGCCACCTCCTCGGTGATCATGTACATCACCTCGTTCGTCTTCAAGGCGCCGATCTCCACCACCCACGTGATCACCGCGGCGATCATGGGCGCGGGGGCCACCAAGCGGATCCGCGCGGTGCGCTGGGGCGTCGCCAAGAACATCGTGCTCGGCTGGTTCATCACGATGCCGGCGGCCGCCGTCGTCGCAGCACTGATGTACTGGTTCGTCCACCTCTTCTGGGGCTGACCGCCGACGCTCCGCCCCGGCCGACAACTGACAGGGCCCGCCCCCACATCTCGGGGGCGGGCCCTTCTTCATGTCCCGCGGCGGCACCGCCATGCAGCACCGCGGGACAGCTGGGGTCGGTCTAGCCGAAGCGGCCGGAGATGTAGTCCTCGGTCGCCTGCACCGACGGGTTGGAGAAGATCCGCTGGGTGTCGTCCAGCTCGATCAGCTTGCCCGGCTGGCCGACGCCGGCCAGGTTGAAGAAGGCGGTGCGGTCGCTGACGCGGGCCGCCTGCTGCATGTTGTGGGTCACGATGACGATGGTGAACTGCGACTTCAACTCGCCGATCAGGTCCTCGATGGCGAGGGTGGAGATCGGGTCGAGCGCGGAGCAGGGCTCGTCCATCAGCAGGACCTGCGGCTCGACCGCGATCGCGCGGGCGATGCACAGGCGCTGCTGCTGACCGCCGGAGAGGCCGGCGCCCGGCTTGTTCAGTCGGGTGTGGACCTCCTTCCAGAGGTTGGCGCCCTTCAAGGAGCGCTCCACCACCTCGTCCAGGACGGCCTTCTTCCGCACGCCGGCGAGCTTGAGCCCGGCGACCACGTTGTCGTAGATCGACATGGTCGGGAACGGGTTCGGGCGCTGGAAGACCATGCCGATCGAGCGGCGCACGGCGACCGGGTCGACGTTGGAGGCGTACAGGTTCTCGTCGTCCAGGAGGACCTTGCCCTCGACCCGGGCGCCGGGGATCACCTCGTGCATCCGGTTGAGGGTGCGCAGGAAGGTGGACTTCCCGCAGCCGGAGGGGCCGATGAAGGCGGTCACCGAGCGGGGCTCGATGCTCATCGAGATGTCCTCGATGGCCTTGGTGGTGCCGTAGTAGGCCGACAGTCCGCTGACGTCGATGCGCTTGGCCATGATCGTTGCTTCTCTCGCCCGCGGCCGGAGGGCCGCTAATGAATGCTGTTTCGTACGTCAGTGGTCGCTCAGTGTCCGGCCTTGGGCGAGCGCCAGCGTGCGATGCCCCGGGCGATGAGGTTGAGCCCCATCACGAAGGCGATCAGCACCAGCGCGGCGCCCCAGGCGCGGGCGTAGCCGAAGTCGTTGTTGACCACCGAGTACTGCTGCCAGATGTACATCGGCAGGGACTGCTGCGGTCCGTCGAACGGGTTGCTGTTGATGTAGTCGGCGCCGAACACCAGCATCATCACCGGGGCGGTCTCGCCCGTGATGCGGGCGACCGCGAGCATCACACCGGTGGTGATGCCGCCGATCGCGGTGGGGAGGACGATCCGCAGGACGGTCTTCCACTTCGGCACACCGAGGGCGTACGAGGCCTCGCGCAGCTCGTTCGGGACGAGCTTGAGCATCTCCTCGGTCGACCGGACCACGACCGGGATCATCAGGATCGCCAGCGCGAGGCTGCCCGAGAAGCCGGAGTAGCTGAACCCCAGGGCGAGGTTCCAGAGCGAGAGGATGAACAGACCGGCGACGATCGACGGGACGCCCGTCATGACGTCGACGAAGAAGGTGACCGCCTTGGCGAGCCGGCCGCGGCCGTACTCCACCAGGTAGACGGCGGTCAGCAGACCGAGCGGGGCGGCCATCAGGGTGGCCAGGCCGACCTGCTGGAGGGTGCCGAGCAGCGCGTGGTAGATGCCGCCGCCGGGGCCGCTCTGGATCACGCCCTTCATCGAGTGGCTCAGGAAGTTCCCGTTCACCACGCCGATGCCCTGCTGGACCGTGTAGACGGTCAGCGAGGCCAGCGGGACGACGGCCAGGATGAAGGCGACCCAGACCACCGAGGTGGCGAAGCGGTCCTTGGCCTGCCGACGGCCCTCGACCTGGGCCGAGATCAGGTAGCTGCCGGCCAGGAACAGCAGGGCGGAGATCAGGCCCCACTGGAGGTGGCTCTCCAGGCCGGCGGCGGCGCCGATCCCGCAGCCGACCGCGATCGAGCCGACGGCGACGACGGGCGGGGTCCACTTGGGCAGCCGGTTGGCGGTGAGCTTCGGGCCGACCTGCGGCCGGGCGTCCTCGGGGACGGTGACGGTGGTCATGCGTTGGCCCCCGAGTACTCCTTGCGGCGGGCGATGATCAGTCGCGCGGCACCGTTCACCAGCAGGGTGATCACGAACAGGACGAGGCCGGAGGCCATCAGGGCGTCGCGGCCGTTGTTGCCGGCCTCGGCGAACTTCAGCGCGATGTTCTGCGCGAAGGTGCCGCCGCCGGCGTCCAGGATGTGCAGCGACAGGACGCTGTTGGCGGAGAGCACCACCGCGACCGCGATGGTCTCGCCGAGCGCCCGGCCGAGGCCGAGCATCGAGGCCGAGATGATGCCGGGGCGGCCGAACGGCAGCACCGCGGTGCGGATCATCTCCCAGCGGGTCGCGCCGAGGGCGAGCGCCGCCTCCTCGTGCATCCGCGGCACCTGGCGGAACACCTCGCGGGAGACCGCGGTGATGATCGGCAGGATCATGATCGCCAGCAGGATGCCGACGGTGAACAGGTTGCGCGGGGTGCCGGTCCTGGTCTGGTCGAAGATGTACGTCCAGCCCAGGTACTGGTTGAGCCAGCTGGTCAGCCCGTCCATGTGCGGGACGAGGAACAGCGCGCCCCAGAGGCCGTAGACGATGCTGGGGACGGCGGCGAGCAGGTCGACCAGGTAGGCGAACGGCTGGGCGATCCGGCGCGGCGCGTAGTGCGAGATGAACAGCGCGATCCCGATGGCCACCGGGACGGCGATCGCCATCGCGATCACGGCGCTGACGATCGTGCCGAAGGCCAGGACGGCGATGCCGAAGACCGGCTTCGGGGCGTCCGGCGTCCACTCGAAGGTGGTGAGGAAGTTGCCGTCGTTGTTGCCGAGGGCCACGACCGAGCGCCAGGCCAGGAAGCCGGCGATCGCGGCCATGATGACCAGCAGCAGGATGCCCGCACCGCGGGCGAGGTTCATGAAGATCTTGTCGCCGACGCGGCTGTCGCGCTGTCGGCGTTCCCTGCCTCGCGGGGCGGCAGGGGAGGATGAAGTCATTGGTCTACTCCGGTCTGGTGGTGCCGCCCCGGTAGGGGGTCGGCACCATGGCGGCGGTGCCCCGGACGTTGGTGCTGGGTTGGTGCGTTCCGGCGGGACGGCCCCGGCCCCCCTCGCTCACGGGGCCGTCCCACCGGGGGTCCTGGCGGGTCAGGCGAGGGTGCCGACCGCGGCCTTCACCTTGTCGCCGATCGCGGCCGGCATCGGGACGTAGCCCTTGTCGCCGATCGACTTCTGGGCGGCGTCGCTGATGGTGTAGTTCAGGAAGGACTTGAGGGTGTCCAGCGTCTCGGCCTTGTTGCCCTTGTCGCAGGCGATCTCGTAGGTCACCAGGACGATCGGGTAGGCGTTGTCGGCCTTGGTGCCGTAGTCCAGGGAGAGGGCGAGGTCGCCGTCGGTGCCCGTGACGGTGGAGGAGGCGATGGTGAGCGCGGCGTTGGCGGCGGTCGCCTCGACCGGCTTGGCGGCACCGGTGGCGATCTGGGCGCTCTTCAGGTTGTTGGTCTGGGCGTAGGACAGCTCGGCGTAGCCGATCGAGTTCTTGACCTGCTTGATCTGGGCCGAGACACCGGCGCTGCCGTTCGCGGACTGGCCGCCCTTGCCCTTCCACGCCTTGTTCGGCTCGGCGCTCCAGGCGCCGCCACCGGTCTTGGCGAAGTAGGAGGTCAGGTTGAAGGTGGTGCCGGAGTCGTCGGAGCGGTGGAAGCTCTGGATCTCGGCGTCCGGCAGCTTGGCGCCCGGGTTCAGGGCGGCGATGGCCGGGTCGTTCCACTTGGTGATCTGCGAGTCGAAGATCTTGGCGGCGGTCGGGCCGTCCAGGACCAGGTTGTCGACGTTCTCGACGTTGTAGACCAGCGAGACCAGGCCGGCCACCATCGGCAGGTCGATCGCCTTGCCGCCGGTGCAGACGGCCTTGGAGGCGTCGACGTCGGCCGGCTTGAGGGCGAAGTCGGTGCCGGCGAAGGCGACCTTGCCCTGGGTGAACTGCTGGACACCGGCACCGGAGCCGCCGCCGCTGTAGTTCACCGTGGTGCCGGAGCAGGCGGCGCCGAAGTTGGTCTTCCACACGTCGATCGCCGGGGCCTGCGCGGTCGAACCGGCGCCCAGGAGCGTGCCGGCCTTGCCACAGTTGACCGCGGCACCGGCCGCGGAGGAGCCGCTGGAACCGCTGGACGCCGTCTTGTTGTTGTCGTCCGACCCGCAGGCAGCGAGCGACAGCGAGCTGACGAGCGCCATGGCACCGATGGCGAGGGCCTTGGAGCGGCCGTTCCGCTGGAGCTTCACAGGGGTGTCCCTTTCTGTGGCATTGCCCGCTGCGCAGGCCGCAGGAGTACGGCTGAGCATGGGTTTTGCTGTGGTCCGGGGCCCGTTCGGCCCGCCGGTAGTCCCGAAGTTAGGCCGGGTAAGTGACACGACAGCCGGTCGCAAGTGAACGGAAAGTGAACCTCGAACGGATGACAGGAAACTACGTCACGTAGTAACGGTTGCGTCACGGCGCGGGCGCGGGGAGATCACTTCCGTCGTTCCTCCACCGGCCCCGACCCGCCCGTCCGTACGGGCTTCGCACCCAGGATCACCAGCAGCGCATCGATCAGCAACCGGTCGCGGTCATGGGTCAGCCGCGCCCGGGCCTTGCCCGCAGGCAGCCAGTCCAGGCGGTCGACCTCACGGTTGGGCCGGAAGGCCCCGACGGTCGGCACCGCGGCCCAGTACCGGACCTCCTTCGGACGGCCCTGGGCCAGGTAGTGCTGGACGGGCAGCTCCGGACCGAGCAGGCAGTCGAAGCCGGTCTCCTCCCGCACCTCGCGCAGCGCCGCCTCGACCACGCCCTCCCCCGGGTCGAGCTTGCCCTTCGGCAGGCTCCAGTCGTCGTACTTCGGGCGGTGGATCACCGCGATCCGCGGCCGCCCCAGCCGACCGCTGGGCTTCGGCCGGCCGGGCAGCCAGAGCACCGCGCCCGCCGCCAGGACCACCGGGCCGCGGGCCGGTGCGGCCGCCGGGCCCGCGGCCCGGGCCGCCGCCGGGTTCACGGCCGGTCCCACCGTCGGGTCCGCTGCCCGCCCGGTGCGCAGGCGATCGTGCAATTCAAGCCGTCCGTGGTGCGGGGGAATGCCCCCGGCCCTCGGCAGGGGGGAGCTCCAGCCAGCCGTCCGGGGACGGCGGGAGCTCGGGCCACCGGCGGCCGAAGGCGTACCGCGCCGCCTCGACCTCCAGTCGTTGATCAGCATGCACCACGCCCAGCACGTAGGCGGTCGCGGGGGTGATCCGCGGGGTGCGCGCCGCCGTCGCGGCGGTCACCGCGGCGTCCGCGGCCTCCTGGTGCCGGGCCAGCACCGCGTCCAGCTCGTCCAGCTCGGCGGACGGCCGGGCGCACACCTCCAGCGCGTACCGGGCCCGCTTCACCAGGATCCGCAGCCGCGACCAGGGCGCGTCGTCGGCCGCCAGCGCGGAGTCCGCGTCCGCCGCCCCGCGCGCCGCCGGCACCGCGCCCAGCCGGCGCAGCCCGTCCCCGCCGTACGGGGTCGCGGCCCGGTGGAGCGGCAGCTGCTGGGCGCTCACCGACAGCGCGGTGAACGCGGCCGCCGCCTGCGGCCGCAGCACCGCCGACGCCCGGCCGCTGGCCGCCTCCAGCAGCGGCGCCTCGCCGACCAGCAGGGTCATCCGGTCCGCCAGCGCGTGCAGCCGGGCCGAGCGGAGCTCCTGGAGCACCGTGGAGTGCGCCCTGGTCCGGGCCAGGGTCAGCTGCCGGTCCAGCAGCGCCCGCGCCTTGGGGGCGCCCGCGTGCCCGGCCAGCATGCCCGTCCCCTCGGGGTCGGTGCCGCTCAGCGAGTCCACCGCGCCCAGCAGCCGGGCCGAGCGGCGGACGTAACCGGGCTCCAGCGCCAACAGGTTGAGCAGCCAGCGCAGTTCGGTGCGCGACTCCTGCGCCCAGGACTGCTCGAACACGGCCCCGAAGGTGTGCAGCAGCCCGCCGACCCGCCGCACGGCCCGCAGCAGGTCGGCCGTGCCGCTCGCCGGAACGGCCGCGGCCGACCCCGGTCTGGCGCCGACCTCGCCCACCGCGAGCGGCAGGGCGCGCAGGAACGCGCCCGCCTGGGCGGTGAGTTGGCGGGAAAGGATGTCCCCGGCGGTCGCTGTGGAGGCCGCCTGGGCCGTCATCGGCGCTTCGGTCATGGCGTGGTAGATCCCCGTTCCCCCGGGGCCCTTCCCCGGGGCTGGTGGCCGACCGCCGGAGCAGCTCCCCCCGGGGCCCCGGGGGCCCCGACTGCTCCGGCGGCTCGCATCAGTGGACGCGTCAGCGCGAGGTGGCGGCCCGGCGGCGCTGGCGCGAATCGATGAGCAGGTCCTGGACGTGCCGCAACGGCTTGCCCTCGGCGTCCTGCGAACGGCGCTCCCAGGCACCGTCCGGGCCCAGGTGCCAGGACTCGGTCTCGTCCGACACCCCGAGGTCGATCAGCCCGGACAGCTCGGCACGGTGCGCCGGATCGGTGATCCTGAGCAGCGCCTCGATCCGGCGGTCCAGGTTGCGGTGCATCATGTCGGCGCTGCCGATCCACACTTCGGGATCGCCGTTGTTGCCGAACACGAAGACCCGGGAGTGCTCCAGGAAGCGCCCCAGGATGCTGCGCACCCGGATGTTCTCGCTCAGCCCCGGCACCCCCGGCCGGATCGCGCAGATGCCGCGGACCCAGACGTCCACCGGCACCCCGGCCTGCGAGGCCCGGTAGAGCGCGTCGATCAGGGCCTCGTCGACGATCGAGTTGACCTTGATCTTCACGTACGCGGGCCGGCCGGCCCGGTGGTGGGCGATCTCGTTGTGGATCCGGGAGACCAGCCCGTCGCGCAGGCCGCGCGGGGCGGTCAGCAGCCGGCGGTAGGACTCCCGGCGCGAGTAGCCGGACAGCCGGTTGAAGAGGTCCGAGAGGTCCGCGCCGACCTGCGGGTCGGAGGTGAGCAGGCCGAGGTCCTCGTACAGCCGGGCGGTCTTCGGGTGGTAGTTGCCGGTACCGACGTGCGAGTAGCGGCGCAGGGTGTCGCCCTCCTCGCGGACCACCAGCGACAGCTTGCAGTGGGTCTTGAGCCCGACCAGGCCGTAGACCACGTGGCAGCCGGCCTCCTCCAGCTTGCGCGCCCACTTGATGTTGGCCTGCTCGTCGAAGCGCGCCTTGATCTCGACCAGCACCAGCACCTGCTTGCCGGACTCGGCGGCGTCGATCAGCGCGTCCACGATCGGCGAGTCGCCGGAGGTGCGGTACAGGGTCTGCTTGATCGCCAGCACGTCCGGGTCGGCGGCGGCCTGCTCCAGGAAGGCCTGCACCGAGGTGGAGAAGCTGTCGTACGGGTGGTGCAGCAGCACGTCGCGCTCGCGCATCGCGGCGAAGATGTCCGGCTGCGAGGCGGACTCGACGTCGGTCAGCCCGCGGGCCGTACCGGCCACGAACTTCGGGTACTTGAGCTCCGGCCGGTCCAGCTCGGCGATGCCGAACAGACCGGTCAGGTCCAGCGGACCGGGCAGCGGGAAGACCTCCGCCTCGGTGATGTTCAGCTCCCGCACCAGCAGGTCCAGGATGTAGGGGTCGATCGACTCCTCGACCTCCAGCCGGACCGGCGGGCCGAAGCGCCGCCGCATCAGCTCCTTCTCCAGGGCCTTGAGGATGTTCTCGGTGTCGTCCTCCTCCACCTCCAGGTCCTCGTTGCGAGTGACCCGGAAGGCGTGGTGGGCCAGCACCTCCATCCCCGGGAAGAGCTCCTCCAGGTGCGCGCCCATGACGTCCTCCAGCGGGACGTACCGCTGGGGCGAGGCCTCCAGGAAGCGGGCCAGCGACTGCGGCACCTTCACCCGGGCGAAGTGCTTGTGGCCGGACACCGGGTTGCGGACCACCACGGCGAGGTTGAGCGACAGCCCCGATATGTAGGGGAAGGGGTGCGCCGGGTCGACCGCCAGCGGGGTCAGCACCGGGAAGATCCTCTGCCGGAACAGGGTGTGCAGCCGGGCCTGCTCCTTCTCCGCCAGCTCCGGCCAGCGGACCACCTCGATGCCCTCGGCGGCGAGGTCCGGCAGCACCTCCTGCTGGAAGGCCGCGGCATGACGGGCCATCAGCTCACGGGAGCGGGTCCAGATCAGGTCCAGCACCTCGCGCGGCTGGAGGCCGGACGCGCTGCGCTGGGCCACGCCGGTGGCGATCCGGCGCTTGAGGCCGGCGACCCGGACCATGAAGAACTCGTCCAGGTTGCTCGCGAAGATCGCCAGGAACTTCGCCCGCTCCAGCAGCGGGATCCCCGGGTCCTCGGCCAGCTCCAGGACGCGTTCGTTGAACGCGAGCCAACTCCGCTCACGGTCCAGGAAGCGGCCCTGCGGCAGTGCTTCGAACTCCTGCTCGTCCGTGGCCGGCAGCTCCGGCGGGACGCCCAGCGCGCTGGACATCCGCGCCGTGGGCGGCAGCGGGGCAGGGACGGGGCGGGGGATGCTCATGGGTTCCAGCTCCTCCAGCAGGACGGCGTCCGGACACGAATGGCTCTGCGGGCCGTCGTCCTCGCCC
The DNA here is from genome assembly GCF_042266305.1 of Kitasatospora sp. NPDC056076. Classification (NCBI taxonomy): domain Bacteria; kingdom Bacillati; phylum Actinomycetota; class Actinomycetes; order Kitasatosporales; family Streptomycetaceae; genus Kitasatospora; species Kitasatospora sp. NPDC056076. The sequence continues at coordinate 160,595 of NZ_JBHJWG010000016.1, forward strand.
CGGGTCGCCCCCGGGGACAGCACCCACCCACCGGGCGCGGTCCGTACAGGACCGGCCGGGGAATGGCGGTCGACTCTGCACGAGCGAGACACTACGGACTTCATCCTGTGATCTTCGCGGCAGCAATTGAATCCACGGTAAACACCGCATGGCCAGGAGGAAAGCTGAGTCGGTCGGAGCAAGGGGTGGCGGGCCTCGCCGCCCCCTGCCCGCGACCGCTCCGTTACCACCGGGCCGCCTGCGGCGCGGGACCGGGCGTGGGTCTAGCGGTCGGCCGCCCGGTCCGTCGCCCGGTCTGCTGCTCGGTCCGCCTGGTACCGGGCGCGGTACATCAGATCCACCTCGTGGACGGTGAATCCCAGTCGCTCGTAGACCCGGACGGCCGCCGGGTTGTCGGCGTCGACGTAGAGGAGGACCGTCTCCAGTCCACGCTCACCGGCCCCTGACCCGGTCAGGTGACGTAGGCCGGCGGCGGTCAGCGCGCGGCCGAGGCCGCTGCCCTGCTCGGCCGGGTCCACCCCGACGACGTACACCTCGCCGAGCTCCGGCTCGGTGGCGGTGGCCGGGTGCACCTTGGTCCAGTGGAAACCGACGACCTTGCCGCCCCGGGTCGCGAGGAAGAAGCCCGCCGGGTCGAACCAGGGCTCGGCGATCCGCTCCGCCAGGTCCTGCTGCGTCCAGGAGCCCTGCTCCGGGTGGTGGGAGAAGGCCAGGGCGTTCAGCCGCAGCCACTCGGCGTCGTCCTCACCCGGACGGAAGGTCCGGAGCTCGATCCCCTCGGGAACGGCCACGGCCTCGGTCTGCGGACCGGTGCGGCGCATCTGCCGCAGCTCCCGGACCAGCTCGGCGCCGTAGGCCCCGGCCAGGTGCCGGGCCGCCGGGTGACCGCCGTGCACCCAGAAGTCCACCGCGTCCCGGCCGACCAGGTGGGCCTGCTCCAGGACGGCGTCCACCAGCGGGCGGGCCAGGCCGCGGCCGCGGGCGGCCGGGTCGACCAGCAGCTCGGCCGCCGGGTTCGCCGTCCCGGCCTCCGGCACCTCCACCTGGCCGTAGCCGACCACGGTGGCGCTCGCACTCGCACTCGTGGTCTCGGCCTCGGTCACGATGAGGTGGGTGACGCCCGGCCGGGGAGTCTCGGCGTTCCGCAGCCGCAGCCGGCCCTGCTCGGAGACCGCGGCTCGGCCGTCGACCGCCTGGGCCTCCGCCAGAACACGCAGGGCGCCGTCGCGCTGCTCGGGGCGGAGCACGTTGCTCGGAATGACCGCTGTCTGATCGTCCATGCCCTGACGATACGTCAACGGAAATGCGAAAAGCCCCTGATCCGAAGGGATCAGGGGCTTTTCTGAATGATTGTTCGGCGGCGTCCTACTCTCCCACAGGGTCCCCCCTGCAGTACCATCGGCGCTGTGAGGCTTAGCTTCCGGGTTCGGAA
>NZ_JBHJWG010000017.1:0-146884 GCF_042266305.1 Kitasatospora sp. NPDC056076
GACGGGGCCCTGGACGCCCCGGCCGGACCAAAGCAAGAAATGCTTGCCGATAGCCTGCCGGCCCGCTAACGGGTGTCCCACCGTTTACCCGCCGGAACACGGCCCCGCCCAGTACGACGCCGGGGCCGACTTCCTGCGCGGGGACGGGACCGGACAGCGGGGGACGGCGACCCGCGGGGTGACAGCCGTCAGCCCGTCACCGGTTCCAGGCGGAGGCGGTGGTGGGGCCAGGGGGGCGGCTCCGCCGTCGGGCCGAACCAGACCCGGACGTCCTCGCCGGTGCGGACGGGGAGGGCGGGGAAGTCGTTCTCGGCGTGTTCGGTGCGGTGCAGGGCGTGTTCCGGGGCGAGGTGCCGGGCCGCGTACGCGTCGAAGGCCTCGAAGGCGGCCGGGTCGGGGTGGCAGACGGTGGCGAGCACCTCGCGGGCCCCGGGCGGCGGGAGGAAGCCGGGACCGCGCAGCAGCAGGACGTCGTCACTGTCGATCATGGTGGCGTTGGCCGCGTCGCGGTGCGCCCGCCAGACCGGTCCACCGTAGAAGGCCTCCAGGGACCGGCGACGTGCGGCCATGTCGGGGAAGGCGCGCAGCCAGACGAAGCGGTCCGGGTGGTCGAGGTCGCGGAAGCGGCCGCCGAGGGTGATGCCGACGGCCTCCTGCCCGGTCACGAACTCCCGCTCGAAGAGCTCGATCAGGGTGTCCCGGGCGCCGGGGTGCAGGGTGTACCGGCGCAGTTCGACGATCGGGTTCACGGCGATGGGGTTCCCGGCGACGTGGTTCATGCGGCGAGCCCGTCGAGGGCCGCTCCGGTGCGGGTGAGGTCCATCGTCCAGTTGAGCTCCCAGCTGCGGCCGCCGTCGGCGGAGAACTCCTGCTCCCAGCGGGCGGCGTCCGGGCCGAGGCGGTACCAGGTGAAGTGCACCCGGATCGGGCGGCCGCCGTAGGTGTCGTCGCCGTGGAAGTCGCCGCGGTCGCCGGTGAAGCCGCCGGTCACCGGTGGGTCGAGCCGGCCGGTGCGGCTGTCGGACCAGAAGATCGACCACTGCCGCGCCTCCCGGTCGTACAGGCGCAGGGTGGCGCCCCGGCGGCCGAGGGTGGGGAAGGCGATCTCGTCGATGTTGCCCGCGCCCCCGAACAGTGGCCGGACCACGGACTCGCCGGGGAACTCCTCCCAGCCGATGTCGCTGCCGATGTTGCTGTCGCCACCGCTGAGCGGGGCGGTGAGGCGGCGGTTGGCCACCCGCCAGGTGCCGTGCAGGAAGTCGAAGTCGTTCGTGCCGTTCATGTGCCGCAGGCTAGGAGCGGTCCACTGACATCCACTGTCAGTGAATACTGCTCGGTATGCGCGCGAGCCGACTGGTCACCCTGCTCCTGCTGCTCCAGAACCGGGGCCGGATGACCGCCCGGGAGTTGGCGCAGGAGCTGGAGGTGTCCGTCCGGACGGTCTACCGGGACGTGGAGGCGCTGGCCGCCGCTGGGATCCCGCTGTACGGCGAGGCCGGGCACGAGGGCGGCTACCGGCTGGTCGACGGCTACCGGACCCGCCTCACCGGGCTGACCGCCGAGGAGGCCCAGGCCGCGTTCCTCGCCGCGCTCCCGGGCACCGCCGCCGACCTCGGCCTCGGCGGGGCCCTCGCCACCGCCCAGCTCAAGCTGCGGGCCGCGCTGCCCGCGGAGCTGCGCGAGCACGCCGGGCGGATCCAGGAGCGCTTCCTGCTGGACGCCCCCGGCTGGTACGGCCGCGCGGACGAGACCCCGCACCTGGCGGCCGTCGCCGCGGCGGTGTGGGCGCGCCGGGCGGTGGTGCTGCGGTACCGGCGGTGGCGGGCGCCGGAGGAGATCGAGCGGCGGGTGGAGCCGTACGGGCTGGTGCTCAAGGCGGGCCGCTGGTACCTGGTGGCCGGCGGGCCGTCCGGGACGCGGACCTACCGGGTCGACCAGGTCATCGAACTGCGGCCGCTGCCGGAGGAGTTCTCCGTGCCGGAGGGCTTCGACCTGCCGGCGTACTGGCAGGCCCACCTGGCTGACTTCCGGGCCCGGCTGCACACCGGGGAGGCGCTGGTGCGGCTGACCCCGGAGGGTGCCCGGCGGCTCGGCGTGCCGCCGGGGGAGGGCGGCTGGACGCAGGCCCGGGTGCCGATCGAGTCGGTCGACCACGCGCACGGGGAGTTCCTGCGGCTGGGCGCCGACATCGAGGTGCTGGAACCGGCCGAACTGCGCGAGCGGATCGCGGGGACGGTCCGGGCGCTGGCCGCCCGCTACGGGAGCGCCGATTCCGGGAGGTGAGGGCCCAGGGCCGCCCGGAGCCGCCCGTAGCCGCTCAGGGCCGCCCGTCGCCGCCCGGAGCCGCTCAGAGCCCGACGAAGTGGTCGAACTCGCCGTCCTTGGCGCCCAGGATCCAGGCGTTGAGCTTGACCCGGGTGGTGGTGACGACCAGGTCGGGGCGGTCGGACTCGCGGATGTAGACGAGCTCCCCGGCGGAGGCGATCTCCAGGTACCTGGCCTCCCCGGCGCTGAAACTCGACCGCTGCCAGTTGAGCTGGTCCATGCGTGCTCCTCCTGATCGTTCACCACAGCCGCAACGAGGGTACTGCTCCACGCAAGAGGGCAGCGGCACCGTTTCGGTCATGTCAATTCGTGCGGGTCGCTGTGCTATTCCATTGGGGTGTCAGTCGTTCCTACACTGAGACCCCGCCGCACGGGGGCTGCGGGAGCCAGGTTGCCGACGGGCCCGGGGGAGGCACGTGTGACTGACCGGGGCTGGGACGAGGACGAAGCCCGGCCGTACTTCTTCCTCTCCTACGCGCACACGCCGAAGTCCGGTGCGCGGGGCGCCGGCGACCCGAACCACTGGGTGCGCCAGCTGTACCGGGACCTCTGCGAGGCGGTGCTCCAACTGACCACCGTCCCGGCCGGGGTGCCGGTCGGATTCATGGACGAGTCCATGCACCAGGGCGAGTTGTGGGCCGAGCGGCTGTCCGAGGAGCTGGCGACCTGCCGGGTCTTCGTGCCGCTGTACTCACCCCGGTACTTCAACAGCGTTCCGTGCGGCCAGGAGTGGCACGCCTTCACCCGCCGCCCGGTCTACCCGGCGACCATGGAGGTGGAGCGCACCAGTGGCATCGTCCCGGTGCTGTGGGCGCCGATGAGCCGCTACCGGCTGCCCCAGGTGGCCAGCGAACTCCAGTTCAACCACGCGGGGTTCGGGCCCGACTACGCCACCGAGGGCCTGTACGCGCTGATGAAGCTCAGCTACTTCCGGGCCGCCTACGAACTGGCCGTGCACCGGCTGGCCGCGCGGATCGTCCAGGTGGCGGAGGAGACGGTGATCCCGGTCGGGCGGCGGCTGGAATTCAACGGGCTGCCCAGCGCGTTCAACGTGTCCGCCCCGACCAAGCAGCTGCGGATCTCCGTACTCACCTACCACCAGGGCGAGTTGCCGCAGGACCGCAACCCCGACTTCTACGGCGCCCGGCGCACCGACTGGCACCCGTACCGGCCGGCCGGCTCGCCCATCGCGCAGCACGCCGTACGGCTGGCACGGCAGTTGGGGTTCCAGCCGACCGTGCACGAGTTCGACGACGAGGTGGAGTCCATCATCGAGGGCAACGCCGAGGCCCCCGGACTGCTGCTGCTGGACCGGTGGGCGCTGCGCGACCCGCGCCGCCGGGAGCTGGTCCGCCGCTTCGACCGCTCCGACGCCACCTGGGTCAGCGTCCTGGAACCGTGGAACACCGAGGACCGGGAGTGCCTCGAACGGGACGGCGAGTTCAGCGGACTGAGCGACCAGACGCTGCGCAAGACCCGGCGGGCCGGGCGCCCGAGCTTCCTCGGCGTGACCGGCCCGACCGGGCTGAACAGCCTGGAGGACTTCGACGACGCGCTGCCCCGTGCCGCGATGAAGGCCAAGTACGCCTTCGAGAGCCGGACCAGGGCCGAACCGGAGGAGCCCCCGGCGCCCCGGCCGAGCCTGCGCGAGGCCTTCCGCCGCGGCCCCGGGGGCTACGGGCCGGACGGCTTCGGCGGGCACCGCACCGAACCCTTCGGCCCGGACCCCTTCGACCGCGACCACGACCCCGACCGGGACGACCGCGACGACCGCGCCGCGCGGGACGGCAGCCCCGGCCGGGACGGCCGCGCCGCGCGGGACGACTACGGCGCGCGGGACGACTACGGCGCCGACGAGGAACGCACCGTCCGACTCTCCCGCGCGGACTACGCCGCCCCCGACGCCCGGACCGCCCCCGACCCCCGGACCGTCCCCGACCCCCGCGCCGCCCCCGAGGACCGCACCACCCGTATCACCCGCACCACCCGCACCACCCGTGACGACCGCACCGCCCGTGACAACGATCGCCCCTACCGCAACGACCGTGACGACGGCGATGACCCCGATGCTGGGATGGCGCCCTTGGGAGGACCGCACCGATGAGTGACAACACCACCAGGAACCTGCGCCTCGGCGCCGCCGAACTGGCCGCCACCCGCGAGGCCGCCCGGCAGGCCGCCGAGCAGGACCGCCAGGGCCGGATCATCACCTTCTACTCCTACAAGGGCGGCACCGGCCGCACCATGGCCCTCGCCAACACCGCGTGGATCCTCGCCGCCAACGGCTTCCGGGTGCTCACCGTCGACTGGGACCTGGAGGCGCCCGGCCTCGCCAAGTTCTTCCACCCCTTCCTGGACCCGGCCTCGCTGGCCGGCACCACCGGGATGATGGACCTGATCGCCGAGTACCGGGAGGAGGCGCTGCGCCCGGTCGAGCACGCCGAGGGCTGGCACCTGGACTTCGCCCGGGTGCACCCGCACGCCCTCTCGCTCTCCTGGCCGCACTTCCCGGCCGGCGGCAGCCTGGACTTCCTCTCCGCCGGCCAGTTCAACCGGGACTACTCCGAGGCCGTCACCCACCTCGACTGGGACATCTTCTACGACCGCTTCGACGGCGGACAGTTCTTCGACGCGCTCAAGGCCGACATGGCCAAGCGCTACGACTACGTGCTGATCGACTCCCGCACCGGCCTGTCCGACATCGCCGAGATCTGCACCGTGCAGATGCCCGACGACCTGGTGGTCTGCTTCACCCTCAGCGACCAGTCCATCGACGGCGCCTCCCGGATCGCCCAGCACATCCACGACCGCTACCGCGACCGCGGCATCCGCATCCTGCCCGTCCCGATGCGCATCGACGAGGGCGAGAAGGAGAAGGCCGACGCCGGCCGCGCCCTGGCCCGGGTCCGCTTCGACGGCCTGCCCGCCGGCCTGGGCAGCGAGGAACTCGCGGGCTACTGGGGCTCGGTGGAGATCCCGTACCGGCCGTTCTACGCCTACGAGGAGATCCTCGCCACCTTCGGCGACCAGACCGGCACCCCCACCTCGATGCTGGCCGCCTGCGAGCGCCTCACCTCGATGATCACCGAGGGCCGGGCCGCCGGCCTGCCGCCGATGGACGAGGAGGTGCGGCTGCGCTACGTGGACGCCTTCACCCGCCGCCGCCCGTCCGTGCCCGCCGACCTCTACCTGTCCTACGTGCCCGAGGACCGGATGTGGGCGGACTGGATCGAGTCCGTGCTGACCAGGGCCGGCTTCCGGGTGCTGCCGCGCGACCTCAGCGCCGGCACCGACCCGCGCGAGGAGACCGAGCGCGGCATCGACTCCGCCTACCGCACGGTCGCCGTCCTCTCGCCCGCCTACCAGCGCTCCCCGCAGGCCCGGGCGCTGTGGGAGTCGGTGGTCAACTCCGACCCCTCCGGCACCCGGCGCCAGCTGCTGCCGGTGCGCGTCGGCGACGTCCGGCTCACCGCGCCGTTCAGCAACCGCAACCCGGTCGACCTGGTCGGCCGCGACGAGAACCAGTCCATCCAGAGCCTGCTGCGCGCCCTCGGCCGCGGCGACGCCGTGCTCGGCGACGCCCCGGCCGGCGGCCCGCGCTTCCCCGGCAGCAAGCCCTCGGTGTGGGACGTCCCGCCGCGCAACCCCTCCTTCACCGGCCGCGCCGCCGTCCTGGAGCAGCTGCGCAACCAGCTACGCGGCGGCATGGCGGCCGTGCTGCCCACCCCGCAGACCCTGTACGGGCTCGGCGGCGTCGGCAAGACCCAGGTCGCGCTGGAGTACGCCCACCGCTTCATGTCCGACTACGACCTGGTCTGGTGGATCGACGCCGAGCAGACCGAACTGGTCGCCCCGGCCCTCGCCGAACTCGCCCGCCGCCTCGGCCTGCGGGTCGGCGACTCCGTCACCGAGGCCGCCGAGGCCGCCCGGGAGGCGCTGCGCCGCGGCGTGCCCACCTCGCGCTGGCTGCTGATCTTCGACAACGCCGACGAGCCCTCCGAGATCCGCCGGTTCTTCCCCGGCGGCTCCGGCCACATCCTGGTCACCTCCCGCAACCAGGCCTGGACCGGGCACGCCGAGGCGCTGGAGGTCGACGTCTTCACCCGCGGCGAGAGCGTCGAGCACCTGTGCCGGCGCGCCCGCAGCCTCTCCCGCGCGGACGCCGACCGGGTCGCCGAGGCCGTCGGCGACCTGCCGCTGGCCGTCGAGGTGGCCGCCGCCTGGCTGGACACCACCGGCACCCCGGTGGAGACCTACGTCGCCCAGCTGCACGCCGAGGCCGCCCGCGCCCTCGCCGTCGACCACCCCACCGACTACCCCACCCCGGTCGCCGCGACCTGGAACGTCTCCATCGGCCGGCTGCGCCAGCAGTCCCCGGCCGCCGTCCGGCTGCTCCAGCTGTGCGCCTTCTTCGCGCCCGAGCCGATCTCGATGAACCTGTTCTACAGCGACCAGATGATCCGGGCGCTGGTGAAGTACGACGCCGACCTCAGCGACAAGTTCATGCTCGGCAAGGTCATCCAGGCGATCGGCCGGTACGCGCTGGCCAAGGTCGACGCCGGCAGCAACAGCTTCCAGGTGCACCGCCTCGTCCAGGCGGTGATCCGGGCCGGGATGACCGACGACGAGCAGGAGATCGCCGTCCACGAGGTGCACCGCATCCTCACCGGCGCCCGGCCCGTCCTCGGCGACACCGACGACCCGGCCAACTGGCCCGCCTTCGACGAGATCTGGCCGCACCTGTCGCCCTCCAAGGCGCACAACTGCGACGAGGCCGACACCCGCCAGCTGCTCATCGACCGGGTCCGCTACCTGTGGAAGCGCGGCGAACTCGACCGCGCCCGCGACCTCGGCCACGCCCTCGACGCCGAGTGGACCAGCAAGCTCGGCGAGGACGACCGGCAGACCCTGCTGCTGCGCTTCCAACTCGCCAACGTGCTGCGCTCCCAGGGCAACTACGCCGAGGCCCTGGCCCTGGACGAGGCCACCCTGGAGCGCCAGCGGGTGCTCCTCGGCGAACACCACCCGTACACCCTGATGACGGCTGGCTCGCTCGGCGCCGACCGGCGGGCGCTCGGCCGCTTCCAGGCCGCGCTCGACCTCGACCAGGAGATCCTGGAGCAGTTCCGCGAACTGTTCGGCGACGACAACCCGCGCACCCTGTCGATGGCCAACAACCTCGCCATCGACTTCCGGCTGGTCGGCAACAGCGAGGCCGCCCGCGAACTCGACCAGGAGACCCTCGACCGGCGCACCGCCGTCCTCGGCCCCAAGCACCCCTACACCCTCTCCACCAAGTCCAACCTGGCCCGCGACCTGCGCGAACTCGGCGACTACCGCGGCTCGGTGGACCTCCTCCAGGAGGTCACCTCCGACCTCGGCGACGTCCTCGACCCGGACCTCCCGGAGAACCTGCGCAACGCCAAGTCGCTGGCCGTCTCCCTGCGCCGGATCGGCCAGCTCGCCGAGGCCCGCCGGATCACCAAGGAGACCTACGAGCGCTACCTGGAGCGCTACGGCGCCGACGCCCCCGACGCGCTCGCCTGCGCGCTCAACCTGGCGGCCGACCACAGCGCCTCCGGCGACAAGGAGGCCGCCCGCGACCTCTGCTCCACCGTCTTCGAGGGCCACCGGCGGCTGTTCGGCGACGAGCACCCGTTCACCCTGGCCTGCGCCAACAACCTGGGCATCTACCTGCGCGGCAGCGGCGACGTCCAGGGTGCCATCGAGCGCGGCCGGCTCACCGTCGACGGACTGACCCGCTCGGTCGGCGCCGAGCACCCGTACACCCTCAACGCGGTGATCAACCTGGCCAACGCCTACGGCGACGACGGGCAGGCCGACCTCGCCGAGGCGCTCGGCCGGGCCGCCTACTCGGGCCTGTGCGGGCGGTACTCGCCGCAGCACCCGGACGCCGTCGCCTGCGAGGCCAACCTGGCGATCACCCTGCGCTCGGCCGGCCGGCACACCCAGGCCGCCGAACTGCGCGCCCGGGCGATCTCCGAACTGATCCGGCAGTTCGGCGAGGAGCACCCCAACACCGTCTCCGCCCGCGGCTGGAAGCGGATCAACCGCGACCTGGAGCCGCAGCCCGTATGACCGGACGAGGGGCGGGGTACGCTGCCGAGCCATGAGTACCCTGCCCCCCGTCCTGGTCACCCGGCACCCCGCGCCCGGCGTCCTGGAACGGCTCACCGACCGGTACGCCGTCACCGTGCGCGAGACCGACGAGGAGCTGGACCGGGCCGAACTGCTCGCCGCCGTCCGCGGCCGCCGGGCCGTGCTCACCACCCTCAACAACCGGGTGGACGCCGAGTTCCTGGACGCCGCCGGCCCCCAGCTGGAGATCGTCGCCAACCACGCCGTCGGCTACCACAACATCGACCTGGCGGCCTGCGCCGAACGCGGCGTCGTCGTCACCAACACCCCCGGCGTGCTCACCAACGCCACCGCCGAGACCGCCTGGGCGCTGCTGCTGGCCGCCGTCCGCCGGCTCGGCGAGGGCGAGCGGCTGCTGCGCTCCGGCACGCCGTGGACCTGGAGCCCGAACTTCCTGCTCGGCCTGGAACTGGCCGGCACCCCGCTCGGCGTGCTCGGCATGGGCCGGATCGGGCAGTCGGTGGCCCGCCGGGCCGCCGCCTTCGACATGCCGGTCGGCTACCACAACCGCCGCGCCCTGCCGCCCGAGCAGGCCCACGGCGCCGAGTGGAAGCCGCTGGAGGAACTGCTCGCCACCTCCACCGTGCTGGTCGTCACCTGCCCGTGCACCGAGGAGACCCGGCACCTGCTGGACGCCCGCCGGCTGGCCCTGCTGCCGCCCGGGGCGGTGGTGGTCAGCATGACCGCCGGCGTGGTGGACGAGGAGGCGCTGGCCGCCGCGCTGGAGTCCGGCGCGCTGTTCGCCGCCGCCGTGGACAACTTCGAGCACGAGCCGGACGTCCCGTCCGCGCTGCTCGCCCAGGAGCGCGCGGTGCTGGTCCCGCACCTGGGCAGCGCCACCGTACGGACCCGGCAGGCGATGGGCGGCCTGGCAGTGGACAACATCCTCGCGGTGCTGGGCGGCTCCGAACCACTGACCCCGGTGAAGCGCTGACCGGGGTTACCCCGCCGCCCAGGCCAGGGCCGTGGTCATCACCCGGAACGCCCCGAAGTGCGCGGCGCCGGGCTCCAGGAAGAGCTCGGCGCCGGGGACGTGGTCGGCCAGCCAGCGGGAGTGGTCCACCGGCGAGAACTGGTCGTCCGCGCCGTGCCACAGCCAGGTCGGCACCCCGATCGACCCGACGTCGAAGCCCCAGTCGGCGGTGAAGGCCAGCACGTCGTCGATCCAGCCGTCCGCGCCGTGCCGGAACGCCTCCCGGTAGTTGCTCTGCAGCATCCGGCGCAGCCCGCTGTCCGCCACCACCTCCCGGTCGGCGGGCGACAGTTCGGTGCGCAGCCCGTTCAGCAGCCGGACCGGGTCGTCCTTGATCTGGCGGGAGCGGAACTCCATCGCGTCGGCGATCCGGCCGTGCCCGCGCTCCGCCTCCCGGTAGGCCCGGACGTTGGACGGGGTCATCCCCGCGTACCAGTCCAGGCCGGTCGCGTTCCGGGGCGCCAGCCCCACCAGCACCGCCACCCGGCTGACCCGCCCCGGCAGCATCGCCGCGCAGGCCAGCGCGTGCGGGCCGCCGCCGGAGCGGCCCAGCACGGCGAAGTCGCCCAGGCCCAACTCGTCGGCGATGGTGCGCACATCGGCCGCCGCGTGCGACACCCGGCGGCCGAACAGCCGGGTCGAGTCGCCGTAGCCCGGCCGGTCGTAGGAGATCAGCCGCACCCCCAGCCGGTACAGCACGGTGCTGCGCGGATGCGGCCCGACCCTGCTGCCCGGCATGCCGTGCAGCAGGAACACCGGACGGCCGCGCGGATCGCCGAGGGACTCCACGGCGAGGGCGCGACCGTCCGCCGCTTTGACCATCCGTAACGCCACGCGTTCCTCCTCAGTGCTCCCGGTCGGTGGTGGTGCGCACCTCCCGGCGGGCCTGCCAGGTGGTGTGCTCGCGGGACACCGCGTCCTCGGCGTCCCGGGCCAGCCGGGCCCAGATCTCCTCGGCGTCCATCGACTCCAGGTCCAGCCGGGCGAGTTGGAGGCGGATCAGCTCCAGCTCCTCGGCGGCCAGCCCGTACGCGGCGGCCAGCGGGCGGTACTGGCGCAGCTGCGCCCAGGCGGTGACCGAGGCGGCCACTGCCGACACCGTGCCCAGCGCGTCGTAGGTGAAGGCGCCGAGGGCCCGCAGCACCGCCAGCGCCAGGCCCAGCGCCGGCAGCAGCACCCCCAGGACGTCCGTCCAGTAGCCGGCCCGGGCGCAGTAGCGGGCCTTGCCGCGGTACCAGTCGTGCTGCACCCGGATCCGCTCGTTCAGGTACACCTCGCGGCGCACCGCCAGCGGCTGCCCGCGCAGGTCGCGCATGGCCGGGGTGATGTCCACCCCGGTCGCCGGCACCCCCACCGGGCCGCCCCGGAACGCGCCCAGCACCCGGGCGAGTTGGAAGCGGTACAGGCCCTCGGCGTCCGGCAGGCTGTGCGGCGGCGGCTGGTAGGCGTCCGCCCGGACGGCGAACTTCCAGGCCAGCGTCTTCACCGACTCGGCGGCCGCCCGGCCCTCGTACCAGAGGCCCTGCGGGTTCTGCCGGCCGATCACCACCGCCAGCGCCACCGCGCCCAGGTAGGCCGCGGCGGCCGCCCAGGCCCACGGCTCGCCGTCGGCCGAGCCGGTCGCGGCCGCGACCAGCAGCAGGAGCAGCTCCCAGGCGGAGAGCAGCACCGAACGGCGCTGGCCGCGCAGCGAGGCCGCGTCGGCGGCCCAGAAGAACTCGGGCAGCAGCTCCCGCTCGCGCACCCACCCGGTCCGTCCCGCACCAGACGCCATGCTCGGCCCCCACCCGTCGCTCCGGTCCCTCCGCTCTCCTGCCCCGGGCGGGTCGCCGGTACGCCTGGCCGCGGCGGGGGCGCCGCGCAATGGCCGGGAAGGCCCGGTGGATTGTCTGGTACGCCCCGTAGTCGGACGGTTGCGGGCCGTCAACAAGGTGTCGTCAGTAGGTGTAGAGGATGCGCTCGGCGTTGTCGGCCATCTGCTTGGTGTTCCACTCGGTGCCCCCCGGGACGTTGCCGGAGCGGAACAGCGGCGGCGCGGCGGCGTCCCCGGCGGCCGCCCGGTCGGCCAGCCGGCCGACCGCGGAGGCGACCACGGCCTGCATCAGCGCGCTGGTGACGATGGTGGAGACCGGGCCGAAGGAGGTCTCGGCGCCCGGGTGGGTCAGCTCGCCGTCGCCCACCGCGACCTTGCTGTCCAGCACCACGTCGCAGTGGTCCTTGAGGTAGGTGCCGGAGGGGTGCGCCGAGGGCACCTCCTCGGGGTAGGCCAGCGAGGTCACCCCGATCACCTTCAAGCCGCGGTCCCGGGCGTACCGGGCCAGCTCGACCGGCATCACCTGGCGGCCGGAGAGCGAGATCAGGAACAGCAGGTCCCCGCTGGTCGCCGGGGTCAGGTCCAGGGTCGAGGTGGCCAGCCCGGACACCCGCTCCAGGGCGCTGGCCAGCGGCGCGGGCATCATCGTCACCCCGGCCATCCCGGGCACGTTCAGCAGGTTCATCGGGACCAGCCCGCCGGCCCGGTAGACCACGTCCTGGGCCGGCAGCGAGGAGTGCCCGGCGCCGAAGGTGAACACCCGGCGGCCCTCGGTGATCGCCTCGGCCAGCAGGGCGGCCGCCGCCTCGATGGTGTCGGACTCCTCCGCGCGGACCCGGTTCAGGTGGGCGATCGCCGCGTCGAAGTACCGGCCGACCAGGTCGTTCATCGGTTGCCTTCGCTCTCTGCCGGTGGGGGCGCCGGCCGGGTGGGGCGACCGGGACGGCCCGGACGCCAGTGGAGAAAGCTACGGCGAGCACGGTCGCGCCCCGGCGGCACCGCTGTCAACAGGAACGAAAACCGGTCCCGGAAACCCCGGGGCGGGCCCGGTTGTCGGTGCGGTACGTCAGAATTGGCGGTGAGGACACCGAAGAACGGAGCCAGCGGCGATGTCTGGGCTGATCGACACCACTGAGATGTACCTTCGCACCATCCTGGAGCTGGAGGAAGAGGGCATCGTCCCGATGCGTGCCCGGATCGCGGAGCGCCTGGAGCAGAGCGGTCCCACGGTCAGCCAGACGGTCGGCCGGATGGAGCGAGACGGGCTGCTCCAGGTCGCCGGCGACCGCCACCTCGAACTGACCGAGGAGGGCCGGCGGCTCGCGGTGCGCGTGATGCGCAAGCACCGCATCGCCGAGTGCCTGCTCGTCGACGTGATCGGCCTGGAGTGGGAGCAGGTGCACGAGGAGGCCTGCCGCTGGGAGCACGTGATGAGCGAGACGGTCGAGCGCAAGGTGCTCGCCATGCTCGGCCACCCGACCCAGTCCCCGTACGGCAACCCGATCCCGGGGCTGGACGAGCTGGGCGACACCAAGGCCGAGGGCGAGGGCTTCGACGCCGCGCTCGTCCCGCTGGACACCGTCAAGCCGGGCGAGGCCGGGGCGGACGTGGTGGTCCGCCGGATCGGCGAGCCGATCCAGACGGACAGCGAGCTGATGAGCACCCTGCGCCGGGCCGGCGTCCGGCCGGGCTCCACGATCAAGGTGGCGGCCGGCACCGGCGTCGGCGGCGTGCTCGTCGGCACCGGGGACAACGCGGCGGAGCTGGGCAAGGACATCGCCCAGCACGTCTTCGTCGCCCAGGCCTGACCCCGCTCGGCCGGGCCCGATCGCCGCGCCCCGTGCGACGGTCGGGAAGCCCCGGGTGACGATCGGGGCCCGCTGCTCCCCGTGCAGCGGGCCCTTCCCGTCCCTCCCCGGCTCCCTCCCGGTCCCCTCCTGCCCCTCCCGTTCCCTCCCGGCCCCTCCACCGCCTCGCCCGGCTTCCCCGTCCGAGCGACCCTTCCGGCGACCCCACACACCGCAATTCCTCCCCTCGGCCGATCATGGCAATCCTTGAGCGCTGTCACTCGTACGAGGGGCTTTCCCGGTTGACCAGCGGGTAGACCGAGGCCTTATCCGCACATGCGTGTGACGGGCCCCGCCTCCGGTGGGAGACAAGGCCCGTCACTCGCGCGCGTTGTGTCGCGCGGTGCACGCCCTCACCCGATCGGCGCAGGGCGGCAGGCTTCGGCTGTTCGGGCGCCGGCCGTTCAGACGCCGGCCGGCTGGGCTGCCTGGAGCTGCTGGGCGGGCGCCTCGCGGCCGCAGGCGTAGGCGAGCGGACTGATCAGCTCGGCGGCGTCCGGCAGCCAGCGGTTGGACTCGGAGGGGGAGCGGGCCCACTGGGCGTAACCGGTGGAGCCGATCCGCGAGGGCGGGGCGACCGTCCAGTCCCCCTCGCCGCGGGCGACCAGGTCCAGCCGCCCGGGCGGCCAGCCGAGCTTGCGGAGCATCTCCGGCAGCTTGGCCGCGACGCCGGGCAGCACCAGGAAGTGCAGCCGCCGCCCGACCCGGCCGGGCGAGCTGGGCAGCACCACGACCGGGCCGAGCTGGAGGTCCATCCGCTCCATCCGGGCCAGCGCCAGGCACCCGGCGGTCTCCGGCACGTCCAGGACGTCGAAGGACCGGCCGGTGGGCAGCAGGATCGAGGCCTTGGGCCGTTCGGTCCACCAGCGCCGCACCGCGCCCGGCCCGGCGCTCGCCTTGCGGGCCCAGTCCGCGTCCAGCGGGTGGGCGCCCGGCTGGGGGCAGCGCTGGTCGCCGCAGGAGCAGCGGGCGGGCCCGTCGCCGTCGATCAGCCAGGCGCCGGGGGCCACCTCCCAGTGGCGGTTCTCGGCGTAGCCGACGGCTTCGATCAGCAGCGGGGGCAGGCCGGCGTTCTTGTCCTGGCCGGGGGCGTCGGGGATGTCTTCCACGGGCTGCTCAACTACCGTGCGTGAGGCTGGTTACGGCCCGGCGGGCCCCGGTCGGCCGCATCCCGGCAATGTCACCCGAACCGGTGACTCAAGCGAGTTGGGGCGGGCGGAGGCAGGCGCAGCGGGGGCGCACGGAAGCATTCCCCAGGGCGCGCGGGGGGTGCGGTTCGTCACCGTGGGTATCCCGCTGACGTTGCTGATCGCTAACCTGGTGTCAGATTCCTTGGACGGTCGGACAGTCGGCAACAGATCAGCACATCGTCGCCCGCCGGCCGGGACCGGAGGGTGTGGGGAGGCGAAGCCCAATGGCCGCGAGACCACTCGTCGCACGACAGCCCAACGAGCGCCTGCAGCAACTGATCCAGGAGGCCAGTTGCTCCAACGCCGGTCTGGCCCGCAGGGTCAACCTGTGCGGCGCGGAGCACGGACTGGACCTGCGCTACGACAAGACCTCCGTCGCCCGCTGGCTGCGCGGGCAGCAGCCGCGCGGTCAGGCGCCGGCCGTGATCGCCGAGGCGCTCGGGCGCAAGCTCGGCCGCAGCGTGTCGGTCGAGGAGATCGGCATGGCCGACGGCAAGAACCTCAGCTCCGGCATCGGGCTGCAGTTCGCGCCGACCCTGAACGCGGCCCTGGAGCAGGTGTGCGAGCTGTGGCGCAGTGACGTCGGCCGGCGGGACTTCCTCACCGGGGCGACGGTCGCCGCCTCCGCGCTGGTGGAGCCCAGCCGGGACTGGCTGATCACCCCGCCCGACCCGGTGGTGGCCCGCACCGGCGGCCCCCGGGTCGGCCCGACGGACGTGTCCGCGATCAAGGCCACCACCGCGATGCTGGTCGACCTGGACCACCGCTTCGGCAGCGGCCATGTGCGCCCGGTCGTCGTGCACTACCTCAACTCGGTGGTCTCCGGTCTGCTCGGCGGCGCCTACCGGGAGGAGACCGGGCGCCAACTCTTCGCCGCGGTGGCCCGGTTGACCGAACTGGCCGGCTACATGGCGGTGGACACCGGGCAGCCCGGGCTCGCCCAGCGCTACTACATCCAGGCCCTGCGGCTCGCCCAGGCCGCTGACGACCGCGGCTACGGCGGCTACGTGCTGGCCGCCTCGATGAGCCACCTGGCGGCCACCCTCGGCAACCCGCGGGAGATCGCCCAGCTCGCCCGTGCCGCCCAGGAGGGCGCCCGTACGGTGGCCACCCCGACGGCGATGGCGATGTTCTACGCCGCCGAGGCCCGCGGCCACGCCCTGCTCGGCGACGCCCGCTCCTGCGAGGCGGTGTCGGCCAAGGCCCTGGAGATGATGGAGAAGCGCCGCCCCGAGGACGACCCGGACTGGATCGCCCACTTCGACGACGCCTACCTCTCCGACGAACTCGCCCACTGCCACCGGGACCTCGAACAGGCCGGGCCGGCCGAGCACTACGCCCGCCGGGCGCTCGACCTGCACCCGCCGACCCGGGTCCGCCGCCGCGCGGTGGACCTCGTGCTGCTCGCCACCGCCCAGCTCCAGCAGCGCGACCTGGAACGCGCCTGCGAGACGGGCACCCAGGCGGTGCGGCTGCTCAGCGGGCTGCGCTCCAACCGGGGCGTGGAGTACCTGGACGAGTTCCGGCGCCGGCTGGAGCCCTACCGGGAGCAGCGGGTGGTGCGCGAGTTCCACGCCAGGGCGGACGCGGAGGCGGCCTGACCACCGTCTGTGCAGGGAGCGTGTGGGAATGTCCCGCCCGCGTGGTCACCCGGTGAGGCGAACCGGTAGCGTGGGCGCGACGTCCAAGGAACTGTGATGCTCCCAAGAACCGACGAGATGTGGTCCGCCGCCAGTGCGCGGTCCTGCACAGGTGAGGAATCGCGTTGAGTCAGCGCCGCTCGTACAACTCGGGTGACTTCAACCTGGACGACCTGTTCCGCCCCGAGCCCGGCCAGCCCCAGGGCCAGCCGGGCCAGCAGCAGGGCCCCACGGCCGTGCCGCCGGTGGGCCGGCCGTCCGGGCAGCCCGAGTACCTCGGCGAGGGCGCGCAGGCGCCGCCGACCCAGGCGATGCCCCCCCAGCAGCCCGCCTGGGGTGCACCGCCGCAGGCCGGTTACGGCGCCCCGCAGCAGGCCCAGCCGGCCCCCGAGACCCAGCACCTGCCGCCGTACCCGGCCGGCGGCCCGCAGGGCGGCTACTCGGCGCCGCAGCCCGGCTACGGCGTCCCGCCGCAGGCCGCGCCCGGCTACCAGGGCTACCCGCAGGCCACCCAGCCGCAGCTGCCGCAGCACCAGCAGCACCAGCAGGCGGGCTACCCGGCTCAGGGCTACCCCCAGCCGGACGGCTACGCCCAGGACGGCTACGCCACCGACGGCTACGGGTCGGACGGCTACCGGCCCGACCAGGACGCCACCCAGGCGGGGCGCGGCGGCCGCGGCGGACGCTCCTCCAACAAGCTGGTCATCGGCGGCGTGGTCGCGGGCTTCGCGGCGGCCGGCGTGCTGGTCGCCGTGCTGATGAGCGGCGGCGACGACACCACCAAGAGCGGCCAGAAGACCGCCCCGGTCGCGGCCACCGGCGGCACCGCCACCGGCGCGGCCGGCGCGAGCGGCTCCGGCGCCGCCGCCGACCCGGAGGTCAAGGCGCAGGCGCAGCCGCTGTCCGACCTGCTGGGCACCGCGAGCGACAGCCGCAGCGCGGTGGTCTCGGCGGTCGCCTCGGTGCAGAAGTGCGACAAGCTGCCCGATTCGCAGCAGGCACTGGCCGCCGCGGCCGGCAAGCGGCGCGAGCTGCAGACCAAGCTCGGCCAGTTGAAGACCGACAAGCTGCCCGGCGGCCAGCAGCTGGTCGAGCAGCTCAACGCGGCCTGGACGGCCTCGGCCCAGGCCGACGACGAGTACGCGGCCTGGGCGACCGACGCCCAGTCCTCCTGCGACCCGAAGAAGCCGGACACCGGCAACCAGCACTACAAGAACGCCGTGCAGGCCAGCGGCACGGCCACCACCGCGAAGAAGCAGGCCTCGACCCTGTGGAACGCGATCGCCACCCAGACCGGCCTGCCCAGCCGCGGCGACGGCGACCTGTAGCGGGACCCCCGGAACACCGGAGGGCGGGCCCGCGCGGGGCCCGTCCGTCCGTGTGCCGTACGCGGTCCGGTGCGGTGCGGGGTGCGGTGCGGGGCGGGGGAGGAGGGATCAGGACGGGCTGCGGGCCCCGGTGAGGACCCAGCGGACGTCCACGAAGCCCGGCTGCTGCAAGGTCATCCGGCCGCCCTTGACCACCTGGTAGGTGACCCAGGTGTTGACCAGCCGGGGCGACTCGGTGCTGGGCAGCATGTTGGTGGTGCCCCAGTTCAGCGGCGGGGTGAGGCCGACGTCGATGCCCTCGCCGCTGTCCAGCAGGGCGTCGATCGACTTCGCCTCGATCGGCCTGCCGGCCGCGGCGAGCTTCTCCACCACCACCCGGAACACCTCGTAGGCGACCCAGGTGGTCTGCACGCCCGGGTCGGAGACGTCGATGGCGTTCCCGTCGGTGGCCTGGGAGCGGACCACCGCGCGCAGCCCGTCCCAGGTCTTGGCCGACTCCGGCGGGTACCAGCTGGTGACGAACGCGCCGGCCAGCGGGCCGGCGTCGCCGCCGGTGGAGTCGACCACCGACTGCTGGACGCTGCCGATCACCGAGGCGATCCGGGTGTTCTTCACGTTCTGCCGCCGGTAGGCGTCCAGCAGGTTGCTGGTCGGCTCGGCGGCCAGGGCGCTGGTGACGCAGTTGCCCGGGTCGTCCCTGCCGATCGCCTTGCGGACCACCTGGCTGTAGTCGGAGGACTGCTCGGGCGCCTTGACGTCCAGCAGTTTGATGCCGGCCGGCTTGAGCGCGTTGCCCAGGTAGCCGAGCAGGTTGTCACCGGCCGGGGTGTCCGGGCGGATCAGCGAGACGGCCTTGCAGCCGGCGTCGACCAACTGCCGGCCGCTGCCCGCGATCAGCGCGGGCATGCCGCCGTCCACCGGGTAGGACAGCGGGCTGGAGAACTCGGGCTGGGACAGGCCGTAGCCGCCGATCAGCGGGATGCCGGCGCGCTCCAGCATCGGCATGAAGGCGTCGCCCCACTGGCTGTAGGAGCCGAGCACGGCCACCGCCTTGGCGTCCACCGCCTGCTGGGCGCAGGCCTTGGCGCCGTCGGCGGTGTTGTGCTCGTTGCAGGTGATCACGTGCAGCCGGTGGCCGCTCAGACCGCCCTTGACGTTGACGTCCCGGCCGATCGACTCGGCGAGCGCGGTCATGCCGGGACGGTCCGCGGAACCGGTGCCGGACGGGGCCCAGGTCATCACGGTCAGGTCGTCGGCGCCGGTGGAGGCTCCGGCCGGTCCGCCGCACGCGGAGGCCGAGAAGAGGGTGGGGAACAGCACCGCGGCGGTCACCGCGGCGGCGATCGGGCGGCGCGGGCGGCGTCCGCTGATCGTGGGACGGGCCCGGGACGAGTCCCTTCGGCGGGTCATCGGTCTTCCCTCTCTGGGGCGCCATCCGGCGCACCGGGGGACAGCCAAGCCCCGGAGCCACAAGCCGAGAGGGACGAAATGTGAACGCCCGGCCAACGGACGCCGAAATCCGGGGCGGTACGCGTGTAGATCGCGAGTGGAGCACGAACAGACGGGGAACGTACGATCGTTCACCATGTCCGCCAGCACAGATTCTTCGCACCGGTCCACCCGAAACCCTTCTCGTCCGGGCCACCGCTCCAGCACGATGGGCGGCATGCCGCTCAACGACCTGCCCTGGTGGCGCTGGCGAGCCCGACTCCGCTCGGCGCTGCACATGCTGTCCGACCCCGGTTTCCAGCACGAGGCCTGGCTCACCGGCCGGGAGGGCTACGGCGATGTGACCGACGCCGTCTACCGGCTGGTCGAGGACACCTGGCTGGACCGCTGGTCCGCCGAGAAGTACGTGGGCACCATCTTCCGCGACTCCGCCGAGGCCGCCCTGGTCGACGTCGCGGTGCTGCGCGCGGTCCAGATGCTGCACGAGGTCGGCGCCGACGCCCCGGCCTCCGCCTACCTCGGCCACCCCGGCTGGCCCGAGACCGTCCGGGCCGCCCGCGAGGCGCACGTCGCCCTCGCCACCGGGGACGGGGACGACCCGGACGCGACGCCCAAGTCCCTCGACGTGCTGCGCATCCTCACCCAGGTCTGAGCCGTTCCACCGGCCGGTGCCGTCCCGCAGTACGGGCAGCGGGGCGGCGGCTGTCCAGGATGTGACACGCTGGACCATTCACGCACGTCACCAGTTCAGAACGGGATACCCGCAGTGGAACAGCAGCCGGCCAGCGCCCAGTACGTCCTCACGCTGTCCTGCCCCGACAAGCAGGGCATCGTCCACGCTGTCTCCAGCTACCTCTTCATGACCGGCTGCAACATCATCGACAGCCAGCAGTTCGGGGACGGGGACACCGGACTGTTCTTCATGCGGGTGCACTTCTCCGCCCCCGAGCCGGTCACCGCAGACAAGCTGCGGGCCAGCTTCGCCGCGATCGGCGCCTCCTTCGGGATGGACTGGCAGATCCACCCGACCGAGCAGCGGATGCGGATCGTCCTCATGGTCAGCAAGTTCGGGCACTGCCTGAACGACCTGCTCTACCGCACCCGGATCGGCGCCCTGCCGGTGGAGATCGCCGCGGTGGTCTCCAACCACACCGACCTCCAGGACCTCACCGAGAGCTACGGCATCCCCTTCCGGCACATCCCGGTCACCCGGGACACCAAGGAGGAGGCGGAGCGGCAGCTGCTCGACCTGGTCGAGAAGGAGAACGTCGAACTGGTCGTGCTGGCCCGCTACATGCAGGTGCTCTCCGACCGGCTGTGCACCGAGCTGTCCGGCCGCGTGATCAACATCCACCACTCCTTCCTGCCGAGCTTCAAGGGCGCCAAGCCGTACCACCAGGCGCACGCCCGCGGCGTGAAGCTGATCGGTGCGACCGCGCACTACGTCACCGCCGACCTCGACGAGGGCCCGATCATCGAGCAGGAGGTGGCCCGGGTCACCCACGACGTCAGCCCGGACCAGCTGGTCGCGCTCGGCCGGGACGTCGAGTGCCAGGCGCTGGCCCGCGCGGTCAAGTGGCACAGCGAGCACCGGGTGCTGCTGGACGGGACCAGGACGGTCGTCTTCGCGTAGCCGCCCCGGGGCGGGTCAGGGCCGCGCCAGCAGCGGCAGCGCGTGCAGCACCTCGCGCACCGCGGCCCGGTCGCCGTGCTCGCCCACCGGCAGCCGGTCCGGGTCCCGGTGCGCGGCCGCCAACTGGCACAGCTCCAGGCCGTCCAGCACCATCGAGGCCACCGGCTCCCCGGCGGCGGGACCGGCCGACCGCGCCGATCGCGCCAACCAGGTCGATCCGGCGGGACCGGCCGGTCCGCTCGGTCCGCCGTCCAGCGGCACCAGCCACTCGCCGGCCGCCGGACCGTCCACCACCAGCCGCACCCGCCGAACGGTCCGACCGTCCCCGGACGGCGCCCCGGCGGGCGCGGGCCGCGCCGCGCGCAGCCCCGCCAGCGCCCGCGGCAGCAGCCGGACCACCAGCTCCACCATCTGCCGCAGGTGCTGCGGCGCCGGCGGAGCGTACGGGTAGGCCACCGCGCGGGCCACGTCCTCGCCGTGCACGAAGCACTCCAGGGCGCGTTCCACGAAGGCGTCGCGCAGCGGCAGCACCGCGAAGCCGAGGTCGACCGGGGTGCTGCCCTGCGGCGCCAGCGCGGCGCTGCGCACCAGGTCGTGGGTCTGCTGCCGCCACCGGGCGCGCACCGACCGGGGCGGCAGCCCGGCCTGGTCGGCGAGCAGCCGGGCGGTCCGCGCCGCGTCCGCCGCGTACCGGCCGCCCTGCGGGGGCACCCGCGGCGCCGGGACGCCCGCCTCCTGCGGCGGCACCCGCCGCTCCGCGCCCGGGACCGGCCCGGGTCCGGCGGCGGCCGGCACCGGGTCGGGCAGGCCGAGGGCGAGCGCCAGGAAGCCGTCCGCCGCGGTCAGCCGGCCCAGCACCTCGGCCGGGCGCAGCAGCTCGGTGCCGCCGTGCCACGGCAGTTCGGCCACCTCCTGCCACTCCTCCGGGCCGAGGTCGCGCAGCAGCGCGTCCAGCTTGGCGGTCTCCGCGGTGTACGGCATCCCCCAGGCGGGGACGGGCAGTTCGGCCGGGCGGCTGGCCAGGCACCAGTCCAGCACCTGCTGGCGCAGCGAACCGGGCTGGTCCAGCGGCTCGTCCAGGGAGAGCCAGCCGGCCGCCTCGCGCAGCCGGTCCGCCTCGTCGGCGCACTCCGGGCAGGCCGGCAGGTGCTGCTCCAACTCGGCGGCCTCGCGCGGCGGGCAGGCGCCGAGGGACCAGGCACCGAGCAGCGAGCGCAGGGCGTCGTGCCGCTCCTCGCTCATCCGCCCGCGCACCTCTCGACGGTTCGCACGCTCACCTTCACCTGCCCCCGTTCCCGTTCCCGTCCCCGTGCTCCTGGCGGGCGCGTTCGTCGGCCAGTTCGGTGGCCAGCAGCTCCAGGCCGAGCCGCATCCGCTGCTTGGCGGCCTGCTCGCTGATGCCGAGCAGTCGGGCCGTCTCCTGGTAGGTACGGCCGTCGTAGTACGTCACCGCGATGGTCTCACGCAGGGGTTGGGGCAGGGAGTCGACCACGTACTGCATGCGCGCGGCGGTGGCGACGGCCCGGATCTCCCGCTCGGCCGCCCCGCCGTGCTCCGGCGCCAGCTCGGCGCCGCGGCGCGCCCGCAGCCGTTCGACCGCGCGGCGGTGGGTGAGCGCGCCGAGCCAGGAGCGCAGCGAGCCCCGGGCGGGGTCGAAGTCCCCGGGGTGCTCCCAGACGTGGGCGAAGACCTCCCGGGTGAGCTGGGCGGCGGCCGCCTGGTCGGCGAGTATCCGGCCGGCCAGGCCGTGCACCATCGGGGCGAGCCGGTCGTACAGTTCGCCGAGCGCGGTCTCCTCGCCGCGGGCGAGGCGTCGCTGCAACTGCTCGTCCCAGCGCGGGATCCCGTCCGGGGTGGCCATCGAGAACCACCCTCCTGACCGGTTCGCTGGCGTTACCCAACGGTATCCCCTGGCCGGTCCGCGGCGGGAGGGATTCGGGCAAGAACGGAACCCGGTCTCGTGGTTCGCCGGTGCCGGTGTGGTTGCCGATGCCGATGCCGATGCCGGTGCCGCCGTCGCCGATGATGATGCCGGTGCCGCTGTTCGAGACCCGCTGGACATATGTCGTACGGGTGGTTCGCGAGTGGCGGGCGGGGCGGCGGGGGCGTCCGGCGGTAGGTTCCCGCCCAGGGCGGGTCCGAACAGGCCCCGCGGGACCGGCGTCGGCCCGGGCCGGACGAGTGCCGGTGCGAGGCTCGCGAGAGTGAGCGGGACAGTATGCACTGCCCTGTCCCCCGATCGCCGGAATATGCCCGAAGCGCTTGCTGCGGTCCGTCCGCCCACCCATCCTGAGGCGTATTCGTGTCGCGGTCGTTGTACGACCGACGAGTTGACGCGGGCGAGTGGCGCGGGCGGACGGGTCGGCGAGTGCCCGAGCGGGCACCGGGTGGCCCCGGTGGTCCCGGGCGGTCCCAGGTGGCACCGGTGGTCCCGGGTGGCACCAGGCGAAGTGCGAGGGCCCCGCCGGCCGGCTGATCCGGCCCGATCGGGACGTTGGCCGAACTGCGAGTGCAGGTGGTGGAGCGGTGCAGGTTCTTCAGGTACAGCTTGCGGTGCAGGCGGACCCCGCCGAGGTCGGCCGGGCCCGGCGGTGGGTGCGCTCGCGGCTGCTGAACCACGGGGTGGACCCGGACGCGCCGATGGCCGAGACGGTGGTGCTGGTGGTCTCGGAACTGGTGACCAACGCCGTGGTGCACACCGGCTGTCCGGCAGTGCTGAGACTCTGCCTGCCGGTGGCCGAGGGCCCGGCGCAGGACGTCCCGCCCGGCCCGCTGCGGGTGGAGGTGGCCGACGCGAGCCGGGCCGCCCCGGCCCCCCGGCACGCCGGGGCGGACGAGGACGCCACCAACGGGCGCGGACTGGAACTGGTCGAGCTGCTCTGCGACCGCTGGGGCTGGTACCCGGACGGTTCGGGCAAGCGGGTCTGGTGCGAGATCGGCGCCGGGGCGCGGCCGGTCGATCCGATGGCGGGCGTGGACTGGGCGGCCCTGGCGCAGTGATCGGGCGGACCCGGCGCGGTAACTGAGCGGACCCGGCGTGGTGGCGGCCTCCGGCGGCGCTCACCGGCCGAAAGGCGATCACCGGCCGAAAGCTGACGCAACCATTCCGAATTTCGGACTAGCCATTGACGTGACGTATCCGACTGATCACGCTTGGGTGCGGCTCCCGTTGCGAGGGGACGCCGAGGGAACGTCCGTCCGCCGTCACGGTGCTGCTGTCCAGGGGGATCGCGTCAGCAGGGGGGATCGTGGACTGCCGGTCGCGGACGGCTCCTCGGCGAGTGCGGAGGGCCCGGCGCGGGTTCAGGGCCCGTGCGCCGTGATCGGACGGCGGCCCGGCACGCTGCGCTCGGCGCGCAGGCGGCCGGCCGTCGTCCGTGGTGCCCGCTCCGGACGATCGAATTCCGGCCAGGCGGCTCCACCCGCCCGTCCCGGTTTCACCCGCCCGTCCCGGTGCGGCCGTTGTCCGTTCCGGTGCGGCCGTTGCTCAGAGCGGGGCGGTCCGGAAGGTGCGCCGGTAGGCGCTCGGGGCCACGTCCAGCCGGCCGCGCAGTTGCAACCGCAGTGAGGCGGCGGTGCCGAAACCGGACTCCCGGGCGACCTGGTCGATCGTCAGGTCCGTGCGCTCCAGCAACTGCCGGGCCCGCTCGGTGCGCTGGGTGGTGATCCACTGGCCGGGGCTGGCGCCGGTCTCCTCGCGGAAGCGCCGGGTGAAGGTCCGCACGCTCATGCCCGCCCGCTCGGCGAGCCGGTTCAACGGCAGCGGCCCGTCCAGGTGCTCCAGCACCCAGGCGCGCACGGCGGCGGTGCCGGCGCCCCCGGTCTCCACCGGGCTCGGGGCCTCCACGTACTGCTTCTGGC
This sequence comes from Kitasatospora sp. NPDC056076, assembly GCF_042266305.1. Taxonomy (NCBI): domain Bacteria; kingdom Bacillati; phylum Actinomycetota; class Actinomycetes; order Kitasatosporales; family Streptomycetaceae; genus Kitasatospora; species Kitasatospora sp. NPDC056076. Next base: position 24,219 of record NZ_JBHJWG010000017.1, read on the forward strand.
CACCGTCGCGCCAGGGCGGCACCAGGCAGTTGCGGGCCACCGCGTTGGCGACCGCGCTGCCGTGGTCGCGGCGCACCACGTGCAGGCAGAGGTCCACCCCGGCGGCCACCCCGCCGGAGGTGAGGACGTCGCCGTCGTCGGTGTAGAGCACGTCCGGGTCCAGCCGGACCTTCGGGAAGGCCCGGGCGAAGCGCTCGGTGTAGCGCCAGTGGGTGGTGGCCGGGCGGCCGTCCAGCAGACCGGCGGCGGCCAGCAGGAAGGAGCCGGTGCAGATCGACATCAGCCGGGCACCGGGCCGGATCCGCCGCAGGGCGGCGGCCAGTTCGGGGGTGAAGGCGGCGTCCGCACCGTCCGGGGCGGCGTCGTGGGAGGCCGGGACCACCACCGTGTCGGCCCGCTCCAGCAGTTCGGGCCCGTGGTCGACCGAGATCCGGAAGTCGGCGCTGGTGGCGACCGGTCCGCCGTCCAGGGTGCAGGTGGCCACCCGGTAGAGCGGCCGGCCGGAGCCGTCCTTGGCGTTGCCGAAGATCCGCGCGGGGATGCCGAGTTCGAAGGCGATCACACCCCGCAGGGCGAGTACCGCAACGAGGTGCGTCATGCCGTTCCTTTCCGGGGGCCCGCCCGGGGTGCGGCCGGGCGGTGCGGGCGTGCGGGCGTGCGGGCGGTGCGGGCTGGCGTGCGGGCGGGCGGTGCGGGGTCCGGGCCAGGGTACGCGCCGGGCGTGGCCCGATTCTTGCGAAAGCTGTCATTCGGGCCACTCGTCCGGGCGGCGCCCGCCCGGGAGACTCGTCCACGTGACCGAACGCAGTGCCCTCGCCGCCTCCACGCCCCCCACCGTCCCGATACCCGCCCCCGGCCGGCGCCCCCGGGTGCACTACGCCTGGGTGGTGGCCGCCGTCGCCCTGCTGGTCCTGCTCGGCTCGGCCGGCTTCCGCTCCACGCCCAGCCTGATGATGGACGCCCTGCACAACGAGTTCGGCTGGTCGCTCGCGACGATCGCCAGCGCCACCTCCGTCAACCTCACCCTCTACGGCCTCACCGCCCCCTTCGCCGCCGCCCTGATGGACCGTTTCGGCGTGCGCCTGGTGGTGGTCTGCGCGCTGCTCACCATCTCGGTCGGCGCCGGCCTCACCATGCTGATGCGCCAGCCCTGGCAGCTCATCCTCTGCTGGGGCGTCCTGGTCGGCCTCGGCAGCGGCTCGATGGCCGGCGCCTTCGCCACCACCATCACCGGCCGCTGGTTCCAGGCCCGCCAGGGCCTGGTCACCGGAGTGCTCACCGCCGCCGGGGCGGCCGGCAACCTGATCTTCCTGCCGGTCGGCGCCTGGCTGGTCGAACAGCACGGCTGGCGCTCGGCCGTGGTCGTGGTCTCGCTCGCGGCCAGCGCCGTCGCCGTGCCCGTCCTGCTGCTGATGCGCGAGCGCCCCGCCGACCTCGGCCTGCTCCCGTACGGCGCCACCGAGGCCCCGCCCGAGCCGGCCCGGGACGGTCGCGCCCTGGCCCGCACGCTGCGGGTGCTGCGCGAGGCCGCCCGCACCCGGCAGTTCTGGCTGCTGGCCGGCTCCTTCGCGATCTGCGGCGCCACCACCGCCGGCCTGGTCGGCACCCACTTCATCCCGGCCGCGCACGACCACGGCATGCCCGTCACCACCGCCGCGAGCCTGCTCGCCCTGATCGGCGTGTTCGACGTGGTCGGCACCGTGTTCAGCGGCTGGCTCACCGACCGGGTCGACTCCCGGCTGCTGCTCACCGTCTACTACGGGCTGCGCGGCGTCTCCCTGCTCCTGCTGCCGCAGCTGCTGGCCGGCTCGCTGCACCCGCCGATCCTCGCCTTCGTCGTCTTCTACGGCCTGGACTGGGTGGCGACCGTGCCGCCGACCGTCGCGCTCTGCCGTCGGCAGTTCGGCGAGGACGCCCCGATCGTCTTCGGCTGGGTGCTCGCCGCCCACCAGATCGGCGCGGCCGTCGTCGCCGGGCTGGCCGGGCTGGCCCGCGACGCGCTCGGGAACTACGACCTCACCTGGTACGGCGCCGGCGCGCTGTGCGCGGTCGCGGTCGGACTCTGCCTGGCGCTGCGCACCGGGCGGTCGGGCGACCGGGCGGTGCCCGCCCTGTCCTGAGGGGCGCGGGGACACGCGCGGGGAGGGGCGGGCGGATGGGACGGACGTACGTCTGGCACGTACGTCCGTCCGGCGGTGCGGGTGCCAGGTACGGACGTCCGTCTGACAGGTACGTCCGTCTGATCCGCCCATGCGCCCGGCCCGCCCGTGCGTCTGGATCGGACGTCCGTTCCAAAGGGCGCGTCCGCCCGGGCCGGAGGTGCGTCTGGCACAGCCGTCCGGCCCGTCCGGCCCGTCCGGCCCGTCCGGCCCGTCGGAGCGGAGGGCTAGGCTCCGCATTCATGGCGCTCACCTTCACTCTCGACCCGAAGCCCGACCCCGACCTGCGCACCGCCGTGGTCCGGCTGTGGACGGACGTGACCAACGCCGGCGGTGCGGTCGGCTTCGTGGCCCCGGTCACCGAGGACGAGGTCTGGGACACCGCCGACCGTCAGTTCGCCGGGCTCGCCCCGGACGGCCCCGACCGCCTCCTGGTCGCGTACCAGAGCGCGACCGGCCGGCTGGTCGGGGTGCTGTTCTTCGCGTCGATGCGTTTCGCGCCGATGGAGCACTGGCGGATGCTCAAGCGGGTCATGGTGCACCCCGACTTCCAGGGCCTCGGCCACGGTGCCGAGTTGCTCGCCGAGGCCGAGCGGGTCGCCCGCGCCTGGGGTCTGGAGTCGCTGCGGCTCACCGCGCGCGGCGGCCTGGGGCTGGAGCGCTTCTACGCCCGCTGCGGCTACCGGGAGGTGGGCCGGGTGCCGGCCGCGATCCGGGTCGCCCCCGGGGACGACCGCGACGACGTCACCATGTGGCTGGACCTGCGCCGACCGGCCGTCGAGGAGGGACGGCGGCCCCCTGGCCCGCGCCCGGTGTCAGGCATGCTTGACTGGGAGACCCGCCCCGGCTCGAACCAGAAGGATGTGTCCCAGTGAGCAGCAACGGCCCGCAGAAGTCGCACGCCACGCTCCGCTACACCTCCATGCGGGCCAGCATCTTCCTCGCCTGCCTGCTGGTCGCCCTGCTGCTCGGGCACTTCCAGGTCATCCCGGTGAGCGGTGAGTCCGGGATGATCTTCCTGTTCCTGCTGGCCGCGATCGCCTCCGCGCCCCTCAGCTACGTGCTGCTGAGCAAGCAGCGCGACGAGATGTCCTCCCAGATCACCACCAAGGTCTCCGGGATGCGCAGCCGCACCGCCGACCGGATCGCCGCGCAGAACGCCGAGGAGGACGCCGCGGACGACGCCGCCCGCGCGGCGTCCTCCCGGCAGAGCTGACCCGGGGCGCGCCCCGCCGTGCCGAACGTGCCCGCGGTACCCGCCGATCCGCACCCGAGCACGGGCATCGGCACTGACACCGGCGCCGAGACCGATACCGAGACCGACGCCAGCACCGGCGCCGGCACCGGGCGTGCCGCCGGGACGTGGCCGGCGCCCGTGCGCAGGCCCACCGGGCGGGACGTGGCCAGGCTGGCCGGGGTCTCCCAGGCCACCGTGTCGCTGGTCTTCTCCGGCGCCGAGGCCGGTCGCCGGGTCTCCGAGGCGACCCGGGCGCGGGTCCGTGAGGCCGCCCGCAGCCTGGGCTACCGCCCGCAGGCCGCCGGCCGGCAGCTGCGGCTGGGCCGCAGCGGAATGATCATGCTTGCCGTGCCCAACCTCCAGGGCCCGTTCTTCGGCCGGGTGCTGGAGGGCGTCCACCACGAGGCCGGCCGGCACGGCCTGGCGGTCGTGGTCAGCTCGGGCTGGGGCAGCGCGACCCTGGCCGAGGCCGCCACCGCGGGCCGCTTCGACGGTCTGCTGATCTGCTCCCCGGACGACAGCCAGCTCGGCGAGCTGCCGCCGGACACCCCCGCCGTCTTCCTGGACGCCGACCCCGGCACCGACCGGGCGCGCCCGACCGTCGAGCTCGACGTGGCCGGCGGGATGCGGGCCGCCGTCGAGCACCTGGCCGCTCTGGGGCACCGTCGGATCGGGCACCTGCGGTCCACCCACGCCGCGTACACGTTCCGGGTCCGGCAGGCCGCCTTCGAACAGGCCGTGCGCGAACTCGGCCTGGACGTAGTGGAGTTGGGTGTGAGCCTGAACGACGGTCACGCGGCCGCGCGGAGCGTGGCGGGGGAGCTGCTGGAACGGGCGGACCGTCCGCGCGCGGTGATCTGCGACGACGACGTGGTCGCCTCCGGGGTCTACCAGGCCGCCGCCGAGCGGGGGTTGCGGGTGCCGGACGACCTGTCGGTGGTCGGCATGGACAACGTCGCCGTCTCCGGGCTGCTCGCCCCGCCGCTGACCACCGTCGACCTGCCCGGCGAGGAGCTGGGCCGGGCGGGGGCGGCCGCGCTCGCCGGACTGCTGGCCGGCGAGCGGGTGGAACCGGTCGCGCCGCTGGCCACCTCGCTGGTGCTGCGCTCCTCGACGGCCCCGGCCCCGGCTCCGTCCCCGTCCCAGGTCCCGAACCCGGAAGCGACCTGACGGCCGCTCGTGCTGCCGCCCTGCCGGGATGGTCCCAATGAGTGAAAACCAGCCGCTGACCTCCAGCGACCCGACCGTGGTGATCGAGTACACCACCTCGCCCGACCCGTGCGTCACCGGCGCCATCACCGTGCCCGGCCCCTGCGACGCCAGCGCCCGGAGGGGTGTTCACCCTGACCTGACCTGACCTGGCCGATGGTCGCCTCGGTCGACGCCGGCAACGCCGACTTCGCCTGGAACAGCTTCGCCTACACCGCCACCGACTCCGGCGGCAGTCCGCTGCTGCCCGCCGAGCCCGCCGAGCCCGCCGAGCCCGCCGAGCCCGCCGAGCCCGCCGAGCCCGCCAAGGTCGGCGTCGGCGTGACCGCGCCCGTCCTGCCGAACAACGCGCTCGGCGACTTCGTCTGGCTCGACCGCGACGGCAGCGGCATCCAGAAGCCCGGCGCCGCCGGCGTGCCGGGCGTACGGGTCGCACTGCTGGACGGAACGGGGCAGCCGGTCCGGGACCGGACGGGCAAGCCCGTCACCACCGTCACCGACACGAGCGGGCACTACCTGTTCGACAAGCTGCCGGACGGGGAGTACGCGGTGCGCTTCGGCCTGACGACCATCCCGGACGGGGCGAAGGCCACCGTGCGCCACGCCGGTACGGACCCGGCGCTGGACTCGGACGCCGACCCGGCGACGGGGATCACCCAGACGGTGCGGCTGGAGGGCGGACGGCGGGACCTGGACCTGGACATGGGGGTGGTGCCGGCGAGTTCTCCGTCGCCTTCGCCGACGAACTCGCCCTCCCCGACCGGGTCGCCGTCACCGTCGCCGTCTCCGTCCGCCTCGCCGAGCCCGACCCACAGTCCGTCGCCGAGCGGGAGCCCGACCACGAGTGAGCCCGGCACGCCGACGCACACCCCGACGCACACGCACACGCGCACGCCCACGCCCACGCGCACCCCGTCGCCCTCGTGGACCCACGGTGGCGGACAGCTGCCCGGTACCGGCGGCAACGGGATGCTCCCGCTGCTGCTCGCCGTAACCGAACGAACGGAGGACATGACTGCGCCCGCCGGCCAGACCCCGGCGGGCGCAGTCGTCTGTGGGGTGGGGGGTCAGCCCACCGGGACGGGTTCGGCGAGCGGCGCCACCGGCGCGCCGCGGAACCAGCGCCGGGCGCCGAACAGCACCAGGCCGCCCAGGGTGATCCCGCCGGCCGCGCACACCGCGACCGGGCGCAGCGATCCCTCGGCGAGGTGGCCGGAGACCGCGTAGCCGAGCGAGTTGCCGGTGGCGAACAGGGTCACCAGCCAGGCGAAGGCCTCGGTGACCGTCCCGGTCGGGGCCAGTTCAGCGACCAGGACGAAGGCGGCCGCCAGCAGCGGGGCCAGCATGACGCCGGAGAGGAAGGCCAGTGCGGCCATCGGGTACGGGCCGGGCAGGGTGACCAGCGGCAGGTAGGAGGCGGCCATGGCGAGGGCCATCAGCCAGGTGCGGGTCGCGGTGCTCTGCCGCCAGGTGACCATGCCGTAGGCGAGCGCGCCGAGCAGGCCGCCGAGCGCGGCCAGTGCCAGCAGGGTGCCCCCGCCGCCGGGCAGGCCGTCGGCGTGCTGCTCGGCGTAGGCGATGAACAGGACGTTCTGCGCGCCGACCGCCCAGCCGGCTCCGGCGAGTCCGACCAGCAGCAGGACCAGGCCGGGGGAGCGCAGCGGGCCGAGCAGTCCGGCGGAGTGGTCGCGGGCGGGGGCGCGCCAGGCCCGGGCCGGTGCGGTGGTGGCGACCACCAGTGCACCGGCCAGTCCGAGTCCGGCGGCCACCCAGAGCGCGGCGACCGGGCTGAACAGGCCGGCGATCCCGGCCACGGCCAGCGGTCCGGCCACGTAGAGGATCTGCTGGGAGGCGGAGTCGAAGGCGTACGCGGTGTCGAGCTGCTCCTCGTCGACCACGTTCGGCCAGAGCGAGCGCAGGCAGGGTTCCAGTGGCGGCATCGCCAGGCCGGCGACGGCGGCGCCGAGCGGCGCGGCGAGCGGCGAGCCGGGGGCGAGGGCGAGCAGCGCGTACCCGCCGCCGGCCACCACGGCGGAGGCGAGCAGGACGCGCGGCTGGCCGGTGCGGTCGACGATCCGGCCGAGCACTGGCCCGCCGACGGCGGCGGCGAGCGCGTACACGGAGGTGGCCAGTCCGATCCGGCCGTACGGGACGCCGGCCTCGCGCAGGGCGAGGGCGATCACCAGGGCGGTCATACCGGCGGGCAGGCGGCCGAGCAGGGTGCCGAGCAGGAGTCGGGAGACGTGCGGGGCGCGGAGCAGGGCGAGGTAGCCCATCGGTGGTCTTCTCCGGTCAGGGCAGGGGAGGGTGGGGACGCCGTCAAAGTTATACGTATAACTGCCATTCGGTCAATCCGACCGGAAGGTGGGGCTGATGGGGCGTCAGCTTCGTTCGTGTCCGGATCTCACTGCCGGGCGGGGAGTGGCCGTGGCTCGATCTCAAACAAGTACTTTGAACATCTCAAACCTTTACTGCTAACGTATCGGCCGTGACCACCTCAGACGCACTGCGGATGCACGGCCCGGGCCCGCTGCCCGGCGCCGCCCGCCCGGGTGCGCTGAACGGTGCTGTGGACAGCCCGCGCCGTTGTCGCGCCATGAGCTGCGCAGCCATGAGCTGTATCGCGGCGGCACGCCCCTGACCGGGGTCCGTGACCTCTCCCCGTCCGGCCCCGAGCCGTGCCGCCGCCTCCGCCCCGCCCCACCGCCAGCAACGCCCTCCCCCGGAGTCGCACCCCCATGTCCACAGCGCCCGAGGCGACCTCGTCGCCGTCCCTGCTCACCCGCATCCGCAAGACACCGTTCTGGGTGCAGATCGTCGCCGGCCTCGTGCTCGGCGTCGGCCTCGGCTACCTGGCCCGCGCCGCCGACGTCTCCTGGCTGGCCACCACCCTGGAGACGATCGGCAAGATCTTCGTCCAGCTGCTCAAGCTGGCCGTGCCGCCGCTGGTCTTCACCGCGATCGTGGTGAGCGTCGCCAACCTGCGCAACGTCACCAACGCGGCCCGCCTGGCCACCCGCACGCTGCTCTGGTTCATGATCACCTCGCTGATCGCGGTCGGCATCGGCCTGGGCCTGGGCCTGCTGACCAACCCCGGCCAGGGCACCAACCTCAAGACCGACGGCCTCAAGGCGCTCGACTCCAAGGGCACCTGGATCGACTTCCTGACCGGGATCTTCCCGACCAACATCGTCGACGCCTTCGTCAAGGTGAACGTGCTGCAGATCGTCTTCATGGCGGTCGTGGTCGGCGCCGCGATCATCAAGCTCGGCACCAAGGCCGAGCCGGTCCTCAAGCTCAGCGAGACCGTGCTGGAGCTGACCCAGACCGCGCTGTGGTGGGTCATCCGGCTCTCCCCGCTCGGCACCCTCGGCCTGATCGGCAAGTCCGTCGCCAAGTACGGCTGGGACCTGCTCAAGCCCTTCGCCACGCTGACCCTCGACATCTACGTCGGCTGCGCCCTGGTGCTGTTCGTCGTCTACTCGCTGGTGCTGCGCTTCGCCGCGGGCCTCAACCCGCTGCACTTCTTCAAGGGCGCCTGGCCCGCCATCCAGCTGGCCTTCGTCTCCCGCTCCTCGGTCGGCACCCTGCCGGTCACCCGCCGCGTCACCGAGCGCCTCGGCGTCCCGAGCGAGTACGCCTCGTTCTCCGTGCCGTTCGGCGCCACCACCAAGATGGACGGCTGCGCCTCGATCTACCCGGCCGTCGCCGCGATCTTCGTCGCCCAGGTCTACAACATCGAACTGGGCATCAAGGACTACATCCTGATCGCCTTCGTCTCGGTCGTCGGCTCGGCCGCCACCGCGGGCCTCACCGGCGCGATCATCATGCTGACGCTGACCCTGTCCACCCTGGGCCTGCCGCTGGAGGGCGTCGGCCTGCTGCTGGCCATCGACCCGATCCTGGACATGATGCGCACCGCCACCAACGTCGCCGGCCAGGTGGTCGTGCCGGTCGTGGTCGCGGCGCGGGAGCGGATCCTGGACGTGGCCGCGTACAACAACCCCTCCGGGGACCTGTACGAGGAGGACGCGCCGAAGGCCGCGGTTCCGGTCGCTGCCTGATCCTCGGCACGCCGGCTGATCGTCGGCACGCCGGCCGATCGCGCTGCCTGATTCTCGGCACGCCGTTCGATCGTCGGTGCGATCGGTGCGACACGAAGGGCCCTCTCCCGGTTCACGGGGGAGGGCCCTTCGGCCTTCTCCTGCCCCTCCCCGTCTGCCGGGAAAAGGCAGGGGGCCCGCCGCGATGGGCAGGCCCCCTTGGGTGCTGCTCTTGTGCTCATGGTGACGGCTGCCGGGAGCCGCCGGCGGACCCGAAGGGTCCCGAGCGATCAGAACATCAGAGGATGATCAGACGGCGGTGACGTTCTCCGCCTGCGGGCCCTTCGGACCCTGGGTGACGTCGAAGGTGACCGCCTGGTTCTCCTCCAGCGAACGGAAGCCGTTCGCATTGATGGCGGAGTAGTGGACGAAGACGTCGGGGCCGCCGCCCTCCTGGGCGATGAAGCCGAAGCCCTTCTCAGCGTTGAACCACTTGACGGTTCCCTGAGCCATGCCGTTCTCCTTGCGATGCGTGTCGGGGGCCACACCGTGTGGTCCCCGGTCCGCTGCGCTGATCGCCCTGCCTCCGGACGAGTCCGAAGTTTTTCGATATTGCTGAAAAACTACAAAAAGCCCGCGGTTACATGCTCCGCAGGCTTCAAGTACTGCAAGGGGAATCAAACTGCAACTGAGGGCAACGCTAGCATGCGGCCGCTGTGACGACCAGGGGTCACTTGCCCTTCGGACGACGCGTGTCGTAGGCCCCCCGACGGGGCTGGTTACGGGCGCGGGCAGGCGTGTTGGGGGCCCGCACGAGTCCGCCGGGAGGCGCCCGCGCGCCGGTCCGGAAGCGCCCGCGCGCGTGTCGGGTGGCCGGTGCGAGCCGTCGCGAACAGCAGGCATACGCTGCGGTGAAACGCACGAACAGCGCCGTGGGGAAGCGCACGAACAGCAAGGGAGCGCCGCAGTGGCAGCACCGGACGGACAAACGCGGGAGCCCGAGCACCAGGAGACCACCCCGGTCAGGCCGAGGGTCGGCCACATTCAGTTCCTGAACTGCGTCCCCCTCTACTGGGGCCTCGCCAGGACCGGCAACCTGCTCGACCTCGACCTCACCAAGGACACCCCGGAGAAGCTGAGCGACCAGCTCGTCGGCGGCTCCCTCGACATCGGCCCGATCACCTGCGTGGAGTACCTGCGCAACGCCGAGGACCTGCTGGTCCTGCCCGACATCGCGGTCGGCAGCGACGGCCCGGTGATGTCCTGCCTGATCGTGAGCAAGGTGCCGCTCGCCGACCTCGACGGCCGCCGGGTCGCCCTCGGCTCCACCAGCCGCACCTCCGTCCGGCTCGCCCGCCTGCTCCTGGAGGAGCGGGAGGGCGTGCGCCCCGACTACTTCACCTGCCCCCCGGACCTCAGCGCGATGCTCGCCGAGGCCGACGCCGCCGTCCTGATCGGCGACCCGGCCCTGCGCGCCTACCTCGGCCAGGCCGCCGACCTCGGGCTGACCGTCCACGACCTCGGCGAGATGTGGAAGGAGTGGACCGGACTGCCGTTCGTCTTCGCGGTCTGGGCCGTGCGCCGCGAGTTCGCCGAACGCTGCCCCGAGCTCACCGCGGCCGTCCACCGGGCCTTCCTGGAGTCGCGGGACCTCTCGCTGGTCGAGGCCGCCAAGGTGGCCGAGCAGGCCGCCCGTTGGGAGACCATCGGGGCGGACGTGCTGGAGCGGTACTTCAGCGAGGCGCTCGACTTCTCGCTCGGCGGGCGGCAGCTCGCCGGGGTCGCCGAGTTCGCCCGGCGGGTCGCCCACGACAGCGGCTTCGCGCCGGACGTGACGGTGCGGCTGCTGGAGCCGGCGGCGCTGCCGGTCGGGCCGTAGGGTCCGCCTCCGTCCCGCCGTCCGCGGGAGGGGCCGGCCGGACCACGGTGGTGGTGCGGCCGGCCCCTTCGCGTGGGGTGCGGCCGCCGCGTTCGCGGGGGTGTGGACGGCGCGTTCGCGGGGGTGCGGACGGTGTTCGCGCTGGTCCGGCGGGGCGCGGCGGTCGGGCCGTCGGTCCGGCCTGCGGGCGGGTCGGGCGGCGAGCCGGGCGGCGGGTCGGTCCGGCCCGGTACGGTCTGCTCCCGAGGTGCGTCCGGCGGGGTCCCGCGCGGGTGCGGGGTGGGCGAGGGGAGCGTGCGGGGCATGCGGGCACTGGGGTCGGACGATCCGCGCCAGGTGGGCGCCTATCGGCTGTTGCGACGGCTCGGCTCGGGCGGGATGGGCCGGGTCTACCTCGGCCGGACGGCCGGCGGGCGCACCGTCGCCGTCAAGGTGGTCCGGGCCGAACTCGCGGACGACGCCGAGTTCCGCGCCAGGTTCCGGCAGGAGGTGGCCGCCGCCCGACGGGTCGGCGGTGCCTGGACCGCCCCCGTCCTGGACGCCGACACCGAGGGCGAGCAGCCCTGGGTCGCCACCGGCTACGTCGCGGGTCCCGCACTCGCCGACGCCGTCCGGGCACACGGCCCGCTGCCGGAGGCCGCCGTCCGCGCCCTCGGCGTCGGGCTCGCCGGGGCACTCGCCCATGTGCACGGGCTCGGCCTGGTGCACCGCGACGTCAAACCCTCCAACGTGCTGCTCACGCTGGACGGCCCGCGGCTGATCGACTTCGGGATCGCCCGGGCCCTGGACGCGACCAGTGGTTTCACCCGTTCGGGTTATGTGGTGGGCTCGCCCGGCTTCATGTCGCCCGAACAGGCGAACGGGCAGCCGGCCGGACCGGCCGGGGACGTCTTCTCGCTCGGCGCCGTCCTGGCCTTCGCCGCCACCGGGGTCCACCCCTTCGGAGCGGACGTCAGCGCGGCCGTCCTGCTCTACCGGGTGCTCCACGAGGAACCGGACGTCACCGGACTGCCCGAGGCGCTGCGGGCGGTCGTCCTCGACTGCCTCGCCAAGGACCCGGCCGCCCGGCCCACCCCGCGGCAACTGGCCGCCCGCCTCGACCCGGACGGCGCGGCCGCCGCCCTGCTCGGGCGGGGCGACTGGCTGCCGCCGGCGCTGGCGGCCGGGGTGGGGCGCAGCGCGGTGGAGCTGCTGGACCTGGAGGGGGCGCAGGGGGAGGCGCCGCCGGACGCGCCGGACGCGCCGGACGCGTCGTACACGTCGACGTGGGCGTCGGCGCAGGATGTGGCGGCGGTGTCCGGAGCTGCGTCGGGGGCGGGGTCGGCGTCAGGAGAAGGGGAGGGGGAGGGGGAGGGGGACGGGCTGCTGCCGCTGTGCAGCTACCCGGCCGGGACGGGGGAGGAGCAGGGGCTCGCCCGTCGGCGCCGCCGGGCAGGAACCACGGTGGCGGCGGTGCTGGTGGTCGCGGTGCTCGGGGGCGCCGGGTACGGGTGGTACGCGATGACCGGGCCGTCCGAGCCGGTGGTGTCGGTGCCGACCCTGGGGCCGGTGCCCGTGCCGTCCGTGGACCCGGGCCAGGCCGTCGCGTCGCCGGGGGCCTTCGTGCCGGGTGGGACGGAGGGGGCGTCGCCCTCCGAGCCGGTGTCTCCTTCCACGGCGGCGTCCGGGGCGGCGTCCGGGGCGGCCCCGCCGTCCGGGACGGGTGGGCCGGGGGCGGTGCCCGCGGCGTTCCTGGGCACCTGGAGCGGCGACATGGTCACCGACAAGGGGCTGCCCGGCGGCACCACCACGCTCACCGTCCGCCAGGCGGCGATCGGCCAGGAGGCCACCACCAGCCACAACGGTGTCTCCGGGCTGATCTCGATCAGCTGCGAGGGCGCCTGGACGCTCACGTCGGTCTCCGGCACCGAGCTGGTGTTCCGGTCCCGGCTGGTGCGCTCCTCCCTCCCCGGTGCCTGCACCGGCGGCTCCAACACGGAGACCCTGAGCCTGCGGTCCGACGGGACGATCCGCTTCACCTCCGCCGACCCGGCCGCCGGGAACCCGGCCGGCACCCTGCGCAGGACCGGCTCGGCGGGTCGGTAGCGGGTCGGTGCGGCTCGCGGCGGGTCGCTGCGGGCCGGTGCGGGCCGGTGCGGTTCGGTGGCGGGTCGCTGCGGGCGGCCCGGTGGGACGGGTCGAGGCGCAGTTCAGCGGGCTGACGCGGGCGTCCGAAAGGCCTGGCGTAGGCTGGTTCGGCCGTACCCGAGTTGCACTTGAGAGAGAGAAGGCCGCCAGGTGACCGAGCTCGCAGCGACCACCCTCGATGCGTCCAGCACCGACCTGCAGGCCGTGCTCGACCGGGCCGCCGCCGGCGGCCGGATCACCCCGGAGGAGGCGCTGGAGCTCTACCGCTCGGCGCCGCTGCACGCGCTCGGCTCCGCCGCCGACGCGGTGCGCCGCCGCCGCTACGCGGGTACCGAGCACATCGCGACGTACATCATCGAGCGCAACATCAACTACACCAACGTCTGCGTGACGGCGTGCAAGTTCTGCGCCTTCTACGTGCCGCCGAAGAGCGACAAGGGCTGGTCCCGCGAGCTCGACGAGATCCTGCGCCGCTGCGCCGAGACGGTCGAGCTGGGCGGCACCCAGATCATGTTCCAGGGCGGCCACCACCCGGACTACGGCGTCGAGTACTACGAGCGCGCCTTCTCGGCGATCAAGGCCGACTTCCCCCAGCTGGTGATCCACTCGCTGGGCGCCTCCGAGGTCGAGCACATGTCCCGGATCTCGGGCGTCTCCATCGAGGAGGCCATCACCCGGATCCACAAGGCGGGCCTGGACTCCTTCGCTGGCGCCGGCGCCGAGCTGCTCCCCGAGCGGCCGCGCAAGGCGATCGCCCCGCTCAAGGAGTCCGGCGAGCGCTGGCTGGAGATCATGGAGGCCGCGCACGGCCTCGGCGTGGAGTCCACCTCCACCATGCTGATGGGCACCGGCGAGACCAACGCCGAGCGGATCGAGCACCTGCGGATGATCCGCGAGGTGCAGGACCGCACCGGCGGCTTCCGCGCCTTCATCCCGTACACCTACCAGCCGCAGAACAACCACCTCAAGGGCTCGACCCAGGCCACCGTCTTCGAGTACCTGCGGATGATCGCGATCGCCCGCCTGTTCCTCGACAACATCGCCCACATCCAGGGCTCCTGGCTCACCACCGGCAAGGAGGCGGGACAGCTGTCGCTGCACTACGGCGCCGACGACCTGGGCTCCGTGATGCTGGAGGAGAACGTCGTCTCGGCGGCCGGTGCCAAGCACCGCTCCAACCTCACCGAGCTGATCCACCTCATCCGCGCCGCCGACCGCGTACCGGCGCAGCGCGCCACCACCTACGAGCACCTGCGGGTGCTGGACGACCCGGCCAACGACCCGGTCGACCCCCGGGTCGCCTCGCACATCGCCTCCACGGCGATCGAGGGCGGCACGGCGCACCCCGAGCTCAAGATCCTGGACAACGGCTGAGGCCCCGGACGACCGAGGACCACGGACACCCGAGACCGCTCCGGTCGACGCCGTGCTGACCCTGCACCGGGCCGAGTTCCTGCTGCCCGACCCCGCCGCACCCACCGCCCCGTCCTTCGCCGACGGGGCGGTGGTGGTGCGCGGCGAACTGGTCGAGGCCGTCGGCCCGTACGCGGACCTGGCGGCGGACCATCCGTCGGCCCGGGTCCGGGACTGGGGCCGGGCCCTGCTCGCGCCCGGCCTGCGCAACCCCTGCGGGCAGCGGCTGCTGGAACGGGACTACCACCCGGACCCGCGGGAGGAGATCGGCGTCGAGCCGGTCATGGACGGGCTGGTCGGCTGCACCGACGAGGCCCGGTACGGAGCCAGTGCGCGGCGCGGCCTGCAGCGGATGCTCGGGTTCGGCGTGACGGCGGTGGCCGGGCCGTTCGCGCGGCCCGCGGTGCGGACGGCGGTGGCGCGGTCGGGGCTGGTGGCGTTGCCGGGGCCGGGGGTGTCGGGGGCTGGGGAGCTGGGCGAAGGGGCGGGCCTGCTGGACCCGTTGGCGGTGCTGCCGCTCGCCCGGGCCGTGCACGGGCGGGTCGCGGCCGGTGGGCGGGCGGACTTCGTGGTGTTCCCGGTGGCGGCGGAGGAGGCACAGGAGGGCGGGGTCCGGCCGGCGGCCGGTGGGTGCCTGGCGACCGTGCTGGCCGGGCGGTTGGTGTACCGGCGGAGGTGACCGCCCGCGGGGGCGGCCTGCCGGGTCGCTCACCGGGTCGCTTGCGGGGCGGCTCGAAGGGGTGACGGTCGGCGGGCGGAGGCGGTCGTGAGCCCTCCGGTGTGACGTACCCATCAGTAGGCGGATTGCCTTGCCGTGCGGGGGACTTCCTTCGTGTGCACCCGAACTGCCGTGCCCTCCCAGGGGGGTGATTGTCCCTTCACCGTGACCTGAGGGCCCGCCAGCGGATACGATCCCGGACAGCTCACTCCGTACCCTCACCACACCACCACCCGTGCCCGCGGGCGGCGGGGCCGTGTCCCAGGCCCCGGAGGCAAGCCAGGACAGGAACCATGCGAACCGCGACCGTCCCCCCGCCGCGAACCCCGCGGATGGGCCGTGGTTGGTACCTCGCCGCCGTGCTCAGCGCCGTGCTGGCCGTCGGGATGTGCCTGCTCGGTTGGCGCCAGGCCGACCAGGCCGACCGGATCGCGGCCCACCCGGTCAGGGTCGAGGGCGTCGTCACCCAGCTGCCGACCGGCGGCGGCACCTACAGCGCCGTCAGCTACAAGGTCAGCGGTCAGCCGCACACCGCCGCCGCGCTGCCGCTCGCCGACGGCATCAGGCTCGGCGACGCCGTCTGCCTGGAACACGCGGCCGACGACCCGGGCGCCGTCCGGATCTGCGGCGACACCTACCCGCAGCCCGTCGGTGTCGGCCTGGCCCGGTTCAGCGTGCCCGTCGCCGTCGTGCTGTTCGTGATCTGCATGCTGCGCATCCGGCGCCACCGGCGGGCCGTCGCCGTCCGCGGCGGGCAGGGCCGGCTCAGCGCCAACCTGGCCATGGCGACCGGCGCCCTGGCCGAGGGGATGCCCGCGATCACCCAGGGCAAGCGCTCGCGCCGCCGCCGTCGCGCGGGCGGGCGGCGCGGATCGCACTGAGCCCCCGTCGGCGGATCGCACCGAGCCCCCGTTGGTCGGGGCAGCCGTCGCAGGGTGAACAATGGGGGGCGTGACCCGAGCCTCCCTGGACAAGCAGCCGCACGAAGTCGCCGCCATGTTCGACGACGTCGCGGCCAAGTACGACCTCACCAACGACGTGCTCTCCCTCGGCCAGGCCCGCGCCTGGCGCCGGGCGGTGGCCGAGGCGGTGGCCGCGGGACCGGGGGACCTCGTGCTCGACCTCGGAGCCGGCACCGGCACCTCCTCGCTGCCCTTCGCCGAGGCCGGGGCCGACGTCGTCCCGTGCGATTTCTCGGTCGGCATGCTCACCGAGGGCAAGCGCCGCCACCCCGAGCTGCCGCTCACCGCCGGCGACGCCACCCGGCTCCCGTTCGCGGACGACGCCTTCGACTCGGTGACGATCTCCTTCGCGCTGCGCAACGTCCAGGAGACCGAGGCGGCGCTGCGCGAGATGCACCGGGTCACCAAGCCCGGCGGCAAGCTGGTGATCTGCGAGTTCTCCACGCCGACCTGGACGCCGTTCCGGACCGTCTACACCGAGTACCTGATGCGCGCGCTGCCGCCCGTCGCCACCGCCGTCAGCAGCAACCCGGACGCGTACGTGTACCTCGCCGAGTCCATCCGGGTCTGGCCGGACCAGCCCACGCTGGCCTCCCGGATGCAGGAGAGCGGCTGGTCCAAGGTCGCCTGGCGGAACCTGACCGGCGGGATCGTCGCGCTGCACCGCGGGTACAAGCAGGCGTAGCCGCAGGGGGGCGGTACGCGGCGGAGCACGGGGACCGCAGGAGTCTCCGGCAGCGTGAGCGGAACTAGACTGCCGGAGACAAAAGCCGCCATCCCCCGCCGCAGCTCCAGGAGTGTGTCCACGTGTCCGAGACCGCAGCCGATCTGACGAAGCCGGACAGCACGGTCGAGAGCACCGCCGACGTCATCGTGGTCGGCGCGGGCCCGGCCGGTGCCACCACGGCGTACTACCTCGCCCAGGCCGGACTGGACGTCCTGCTGCTGGAGAAGACCGCCTTCCCGCGCGAGAAGGTCTGCGGCGACGGCCTCACCCCGCGTGCCACCAAGCAGCTGGTGGACATGGGCATCGACGTCTCCACCGAGAACGGCTGGCTGCACAACAAGGGCCTGCGCATCATCGGCGGCGGCGTCCGGCTGGAGCTGGACTGGCCCGAGCTGGCCTCCTTCCCCGACTACGGCCTGGTCCGCAAGCGCGCCGACTTCGACGAACTGCTCGCCCGTCAGGCCGAGAAGGCCGGCGCTCGGCTCTACGAGCGCTGCAACGTCAGCGGCCCGGTCCTGGACGAGCGCACCGGCCGGATCGTCGGCGTCACCGCCAAGCTCGGTGAGGAGAAGCGACCGGTCACCTTCCGCGCCCCGCTGGTCGTCGCCGCGGACGGCAACTCCACCCGGCTCTCCCTCGCCATGGGCCTGCACCGCCGCGAGGACCGCCCGATGGGCGTCGCCTACCGCACCTACTTCAACTCGCCGCGCCACGACGACGACTACCTGGAGTCCTGGCTGGAGCTGTGGGACACCCGCGGCGACCAGCGCAAGCTGCTCCCCGGCTACGGCTGGGTCTTCGGCATGGGCGACGGCACCTCCAACGTCGGCCTCGGCATCCTCAACTCCTCGCCCGCCTTCGGTGAACTCGACTGGCGCGAGGTGCTCAAGGCCTGGTGCGCGAGCATGCCCGCCGAGTGGGGCTACACCCCCGAGAACATGACCGAGCCGATCCGCGGCGCCGCCCTGCCGATGGCCTTCAACCGGCAGCCGCACTACACCCGCGGCCTGCTGCTGGTCGGCGACGCGGGCGGCATGGTCAACCCGTTCAACGGCGAGGGCATCGCCTACGCGATGGAATCCGGCCAGATCGCCGCCGGCGTCATCGTGCAGGCCCACGCCCGCGTCACCGAGGGCGGCCGCGAGCGCGCCCTGCAGGCCTACCCGCGCATCCTCAAGGACGTGTACGGCGGCTACTACACGCTCGGCCGCGCCTTCGTGAAGCTCATCGGCAACCCCAAGGTGATGCAGCTCGCCGCCCAGCACGGCCTGCCGCGCCCGCTCCTGATGCGCTTCACCCTCAAGCTGCTCGCCAACCTCACCGACCCGCAGGGCGGCGACGCGATGGACCGCGTGATCAACGGGCTGGCGAGGGTCGCGCCGAACGCCTGAGGTGGCGGGGCGAGCGGGGCGGCGGGGGTGCTCGGGGCGGCGGGGTGCCGGGGGTGCTCGGGGTGCCGGGTGCTCGGGGCGGCGCTGTTCAGGGCGACTTCGGTGCCGTCCTCTGGGCCCCCGTCCCCTGGGCCCCCGTCCCCTGTTCCGTCGTCCCCCGCGTTGAGGGATCTTGTTCCGCCGTCTCCTGCTCCGCCGTGTCGCGGGAGGCGGCGGAGCGCTGTTCGACGTAGGCGAGGCGCTCGTCGAACACCCGGGCCGCGTCGGGGGTGAGCGTCCGCAGGGCGACCAGGGCGCTGAACACGACGTCGCAGAGCTCGTGCTGGACGTCCTCCCAGGTGTGGGTGACGCCCTTGCGCGGGTTCTGCCCGGTCGCGCCGATCACCGCGGCGCCGACCTCGCCGATCTCCTCGGAGAGCTTGAGCAGCCGCAGCAGGCGCTCCTCCTGCGGCGACTGGGTGCTCTGATCGTCCAGCCACGCGACCAGGTGGTCGACGCTCTCCCAGATCCGGCTGTCCATGCGGTGCTGCTCCCTGCGGTGTCGGTGGTGCTGCCACCGTACGGGAGCGGCGAGGGGGCGGGCCGGACCGCTGCGCGCCGGACCGGTGCCGCCCGGTCCACCCCCTTGTGTTCGCCTGCTCGCCTGCCCGGCCGGTGGATCAGCGCTTGCCGATCTTCACGTGGCGGATGTTCACGGGGACGTTCGGGAATCCGTCGCCCGGGCCGTTCTGGTCGTCCTCGCCTGCGGCGGCGATCTTCTGCAGGACGTCCAGGCCGGCCGTCACCCGGCCGAACGGGGTGTAGGCGGGGGAGAGCTTGGTGTCCTTCCAGACGATGAAGAACTGGCTGCCGTTGGTGTTCGGACCGGCGTTGGCCATGGCCACGGTGCCGGCCGGGTAGGTGGCGCCGGTCAGGTTCTCGTCCGGGAAGGAGTAGCCCGGACCGCCGCTGCCCGTCCCGGTCGGGTCGCCGCACTGCAACACGTAGATCCGCTGGGTGGTGAGCCGGTGGCAGTGGCTGCGGTCGAAGTAGTCGTGCTCGGCGAGGAAGCGGAACGAGAAGGTGGTGCAGGGCGCCTTGTCGGTCAGTGCCTCGAAGGTGATCGGGCCCTGGTTGGTGCGCACGGTCGCCTGGTAGGGGCGGGCCGCCTTCGCGGCGTCGAAGACCGGGATGCCCTTGAAGTTGTCGGCCGGGACGGCCGGTGTGTAGGTGCAGGCCGCGCTCGGGGCGGGGGTGGCGCCGGAGGGGGCCGCGACGGCCGTGCCGGTGCTCGCCGCGAGCGGGAGGACGGTGGCGGCGGCGACCAGCGCCCAGTGCTTGCGCTTCACGTGACGGGCCTTCCGGGGGGTGGTGGACGGCATGCTTGTCATGGAGGAATCATCCACGGCCGGGTGGGTCTTCGGTAGGGGGCTGGGGCGGCCGGTACTCCTTCGGCTGTCGATGGTGACGTGGTGTCAGTTCTCCTTCGGGGTGGGCGTGAACAGACCGGCCCGGGCGGCGAGGGCGGCGACGTCGGCGGCCCGTTCGGCGGTGCTGGCGTCCAGCGGTTCGCCGGTGACGAACAGCCGGTAGTAGAGCGGGGCCGTGGCGGCCCTGATCACCTCGACGCCGTCCGTCCCGACGGGCAGCTCTCCCCGCGCAATGGCCCGTTCGGCGACCTCGGCGGCCTGGCGGTGGCGGGCCGCGAAGAACCCGCGCAGGGCGGTCGCGCCGACGTCGGAGCGTTGGGCGGCGGAGATCAGCGCGGTGGGCGTGGAACCCCGCTCCGGGCCGGTGAAGACGCTGAACACCTCCTGGGTGATGCGGCGGAGGTCCTCCTGGAGGTCTCCGGTGTCGGGCAGCGGCCAGGGCTGGTCGGCGGAGGCGGTCAGGGCGTCGGCGATCAGGCCGTCCACTCCGCCCCACCGCCGGTAGAGAGTCGCCTTGTGGACGCCGGAGCGTGTGGCGACCGCCTCGGCGGTGAGTCCGTCGTACCCCTTCTCGGTGACCTCGGCGAGCGTGGCGGTGACCACCTCCGCGCGGACCCGGGCGCTGCGCCCGCCCGGGCGCGGGGTGGGCGTGCGGGGCGACTGCCGGTCGGGAGTGGTGGCCTCGCTCAAAGTCGACTCCTGTCGCATTAAGGCTTGCTGTGGGGTGGCGGTCGTGCCATGCTCATCGTAATGCGACTCAAGTCGCATTACGAGAGGAGCCTGTGTGACCACCCGTGCCATCCCCGACCCGACCGCCCTCCACCCGCTCGCCGGCCACGACCGAGTGGTCCTGCTGCGCCCGCTCGTCACTGACCCGAGGATCCAGGTCGGCGAGTACACGTACTTCGACGACCCTGACGGAGCCACCCGCTTCGAGGAGCGCAACGTCCTCTACGCCTACGGCCCCGAACGGCTGGTGATCGGCAAGTACTGCGCGATCGCCACCGGCACCCGCTTCCTGATGGCCGGGGCGGCCCACCCGGCCATCGGCGTCTCCACCTTCCCCTTCACGATGTTCGGCGGCAGCTGGACCGAGCAGACCCTCGACATCGTCACGGGCCTGCCCAGCCGCGGTGACACCGTGGTCGGCAGCGACGTCTGGTTCGGCTTCGGCGCCACCGTCCTGCCGGGCGTCCGGATCGGCGACGGAGCGATCATCGCGGCCGGTGCGGTGGTCACCGCCGACGTCGAGCCCTACACGATCGTCGGCGGCAACCCCGCCCGCCCGATCCGACGCCGCTTCGACGACGCCGACATCGAACGCCTCCTCCGCGCCGCCTGGTGGGACTGGCCGACCGAGCTCGTCACCGAGCACGTCCGCGCCATCATGTCCGGTACTCCAGCCGACATCGAGGACATCGCCGAGACGAACGGTCTGCTCGCCTCCTGACCCGCCGGCGCCCGTCGGGGGCATTGATCATCGGCGGCCCGGTGCGCGAAGATGGCGCCCCCGTGCTCCACCCCTCGCCCCGTCCCCCGCTGAGCCACACGCCCAGCTCCCGGGTCCGTCCGACGCCGTACGGTCCTCGCACCCGCCGGTTCCGTTCGTACGGAGGGATCCTCCTCATGCGCGCCTCCCTGTCCTCGTTCTCGTCCTCATCGATCCTTCGCGATCTACCGGTCCTGCTCGTGGCAGTGGTGTGGGGATCGAGCTTCCTCGCTGTCCAGCGGGTGGCCGACCCGGAGACGGTCGTGGCGATGCTCGTCCTGCGCTTCGGGCTGGTGCTGCCGCTGCTCGGGCTGGTCGCCTGGCGCTCCCTGCGGAAGCTGAGCCGCGCCGAATGGCTCGGCGGCGCCACGCTGGGCCTGGTCCTCAGTGGGATCTTCCTGCTGGAGACCTACGGCGCCGTGCACACCTCAGCGACCAATGCCGGGCTGATCATCAGCCTCGCGATGGTGCTCACCCCGCTCGGCGAGAGCGCCCTCGCCCGGACCGCACCGCCGCGGGCCTTCCTCGCGGCCGCCGGGCTGGCCGTCCTCGGCGTAGCCCTGCTCACCGGCGACGGCGGGCTGCGCCCTCCGACCCTCGGCGACCTGCTGGTGCTCGGCGCCGCCCTCGTCCGCTCGGCGTACGTCTTGGCGACGGCCCGTGCCCGAGCCGTCCGCCACACCGACATGCTGGCCGTCACCTGGGTCCAACTCGCCTCGGCCACCACGGTGTTCACCGTGGTCGCGCTCTCCGTCGGGCCCGCTCCCTGGACCATCGCCCGCTCGTACGGGGCCGGCCAGTGGGCCTGGCTGCTGCATCTGTCCCTGTTCTGCACCCTGTTCGCCTTCTTCGTCCAGATGTGGGCCGTCCGGGCCACCTCGCCGTCCCGGGTGAGCCTGCTGCTCGGCACCGAACCGCTGTGGGCCGCCGTCTTCGGCCTCACCGTGGCCGGGAACCGGATGGGCCCGCTCGCCCTGCTCGGCGCAGCCCTGGTGCTGATCGCGACCGAGTGGGGGCGGCGGACCGCCCCTGCGCCGCTCCCGGCCGCGAGCGCACCCGAGGCGGGGCAGCCGAGCCCGGAGCCGGCCCCGGTCTGACCCGAGGCCCCTGTCACCGGCGCCGCCACAGAGTCCGGCGGGCGTAGTCGACCGTGACCGCGCCCAGTAGCGGACCCCAGGCGACCAGGGGCAGGTAGGCGAGAGTCATCACCAGGGCGCTGAGGCCGTGCGGCGAATCCGACTCGGCCAGGTTCCCGGCCCAGCCGCCGAACAGGGCGAACAGCCCCAGCCCGGTCAGGACGAGTGCGCCCGAGAAGGCCGGAACGACGGCGAACAGGGGGCGCACCCGTCGGCCGCCTATCAGCGGGATCCAGCGCGGAGCCACCTGCCCCCAGGGCCGGACCAGGCCCACGGTCAGGAACGCCAGCCCCTCCGCCAGCGCACTCAGCGCCACGCAGTAGACCGTGCCCCAGCCCGGCTGGTGCGCCGCGTACGCCGCAGCTGTCGCCCCGCTGAAACCGAGCGGGACGTCGAAGCCGAAGACGATCCGCCACAGTCCCGAGGGAACCGTGCTGAGCGCGGCGGCCGCGGCGGCGATCCGGGCCCAGCGCGGGGCTGGTGGTACGTCCGGCACGACCGTGTCGACCGGGCCGATCCGGTGGTCGGACAGACGGGCATTGATCATGAGCTTCGACATGGCGGTGCACTCCCTTCGGCTCCGGCCCCGTGGCCGGTGCGATGACTCAAGACTGGCGCTCGGGAAGGGCCGGCGGCAGATGCCGATCGGGCTTTTCCTCCTGCTCAACTGCCCTTTGAAATGTGCCGATCGGCACAGGTGTGCCGCCCCTCCCGCGCCGTAATGTGACGGCAGTCGAAGAGTCGAGGAGAGGTGATGACGATGACTCAGATCCTGTCCGGGGTCGTCCTGGTCCTGGCACTGCCCGCCTGGTCGGCGCGGGGCCGCCGCGGCGCGGCAGCCGTGACCTTGGCGCTCGGGGCGTCCTCGGCGGTGGTCACGGCCGCCGTCTGGGTCCTCGGCCGCTGGATGGAGGACGACCGCTGGGCCGGGCTGCTCGGACTGGTCGAACTGGCCGTCCTGCTGCTGTCGGTGGTCATCACCCTGCGCACCGAGGACGGTCCGCGGTGCGCACTGGCGGCCTGGACGGCATGCGCAGCGGTCGCCCTCTGGCTGACCAGGTTCGCGTTCGTCGAAGGGCCCGGGGACGTCCTCACGATCTTCGGCTTCGGCTCGGCGCTCTCCCTGCCGGCCGTCCTGATCGGGCTCTACCTGAGGGGCCTGGACGAGGGACGCACCAAGGCGGTGGTCGAGGCCAGGCGGGCCCAGCGGCTCGAACTGGCCCACGATCTCCACGACTTCGTGGCGCACGACGTCAGCGGCATGGTGGCCCAGGCCCAGGCCGGTGCTTACCTGGCCTCGGTCGACCCGGCCCGTGCGGTCGCCATGTTCGAACGGATAGAGCAGGCCGGGCAGCGGGCCCTGGCATCACTGGACCGGACGGTCCAGCTGCTGCGCACGGAGGAGGGGACCGGGCGTGGCCCACAGCCGGGGCTGTCGGAACTCGCGGAGGTGGCCGAGCGGTTCACCGCCGCGGGCGGCCCCGAGGTCCGGCTGGAACTGCCGGAGCAGCCGGTTCCGAGGGAGCTGGGAGGGACGGTCCACCGGATCGTCGTCGAGGCGCTGACGAATGTCCGGCGGCACGCCCAGGGCGCCGGACGGGTCGACGTCCGGGCGCGCCGTGTCGGCGAGTGGCTGGAGCTGACCGTGACGAACGACGGTCGGCCGGCGGGGGCGGCCAGTCGGCCCCGGCGTGGGGGTGGCAGCGGAATGCCTGGTCTGGCCGCGCGGGTGGAGGCGCTCGGCGGCACCTTCGAGGCGGGAGTGCATGAGCGGCAGGCGTGGCGTGTGACGGCGAGGCTGCCGCTGGCGGAGCGGGAGGAACCGGAGCGGCCGGAGACCCCGATGAGGACGAGTGCGGGTGCAGGGGAGAAGAGCGGATGAGCAGCAGCGCAAAGCCGATCCGGATCCTGGTCGCCGATGACCAGGCGGACATCCGCAGCGCGTTCAGGATGATCCTGGACGTTCAGCCGGACATGACGGTGGTGGCGGAGGCGGCGGACGGTGCCGCGGCGGTACAGGAAGCGAACAGGCTGCGGCCGGACGTGGTGCTCGCGGACATCCGGATGCCGAAGCTCGACGGCCTGGAGGTCACGCGGCAACTCGCCGGTCAGTGCAAGGTGATCGTGGTGACGACCTTCGACCTGGACGAGTACGTGCACACGGCCTTGCGGCACGGTGCGGCGGGCTTCCTGCTCAAGCGCTCGGGGCCGGTCCTGTTGATCGAGGCGGTCAGGGCGGCGATGGCCGGGGATGCGTTGATCAGTCCGCAGGTGACCGTTCGGCTGTTGCAGCACATGGCACTGCCGGGCGCCACGCCGACGCCTGGGGCCGCGGGCGGGGGAGGCGTGCCGGGCCCGTCGATAGCCGGCCCGGTGGAAGAACTGACCGAGAGGGAAAAGGAGATCGCTGAGCTGGTGGCCGATGGAGCGACCAACGCCGAGATCGGCGCTGGGCTCTTCATCTCACCGGGAACGGTGAAGAACCACCTCGCCAACATCCAGCGCAAGCTCGGTGCCCGTAACCGGGTGGGCATCGCGGCCTGGGTGTGGGAACAGGCAGTCGGCAACCGGTAGCTGGCCCCTGGCCCCAAGGGCGAGAGCGGAACGACGGACGAGGCCTGCGCCAGAGCGGGGCCCGAGAGCGAGAGGGAGGCAGGGCGGAGGAGGAGGCGGGCCGAGGGATTCGAGGGCCGCAGCAGGAAGTTGGGCCTGCCTACACGGGAGGCGGAGCCGCGAGGGCGGCGGGTGAAGCGGAGGCGGAGGAGGAGGGCGGCCCCCAGGGGCCCACAGGCTGCCAGGGCTGCGAGCGCGCAGCAGCCCCGCGCTGGGACCGGCCGGTCCAGCGCAGGTGACACCGGCAGCAGGTGGGCAACCCTGGCGGCGGGCGGCGGGCGGCGGGCGGCGGGCGGCGGGCGGCGGGCGGGAGGGGGAGGGGGAGGGGGAGGGGGAGGGGAGACCCCCACGGCAACATCGCGCGCTTGTGAACAAAGGGTCAAGCAAGCGTTCCTCCCCCCACCACCCCTCCGAGTGAGCCGCTATAACACGTCAACATGACGCCCCGAAATTTGCCATCCCCGGAGCATAGTTGATATAGGAATACGCCCCTGACCAGCCGCTTCCCAGGTAAATGCGACTGCTTGTGACCATTTGACTCCTTTGCGTTGACAACTCTGGGCATGTTCACATTCGCCACCATTCACATGGTGGCGTAGATCACAAAGATGACGATGAACTGCGTGTCGCAGATCACAAGCCACCGGGCATAGGATGCGCTCGTTCCAGGCTTTGTGAACTGCCTCACATGAGGTGGATCTCGGGAACTGGAACGCGGGTTCACCTCAGTGTGACCCGCCGGTTCCGATCTGCAGTCAAGGACGACTGGACGGAGGGAGCGGGGGCTATGAATGCCTACGCGCCGATCCTCGTACTCGGTGCCATCGCGGCGGCGTTCGCGGTCGGTTCCGTCGTGATGGCCTCACTCACCGGCCCCAAGCGCTACAACCGGGCCAAGTTGGAGGCGTACGAGTGCGGCATCGAGCCGACCCCGCAGCCCGTGGGCGGCGGTCGGTTCCCGATCAAGTACTACCTGACGGCGATGCTCTTCATCGTCTTCGACATCGAGATCGTCTTCCTCTACCCCTGGGCGGTGACCTTCGACTCCCTGGGGCTCTTCGGGCTGGTCGAGATGCTCCTGTTCATCGCCACCGTCTTCGTCGCGTACGCCTACGTCTGGCGTCGCGGCGGCCTGGAGTGGGACTGAGGCAGGGGTGGCGCCGCCGCCCTTGTGAACGAGCGGACAAGCTCGGACGGGCCGGACGTTCCCCCGGACGCTCCGCGGGCGCATCGCCGGACGTACCAGAGGACTTGAGGGCATTGAGAGGGATCTGATGGGAATCGAGGAGAAGCTGCCGAGCGGCTTTCTGCTCACGACCGTGGAGACGGCCGCCGGCTGGGTGCGCAAGGCGTCACTCTTCCCGGCCACCTTCGGTCTGGCCTGCTGCGCGATCGAGATGATGACCACCGGTGCCGGCCGCTACGACCTGGCCCGGTTCGGGATGGAGGTCTTCCGGGGCTCCCCCCGGCAGGCCGATCTGATGATCGTGGCGGGCCGGGTGAGTCAGAAGATGGCCCCGGTGCTGCGCCAGGTGTACGACCAGATGCCCAACCCGAAGTGGGTCATCTCGATGGGCGTCTGCGCCTCTTCCGGCGGGATGTTCAACAACTACGCGATCGTGCAGGGCGTCGACCACATCGTCCCGGTGGACATCTACCTGCCCGGTTGCCCGCCCCGCCCGGAGATGCTGCTGGACGCGATCCTGAAGCTGCACGACAAGATCCAGCACGAGCCGCTGGGCGTGAACCGGCGCCGCGCCGAGGAGTTGGGCGAGGCCCTGGCCCTCAAGGCGACCCCGATCAGCGAGATGCGGGGGCAGCTGCGATGAGCGAGCAGGTACCCGAGTCCCGCCGCGAGCAGCCGCCCCGGGAGATCCCGGTCGAGGTGGTCGGCCGCCGGCAGGGCATGTTCGGTGCCGACGGCACCGGCGACACCTCCGGCTTCGGCGGTCTGGCCGCCCCGATCGTGCTGCCCGGCCCGAGCGAACGCCCGTACGGCGGCTGGTTCGACGAGGTCGCCGACGAGTTCGAGGGCGCGCTGGAGGAGCAGGGCCTGGACCCGGCCGAGGTGGTCGAGAAGACCGTGGTCGACCGCGGCGAGCTCACCTTCCACCTGGACCGCACCCACCTGTTGAAGGCGGTGCGCATCCTGCGCGACGACCCGGCGCTGCGCTTCGAACTGTGCCTGGGCGTGAGCGGGGTGCACTACCCGGGTGACCGTGGCCGCGAGCTGCACGCGGTCTACCACCTGCGTTCGATCACCCACGGCCGGCTGATCAGGCTGGAGGTCACCGCGCCGGACGCCGACCCGCGGATCCCCTCCGTGGTGAGCGTCTACCCGACCAGCAACTGGCACGAGCGCGAGGCCTACGACTTCTTCGGCCTGGTCTTCGACGGCCACCCGGCGCTCACCCGGATCATGATGCCGGACGACTGGCTGGGCCACCCGCAGCGCAAGGACTACCCGCTCGGCGGCATCCCCGTCGAGTACAAGGGCGCCCAGATCCCGGCTCCCGACCAGCGGAGGTCGTACAGCTGATGAGTACTCAGCACTACGAGGAAGCAGATGCCCGCGACACCACCGAGGGCCGGGTCTTCACCGTCACCGGCGGCGACTGGGGCGAGGTGGTCGAGGCGGCCGGCCGGGCCGACGACGAGCGCATCATCGTCAACATGGGCCCCCAGCACCCGTCCACCCACGGCGTGCTGCGGCTGATCCTGGAGATCGACGGGGAGACGGTGAAGGAGGCCCGCTGCGGCATCGGCTACCTCCACACCGGCATCGAGAAGAACATGGAGTTCCGCAGCTGGGTCCAGGGCACCACCTTCGTGACCCGCATGGACTACGTGATCCCGCTGTTCAACGAGACCGCCTACTGCCTGGCGGTCGAGAAGCTGCTCGGCATCACCGACGACATCCCGGAGCGGGCCAGCGTCATCCGGGTGATGATGATGGAGCTCAACCGGATCGCCTCGCACCTGGTCTGCCTGGCCACCGGCGGCATGGAGATCGGCGCCACCACCCTGATGGTCTACGGGTTCCGGGACCGCGAGCTGATCCTGGACGTCTTCGAACTGGTCACCGGCCTGCGCATGAACCACGCGTACGTCCGCCCCGGCGGCCTGGCCCAGGACCTGCCGCCCGGCGCCGTCGACCAGATCCGCGAGGCGGTCCGCACCCTCCGCTCCCGGATGCACGAGTACGACAAACTCGCCACCGGCAACCCGGTGTTCAAGGCCCGGCTGGTCGACGTCGGCTTCCTGGACCTGGCCGGCTGCCTGGCCCTGGGCGCCACCGGTCCGATCCTGCGGGCCACCGGCCTGCCGCACGACCTGCGCAAGACCGATCCGTACTGCGGCTACCAGGACTACGACTTCGAGGTCGCGGTCGCCGACACCGCCGACTCCTACGGCCGGTTCCTGATCCGGCTGGAGGAGATGAAGCAGTCCCTGCGGATCGTCGAGCAGTGCCTGGACCGGCTGCGCCCGGGCCCGGTCATGGTGGCCGACAAGAAGATCGCCTGGCCGGCCCAACTGGCCGTCGGCCCGGACGGGATGGGCAATTCGCTCGACCACATCCGCAAGATCATGGGCACCTCGATGGAGGCCCTGATCCACCACTTCAAGCTGGTCACCGAGGGCTTCCGGGTCCCGGTCGGCCAGGCGTACGCGGCGGTCGAGTCGTCCAAGGGCGAGCTGGGCGTGCACGTGGTCAGCGACGGCGGGACGCGCCCGTACCGGGTGCACTTCCGGGACCCGTCGTTCACCAATCTGCAGACGATGGCGGCGATGTGCGAGGGCGGCCAGGTGGCCGACGTGATCGTCGCGGTGGCCGGGATCGACCCGGTGATGGGAGGCGTGGACCGGTGACGGACGTCGAACTGGGACTGCCGGCGATGCCGGCCCCGCCGTACCCGGAGGAGGTGCGCTCCCGGCTGGCCGCCGACGCCGCCGAGCTGATCGGCCGCTACCCGCAGGCCCGTTCGGCGCTGCTGCCGCTGCTGCACCTGGTGCAGGCCGAGGAGGGCTTCGTCAGCCGGACCGGGATCCGCTTCTGCGCCGAGCAGTTGGGGCTCACCACGGCCGAGGTCACCGCCGTCGCCACCTTCTACACGATGTACCGGCGGCGCCCGGCCGGGAAGTACCACGTCGGGGTCTGCACCAACACCCTGTGCGCGGTGCTCGGCGGGGACCGGATCTTCGCCGACCTCCAGGAGCACCTGGGCATCGGCAACAACGAGACCACCGAGGACGGCGAGATCTCGATCGAGCACATCGAGTGCAACGCCGCCTGCGACTACGCCCCCGTGGTGATGGTCAACTGGGAGTTCTTCGACGACCAGACCCCGCAGAGCGCCCGCCGGCTGGTCGACGACCTGCGGGCCGGCCGCGAGGTGCGGCCCACCCGCGGCGCCCGGCTGTGCGGCTTCAAGGAGACCGCCCGGATCCTGGCCGGCTTCCCGGACGAGCGCCCGGGCGCCAACGACGAGTCGGGTGCCGGCGGCGCCCCCTCGCTGGCCGGGCTGCGGCTGGCGCGCGGCGAGGCCCTGCCCGGCACCGCCGGCACCAAGGTGGTCTCCCCCCGCCACGAGGCCCCCCGCCACGGGGATCCGGGCCACGGGGAGCCGGGCCACGAAGGCAAGGCCGACGGCCAGGAAGGGACCGAAGCGTGATGACCTCCGCCGAGCCGGCCGAGAAGCTGCTCACCCCCGTCCTGTCCGACCCCTGGGACGACAGCCGTCCCTGGACCCTCGCCACCTACCGCCGCCACCACGGCTACGAGGGCCTCAAGGCGGCCCTCGCGATGCCCCCGGACGACGTGATCGCCCTGGTCAAGGACTCCGGTCTGCGCGGCCGCGGCGGCGCCGGCTTCCCCACCGGGATGAAGTGGCAGTTCATCCCGCAGAACGACGGCAAGCCGCACTACCTGGTGGTCAACGCGGACGAGTCCGAGCCGGGCACCTGCAAGGACATCCCGCTGCTGTTCGCCAACCCGCACTCCCTCATCGAGGGCATGGTCATCGCCTCGTACGCGATCCGCTGCGACCACGCGTTCATCTACCTGCGCGGCGAGGTCGTCCCGGTGCTGCGCCGCCTGCACGCCGCGGTCGCCGAGGCGTACGCGGCGGGCCTGCTCGGCCGGGACATCCTCGGCTCGGGCGTGAACCTGGACATCACCGTCCACGCCGGCGCCGGCGCCTACATCTGCGGCGAGGAGACGGCGCTGCTGGACTCGCTGGAGGGCCGCCGCGGCCAGCCGAGGCTGCGCCCGCCGTTCCCGGCGATCGCCGGCCTGTACGCCTGCCCGACGGTGGTCAACAACGTCGAGTCGATCGCCTCGGTGCCGCCGATCCTGGCCCGCGGCAAGGAGTGGTTCAAGGGCCTGGGCACCGAGAAGTCCCCGGGCTTCACGCTGTACTCGCTGTCCGGCCACGTCACCAACCCCGGCCAGTACGAGGCCCCGCTCGGCATCACGCTGCGCCAGCTGCTGGACCTCTCCGGCGGCGTCCGGGCCGGGCACCGGTTGAAGTTCTGGACCCCGGGCGGCTCCTCCACCCCGATGTTCACCGACGAGCACCTCGACGTCCCGCTGGACTACGAGGGCGTCGGCGCGGCGGGCTCGATGCTCGGCACCAAGGCGCTGCAGGTCTTCGACGAGACCACCTGCGTGGTGCGGGCGGTGACCCGCTGGACGGAGTTCTACGCCCACGAGTCCTGCGGCAAGTGCACCCCCTGCCGGGAGGGCACCTACTGGCTGGTCCAGCTGTTGAAGCGGATCGAGGCGGGCCAGGGCGTCGACGGGGACCTGGAGAAGCTCCTCGACATCGCCGACAACATCAACGGCAAGTCCTTCTGCGCGCTGGGCGACGGCGCGGCGAGCCCGATCGTCTCCTCGCTCCAGTACTTCCGGGCCGAGTACGAGCAGCACCTGGCCGAGCGCCGCTGCCCGTTCGACCCGGCCGCGTCCACCGTCTGGGCCGACGGCCCCCGCCCCGGCCACCAGTCCGCCACCGAGAGGGAGGTGCACGCGTGACGATCACCGAGCCGGCCGCCTCCACGAACGACGGAGCCGCGGTCGAACTGGTCACGCTCACCATCGACGGCGTCGAAGTGAAGGTCCCCAAGGGCACCTTGGTGATCCGGGCCGCCGAGACCATCGGCACCCAGATCCCGCGCTTCTGCGACCATCCGCTGCTGGATCCGGCCGGCGCCTGCCGGCAGTGCATCGTGGAGGTCGAGGGCCAGCGCAAGCCGGTCGCCTCCTGCACCATCCCGGTCGCCGAGGGCATGGTGGTGCGCACCCAGCTGAGTTCGCCGGTGGCGGAGAAGGCCCAGCGCGGCGTGATGGAGCTGCTGCTGATCAACCACCCGCTGGACTGCCCGGTCTGCGACAAGGGCGGCGAGTGCCCGCTGCAGAACCAGGCGATGAGCAGCGGCGCGGCGGACTCCCGGTTCGAGGGGATGAAGCGCACCTACGCGAAGCCGCTGCCGATCAGCAGCCAGGTGCTGCTGGACCGGGAGCGCTGCGTGCTGTGCGCGCGCTGCACCCGCTTCTCGCAGCAGATCGCCGGGGACCCGTTCATCGACCTGGTGGAGCGCGGGGCGCTGCAGCAGGTGGGCACGGGGGAGGGGGACGACTTCGAGTCGTACTTCTCCGGGAACACCATCCAGATCTGTCCGGTGGGCGCGCTGACCTCGGCGGCTTATCGTTTCCGCTCGCGCCCCTTCGACCTGGTGTCCTCGCCGAGCGTGTGCGAGCACTGCTCAGCGGGTTGCGCGCAGCGCACCGATCACCGGCGGGGCAAGGTGCTGCGCCGGCTGGCGGGCGAGGACCCGGCGGTGAACGAGGAGTGGAACTGCGACAAGGGCCGGTTCGCGTTCCGCTACGCCCAGCAGCGGGACCGGCTGACGGCCCCGCTGGTGCGGGTGGACGGCGAGCTGGTGCCGGCCTCCTGGCCGGAGGCGTTGCGGCGGGCCGCCGAGGGTCTGCGCGGGGCCCGTACGGGTGTGCTGGCGGGCGGCCGGGTGACGGTGGAGGACGCGTACGCGTACGCGAAGTTCGCCCGGGTGGTGCTGGGCACCAACGACGTGGACTTCCGGTCCCGCCCGCACAGCGGTGAGGAGGCGGACTTCCTGGCCGCGGCGGTCGCCGGGCGCGGGGTGGACGTGGACGGTTCGGGCGTCGACTACGCGCGGCTGGAGCAGGCTCCGGCGGTGCTGCTGGCGGGGTTCGAGCCGGAGGAGGAGTCGCCGATCGTCTTCCTGCGGCTGCGCAAGGCGTCCCGGGGCAACGGCGTCAAGGTGTTCTCGGTGGCGTCGTTCGCCTCCCGGGGGCTGGCGAAGCTGCGCGGTGCGCTGCTGCCGGCGGCGCCGGGGACGGAGCCGGAGTGGTTCGCGGCGCTGGCGGCGGACGAGCCGTTGAACGACGAGGCCGGGCGGGCGGCGGAGCTGTTGCGCCGGCCGGGTGCGGTGATCCTGGCGGGTGAGCGGCTGGCGTCGGTGCCGGGCGCGTTGACGGCGGTGCTGCGGTTGGCGCACGCGACCGGGGCGGCGCTGGCCTGGGTGCCGCGCCGGGCCGGGGAGCGCGGGGCGGTGGAGGCCGGCGCGCTGCCGGGTCTGCTGCCGGGCGGCCGTCCGGTGGCGGACGCGGCGGCGCGGGCCCAGGCGGCCTCGGTGTGGGGGGTGGCGGAGCTGCCGTCGCGTCCGGGCCGGGACACCGGCCAGATCCTGACCGCGGCGGCGCGGGGCGATCTGGACGCGCTGCTGGTCGGCGGGGTGGATCCGGACGATCTGCCGGATCCGGCGCTGGCCGGGGAGGCGCTGGCGGCGGTGCCGTTCGTGGTGTCGCTGGAGCTGCGGCCGTCGGCGGTGACGGGCCGGGCCGACGTGGTGCTGCCGGTGGCGGCGGTGGCGGAGAAGGCGGGGACGTTCCTGGACTGGGAGGGCCGGGTGCGGATGTTCGAGGCCGCGCTCAAGCCGGACCAGCAGATGGGCCGTCATCTCCAGTCGGACCTGCGGGTGCTGGCGATGCTGGCGGACGCGCTGGGGCACCGGCTGGGCCTGGCGGACGTACGGGCGGCCCGGCTGGAGCTGGACCGCTTCGGGCCGTGGCGGGGTGACCGCGCGGCGGATCCGGCGGCGCACCCGGGTGTGCTGCCGCGTCCGGCCACCGGCCAGGCGGTGCTGGCGGG
The DNA here is from genome assembly GCF_042266305.1 of Kitasatospora sp. NPDC056076. Lineage (NCBI taxonomy): Bacteria > Bacillati > Actinomycetota > Actinomycetes > Kitasatosporales > Streptomycetaceae > Kitasatospora > Kitasatospora sp. NPDC056076. Next base: position 56,923 of record NZ_JBHJWG010000017.1, read on the forward strand.
TTGGCGGCTGCTGCTGGACGAGGGCTCGTTGCAGGACGGCGATCCGCACCTGGCGGGGACGCGGCACCGGGCGGTGGCCCGGGTGTCGTCGGCCACCGCGAAGGAGATCGGCGCCAAGGAGGTCGGCACGGGGGTCGGCGCCGAGGTCGGCGCGGAGGCCGCCGGTGCGCTGCGGCTGACCGGTCCGGCGGGTTCGCTGGTCCTGCCGCTGGAGGTGACCGACTCGGTCCCGGACCGTACGGTCTGGATCCCGCTCAACTCCACGCCGGGCGGCGCGCACCGCGCGCTCGGCACCACCGTCGGCCATCTGGTGACGATCGCCGCGGCCGAGCTCGCGCCGGTCGCCGTCGAGGGCGGGTCCCGGGAAGGGGAGGTCCGATGACGACTCCGCAGCCGTACGAGACGCTCCACTTCTTCGGCCAGGACCCGTGGTGGCTGGTGCTGTTGAAGGCGGTGTTCTGCTTCGCCTTCCTGGTGCTGACGGTGCTGGTGACGATCGTCTGGGAGCGCAAGGTGGTGGCCTGGATGCAGTTGCGCATCGGGCCGAACCGGCACGGGCCGTGGGGCCTGCTGCAGTCGCTGGCGGACGGCGTGAAGCTGGCGCTCAAGGAGGACCTGGTCGTCAAGGGCGCGGACAAGGTGGTCTACGTCCTGGCCCCGATCGTCTGCGCGATCCCGGCGTTCATGGCCTTCGCGGTGATCCCGTTCGGCCCGGCCGGCGAGGAGGTATCGGTCTTCGGCACCCGGACGCCGCTGCAGCTGACCGACTTCCCGGTGGCGCTGCTCTACATCCTGGCCACCGCCTCGATCGGCATCTACGGGATCGTGCTGGCCGGTTGGTCCTCCGGTTCGACGTACCCGCTGCTGGGCGGCCTGCGGTCGGCCGCGCAGATGATCAGCTACGAGATCGCGATGGGCCTGTCCTTCGCGGCGGTGTTCGTCTACTCGGGGTCGATGTCGACCTCGGAGATCGTGGCGCACCAGCAGCCGAAGTGGTTCGCGGTGCTGCTGCCGGTGTCGTTCATCGTCTACGTCATCGCGATGGTCGGGGAGACCAACCGGGCGCCGTTCGACCTCCCGGAGGCCGAGGGCGAGCTGGTGGGCGGTTTCAACACCGAGTACTCCTCGTTGAAGTTCGCGATGTTCATGCTGGCCGAGTACGTCAACATGGTGACGGTCTCGGCGGTGGCGTCGACCCTGTTCCTGGGCGGCTGGCGGGCCCCGTGGCCGGTGTCGGCCTTCTGGGAGGGCGCCAACCACGGCTGGTGGCCGATGCTGTGGATCACCTTGAAGATCCAGCTGCTGGTGTTCTTCTTCATCTGGCTGCGCGGCACGCTGCCGCGGTTGCGCTACGACCAGTTCATGAAGCTGGGCTGGAAGGTGCTGATCCCGGTCTCGCTGGTGTGGCTGGTGCTGATCGCGAGCGTGCGGGCGCTGCGCAACGAGGGGTACGGCTTCGGCGAGGTGGTGCTCTACGTGGGCGCGCCGGTCGGCGCGATCCTGCTGCTGGCGCTGGTCCGGGACTTCCTGCGCAAGGAGAAGGAGCCCGGGCCGGAGCAGGAGGCCCCGGGCAAGGGCGAGTTCGATCCGATGGCGGGCGGGTACCCGGTGCCGCCGCTGCCCGGGCAGGTGCTGCCGCCGGTGCCGCGCCGGCCGGGCCGGGCCCCGAAGCAACTCCAGGACGCCCTCAACGGGGCCGACCATTCCGAAGGGAGCTGATCCGCGATGTCGTCCGACCAGACGGGCCGGCCCGAGCGGGCCGACCGGCCGTCGGTGCTCGGTCCGGCCGCCGGTTTCGGCGTGACCTTCAAGGCCATGTTCAAGAAGCGGCTGACCGAGCAGTACCCGGAGCAGAAGAAGCCCACGGCTCCGCGCTTCCACGGCCGCCACCAGCTGAACCGGCATCCGGACGGGCTGGAGAAGTGCGTCGGCTGCGAGCTGTGCGCGTGGGCCTGCCCGGCCGACGCGATCTACGTGGAGGGCGCGGACAACCGGGACGAGGAGCGCTACTCGCCGGGTGAGCGCTACGGCGCCGTGTACCAGATCAACTACGCCCGCTGCATCCTGTGCGGGCTGTGCATCGAGGCCTGTCCCACAAGGGCGCTGACGATGACCAACGAGTACGAGCTGGCGGACTCCTCCCGCAAGGACCTGATCTTCACCAAGGAGCAGCTGCTGGTGGGCCTGTCGGAGGACATGGTCGACACCCCGCACGCGATCTTCCCGGGCACCGACGAGGGTGCGTACTACCGGGGCGAGATCACGGGGGCGGCGCCGGGGACGGTCCAGCAGGAGCGCACCGACCGGGAGAAGGAGGTGCGGCAGTGATCGCACAGCTGGCGGCGGCGAGCGGGACGACCTCCACGGGTGAGGCCGTCCAGTTCTGGGTGCTCGCGGTGATCGCGGTCGGTGGCGCGCTGGGGATGCTGCTGATGCGCAAGGCGGTGCACAGCGCGCTGTGCCTGGCGGCGACCATGCTGGCGCTGGCGGTCTGTTACATGGCCCAGGGCGCGGTGTTCCTGGGCGTGGTGCAGATCGTGGTGTACACCGGCGCGATCATGATGCTGTTCCTGTTCGTGGTGATGCTGGTCGGCGTGACCAGCGAGGACTCCCTCAAGGAGCAGTTGAAGGGCCAGCGGTTCGCGGCGGTGCTGTGCGGGCTGGGCTTCGGGGTGCTGCTGATCGCGGGCATCGCGAACGCGCGGCTGGACCACTTCACCGGGCTGGCCGAGGCGAACGCCGAGGGCAATGTGCCGGGCCTGGCCCGGCTGATCTTCACCCGCTACGTGTGGGCCTTCGAGGTCACCGGCGCGCTGCTGATCACCGCGGCGGTCGGCGCGATGGTGCTGACCCACCGGGAGCACGTGAAGGCGCCGAAGACCCAGCGGGAGCTGGCGGAGCAGCGGGTGCGGGACAACATCCAGCTGCCGCCGCTGCCGGCGCCGGGCGTGTACGCGCGGCACAACGCGGTGGACGTGCCGGCGCTGCTGCCGGACGGCACGATCGCGGAGGACTCGGTGATGGCGACGCTGCGCGAGCGCGGCCAGGTCCGGGACGTCAGCCAGGAGATGCTGCGGCGGATGGCGGAGCTGGAGAACAGTACGGCGGACTGGCTGGGCCGGCCGTCCTCGGAGCGGCCGGTGGTGGCGGCTCCGCGCGGGCCCCTGGAGCCGGTCCCGGGCCACGGGTCCGAGCCGCGCGAGGCCGGGGAGGGGGAGCGGTGAATCCGGTCAACTACCTCTATCTGTCCGCCCTGTTGTTCACCATCGGCGCGTCCGGGGTGTTGATCCGGCGCAACGCGGTGGTGCTGTTCATGTGCGTCGAGCTGATGCTGAACGCCTCGAACCTGGCACTGGTGACGTTCTCCCGGCTGCACGGGACCCTGGACGGTCAGATCATCGCGTTCTTCACGATGGTGGTGGCGGCGGCCGAGGTCGTGGTCGGCCTCGCCATCATCGTCTCCATCTTCCGGACCAGGCACTCCGCTTCGGTCGACGACAGCAATCTGATGAAGCTGTAGGCGGAGGACCTTCGGTGAACTCTCTCATTCCGCTGCTGGTGGCGGCTCCGCTGGCCGGTGCCGCCCTGCTGCTCCTGGGCGGTCGGGCCTTCGACCGCTTCGGCCACTGGCTGGCGACCGCGCTCGCCGCGCTCTCGTTCGGCTTCGGCCTGGCCCTGTTCTCGGACATGCTGGGCCGGGACGTCGAGCACCGGGCGGTGACGAAGCACCTGTTCAGCTGGGTGCCGGTGAACGCCTTCCAGGCCGACGTCTCGTTCCGGCTCGACCAGTTGTCGATGACCTTCGTGCTGTTGATCACCGGGGTGGGCACGCTGATCCACCTGTACTCGGTGGGCTACATGGCGCACGACGAGCGCCGGCGCCGCTTCTTCGCGTACCTGAACCTGTTCCTGGCCGCCATGCTGCTGCTGGTGCTGGCGGACAACTACCTCCTGCTGTACTTCGGTTGGGAGGGCGTGGGCCTGGCCTCGTACCTGCTGATCGGCTTCTGGCAGCACAAGCCGAGTGCGGCGACGGCCGCGAAGAAGGCGTTCCTGGTCAACCGGGTCGGCGACATGGGCCTGTCGATCGCGATCATGCTGATGTTCGCCGAGTTCGGCTCCTTCGCCTTCACCCCGGTCCTCGGTTCGGAGGGCGCGGTCGGGGCGGTGCACGGGGCGAGCGAGGGCAGGCTGACGGCGATCGGCCTGATGCTGCTGCTGGCCGCGTGCGGCAAGTCGGCGCAGGTGCCGCTGCAGTCCTGGCTGGGGGACGCGATGGAGGGCCCGACCCCGGTCTCGGCCCTGATCCACGCGGCCACCATGGTGACCGCCGGGGTCTACCTGATCACCCGGTCCTCGGCGATCTTCGACCTGGCGCCGGACGCCCAGACCGCCGTGGTGGTGGTCGGTGCGGTGACGCTGCTGTTCGGTGCGGTCGTCGGTTGCGCCAAGGACGACATCAAGAAGGCGCTGGCCGGCTCGACCATGTCGCAGATCGGCTACATGGTCCTGGCGGCCGGGCTGGGCCCGATCGGCTACGTCTTCGCGATCATGCACCTGGTGACCCACGGCTTCTTCAAGGCCGGGCTGTTCCTCGGCGCCGGGTCGGTCATGCACGGCATGGACGACGAGGTGAACATGCGCCGCTACGGCGGCCTGTGGCGGCACATGCCGTGGACCTTCGCCACGTTCGGCCTGGGCTACCTGGCCATCATCGGCTTCCCCGGGCTGTCCGGCTTCTTCTCCAAGGACAAGATCATCGAGGCGGCCTTCGCCAAGGGCGGCACCGAGGGCTGGATCCTCGGCCTGTGCGCGCTGGTCGGCGCGGCCGTCACCGCGTTCTACATGACCCGGGTGATGCTGCTGACCTTCTTCGGGGAGAAGCGCTGGCAGCCGAAGGCGGACACCAGCGGCTCCGCCGCGGGCGAGGGCGACCTCCCGCACCCGCACGAGTCGCCGCGGACCATGGTCGTGCCGATGGTCCTGCTGGCCTTCGGCTCGGTCTTCGCCGGCGGGCTGTTCGTCTACCACGGCTCCTTCCTGAAGTGGCTGGAGCCGGTCACCGGCCACAGCGAGGGCAACCCGCCGCTCGGCTCCTGGACGGTCACCGGGCTGACCACGGCCTGCATGCTGGCCGGCGTCGGGCTGGCGTACCTGATGTACGGGCGCTCGCCCGTCCCGGTGGTGCCGCCGGTCGGCTCCCCGCTCACCCGGGCGGCCCGCCGCGACCTGCTGCAGGACGACTTCAACCACGCGGTGCTGGTGCGGCCGGGCTCGGCGCTGGCGGCGACCCTGGTCTACTTCGACAGCCGCGGCCTGGACGGCTTCGTCAACGGCCTGGCCGCCCTCATCGGGGGCCTGTCCGGCCGGCTGCGGCGGGTCCAGAACGGCTTCGTCCGCTCGTACGCGCTCTCCATGTTCGGCGGCACGCTGGTGCTGGTCGCCTCGACTCTCCTGATGAGGTCCGTGTGATGACTGTGATTCGCCCGCTCGCCTCCGGGCGCTCGGACCCGGCGCCGACCCTCTTCGCTCCGGCACTCCCTCCTTCGTCGGTCGCTGGTCGCTCATCGCTCTCGGCACCGGCGCGCCCTTCGGCTCGGGGCGGGGAAACGCGTCGGGAGGCCAGGCCGTGAGCGTGCTACTGACCACCACCTGTGCCGTCCCGGCGGCCGGCGCGGTGCTGACCGCCGCCCTGCCCGCCGGGTCGAACGCGGCCCGGCGGCGCACCATCAAGACCGTCGCGCTGGCCGTGTCGGGGGTGACCCTGGTGCTGGCCGCCCTGGTGGCGCTGCGCTTCGACCCGCACGGCGCCCGGTTCCAGCTGACCGAGTCGTACAGCTGGATCCGCTCCTTCGGCATCACCTTCTCGCTCGGCGTGGACGGCATCGGCGCGGTGCTGGCCCTGCTGACGGCCGTCCTGGTGCCGATGGTGATGCTGGCCTCCTGGCACGACGCGGACCCGGCCGCCCCGGGCCCCGACGGCAGCTTCGAGAACAAACGGCGCACCCAGGCCTTCTTCGCCCTGATCCTGGCGGTGGAGGCGATGGTGGTGGTGTCCTTCTACGCCACCGACGTCTTCCTGTTCTACGTGTTCTTCGAAGCCATGCTGATCCCGATGTACTTCCTGATCGGCGGCTTCGGCGACCGGGCCGCCGGCCCGGACTCGGCGCGCCAGCGCTCCTACGCGGCCGTCAAGTTCCTGCTGTACAACCTGCTCGGCGGCCTGGTGATGCTGGCCGCGGTGATCGGGCTGTACGTGATCGCCCAGGAGCAGGGCTTCGGCACCTTCGACCTGCCGACCCTCACCGGGGCGATCGCCGACGGCAGCCTCAAGCTGTCCGGGACGGCGCAGAACGCGCTGTTCCTCGGCTTCTTCTTCGCCTTCGCGGTGAAGGCCCCGCTGTGGCCGCTGCACACCTGGCTGCCGAACGCGATGGGCGAGGCGACGGCCGGCACCGCGGTGCTGATCACCGCGGTGGTGGACAAGGTCGGCACCTTCGCGATGCTGCGCTTCTGCCTCGGGCTGTTCCCGGACGCCTCGAAGACCTTCGCTCCGGCGATCCTGGTGCTGTCGCTGGTCGGGATCGTCTACGGCGCGCTGCTGGCGGTCGGCCAGAAGGACATCAAGCGGCTGGTCGCCTACGCCTCGATCTCGCACTTCGGCTTCATCATCATGGGCGTCTTCGCGATGACCAGCCAGGGGCAGAGCGGCGCGACCCTCTACATGGTCAACCACGGCCTCTCCACCGCCGCGTGGATGCTGGTGGCCGGCTTCCTGATCTCGCGCCGCGGCTCGCGGCTGATCGCCGACTACGGCGGCGTGCAGAAGGTCGCCCCGGTGCTCGCCGGAACCTTCCTGATCGGCAGCCTGGCGACCCTGTCGCTGCCGGGGCTGGCCCCGTTCGTCAGCGAGTTCCTGGTGCTGGTGGGCACCTTCACCCGCTACCCGGCGATCGGCGTCGTCGCCACCCTCGGCATCGTGCTGGCCGCGCTGTACGCGCTGCTGCTGTACCAGCGCACCATGACCGGCCCGGTGAAGGAGGGCGTGCGCGCGATGCCCGACCTCAAGGTCCGGGAACTGGCCGTGGTGGCACCGCTGGTGGCGCTGACGATCCTGCTCGGGGTGTACCCGAAGCCGCTCACCGACCTGGTGAACCCCTCGGTGGACGCGACGCTCTCGCAGGTCCACCGGACCGACCCGGCGCCGGCCCACCCGGTCGCCGCCACCTCAGGAGGTGGGCAGAAGTGAGTGCCACCGCAGTGCTCGCCGCCGTCGGCGGCAACACCCCCGGCATCCCGGCGCCGCACATCGAGTACGGCCAACTCTCCCCGATGCTGGTGGTCTTCGGGGCCGCCGTGGCGGGCGTCCTGGTCGAGGCCTTCGTCCCGCGCCGGCTGCGGCACTGGACCCAGGTGTCGCTGGCGCTGGTCGCGCTGGCCGGCGCGTTCGCCGCCGTGGTGGTGCTGGCGACGCAGGGCCACGGCGCGCCGCGGGTCGACCTGCTGGCCATGGAGTCGGTCGCCCTGGACGGCCCGGCGCTGTTCCTCCAGGGCGTGATCCTGCTGGTCGCCGTCGTCGCGGTGCTCACCTACGCGGAGCGCAGGCTGGAGCCCAAGGCCGGCGGCCTGCCCGCCGACGCCTTCGCCGCCCAGGCGTCCGCCACCCCGGGCGGGGAGCAGGAGCGGGACGCGGTCCGGGCCGGCTTCGCGACCACCGAGGTCTTCCCGCTGACCCTGTTCGCGGTCGGCGGCATGCTGCTCTTCCCGGCCGCCAACGACCTGCTGACCATGTTCGTGGCGCTGGAGGTCTTCTCCCTCCCGCTGTACCTGCTGTGCGCGCTGGCCCGGCGCCGCCGGCTGCTGTCCCAGGAGGCGGCGGTCAAGTACTTCCTGCTGGGCGCGTTCGCCTCGGCGTTCTTCCTGTTCGGCACCGCGCTGCTGTACGGCTACGCGGGCAGCGTCAAGCTCGGCGACATCGCGGACGTCATCTCCGGCAAGGCGATGACCACCCCGGCGCAGCTGAGCAGCACCCAGAGCGACGCGCTGCTGCTGACCGGCCTGGCGCTGCTGGCGGTGGGCCTGCTGTTCAAGGTGGGCGCGGTGCCGTTCCACTCCTGGACCCCGGACGTCTACCAGGGCGCGCCGACCCCGGTGACCGGCTTCATGGCCGCGGCCACCAAGGTCGCCGCGTTCGGGGCGTTCCTGCGGCTGTTCTACGTGGCCTTCCCGGGCCTGCGGCTGGACTGGCGGCCGGTGCTGTGGGGCGTGGCGATCCTGACCATGGTGGTCGGCGCGGTGCTGGCGGTGACCCAGCAGGACGTCAAGCGGCTGCTGGCGTACTCCTCGATCGCGCACGCCGGGTTCATCCTGACCGGGGTGATCGCGGTCAACAAGCAGGGCCTGTCCTCGGTGCTGTTCTACCTGGCGGCGTACTCCTTCGTGACGCTGGGGGCCTTCGCCGTGGTCACCCTGGTGCGCGACTCCAAGGGGGAGGCGACCCACCTGTCCAGCTGGGCGGGGCTGGGGCGGCGCTCGCCGCTGGTGGCGGCGGTCTTCGCGCTGTTCCTGCTGGCCTTCGCCGGGATCCCGCTGACCTCCGGTTTCACCGGGAAGTTCGCGGTGTTCCAGGCGGCGGCGGCCGGCGGGGCGACGCCGCTGGTGATCGTGGGTGTGCTGAGTTCGGCGGTGGCCGCGTTCTTCTACATCCGGGTGATCGTGCTGATGTTCTTCTCCGACCCGCAGCCGGGCGGTCCGACGGTGGCGATCCCGAGCGCCTTCACGGCGACCGCGATCGGGGTGGGGGTGCTGGTCACGCTGGGTCTGGGCCTGCTGCCGCAGTACTTCCTGGACCTCGCGTCCAAGGCCTCGCTGTTCGCGTACTGACCGTAGCCGGTCGGTTTGTTCGGAGATCGGCCCGGATCCGCGGGCCGATCTCCGGTCTTTGTTTCCCGATGAATTCGCCCCCACCGCCGCTGCGTCCGCACAGGCCTCCTGACCAGGGCTTCCGGCGCGGTCATGACGGGATCCGCACGCCCGTGCAGTGATCCACTCGCGACCGGATACCCTGCCTGTATGGCCAGCGGCGGCACTCAGGGACCAGGCCGCTAGATCGACCAGGGACAGAGGAGTGGTCTTCGTGACCGTCGTGGGACCCTTCGGGCTCAGCGTGCAGGACCGCGACCTGACCCGGGACGTCCAGGCCGGACTGGACGCGGTGGAGGCGGCGCTCTCCGAGGCCGTCAAGAGCGACGTCCCCTTCATCACCGTCACCGCCTCCCACCTGATCGAGGCCGGCGGCAAGCGCTTCCGCCCGCTGCTCCTGCTGCTGGCCGCCCAGTTCGGCGACCCGGGGGCGCCCGGGGTGGTGCCGGCTGCGGTGGTCGTCGAGCTGACCCACCTGGCCACGCTGTACCACGACGACGTGATGGACGAGGCCCCGGTGCGCCGCGGCGCGGAGAGCGCCAACTCCCGCTGGGACAACTCGGTGGCCATCCTCACCGGCGACTTCCTGTTCTCCCGCGCCTCCCAGGTGCTGGCCGACCTCGGCCCGGAGGCGGTCCGGATGCAGGCCGAGGCCTTCGAGCGGCTGGTGACCGGCCAGATCCTGGAGACCCGCGGCCCCGGCCCGGAGGCCGACCGGCTGCTGCACTACCTGGACGTGCTGGCCGGCAAGACCGGATCGCTGATCGCCGTCTCCTGCCGGATAGGAGCGCTGATGGCCGGCGCCCCGCCCGCACTGGTGGACACCCTCGGCGAGTTCGGCGAGCGGATCGGCATCGCCTTCCAGCTCGCCGACGACGTCCTGGACGTCGCCAGCGACGGCCACGAGTCCGGCAAGACCCCCGGCACCGACCTGCGCGAGGGCGTGCCGACCCTGCCGACCCTGCTGCTGGAGCAGATGCCGGCCGACCCGGACGACCCGGCCGACACCCGGCTGCGCGAACTGCTCGACGGGGACCTCTCGGACGACGACCTGCACGCCGAGGCGCTGCGCCTGCTGCGCGCCCACCCCGCCCTGGAGCGCGCCCGCCGGGAGACCCTGCGGCACTCCGAGGAGGCCCGGGCGCTGCTGGCCCCGCTGCCGGACTGCGCGGCGAAGGCCGCCCTGGACGGGCTGTGCGACGCGGTGGCCATCCGCACCATGTGAGCGTCCCCGGGCGGATCCGACCCCGAGCCCGTGCGGGCGCGGGCGGATGGGGGAGACTGACACCCGTCAGCTCACGCCTGCCCGGAAGGTCGCCATGCGCCGCGTCGTCATCGCCGAGGACTCCGTACTGCTCCGGGAAGGCCTGACCAGGCTGCTCACCGACCGCGGCCTGGAGGTCGTGGCGGGGGTCGGGGACGGTGCGGCCCTGGTGAAGACGATCCACGACCTGGCGGCGGCCGACGCCCTGCCGGACGTGGTGGTCTCGGACGTGCGGATGCCCCCGACCCACACCGACGAGGGCCTGCGCGCCTGCGTGGAGCTGCGCGGGCGCTACCCGCAGCTGGGCGTGCTGGTGCTGTCGCAGTTCGTGGAGGAGCGCTACGCCTCCGAGCTGCTGGCCGGGTCGACCCGGGGCGTCGGCTACCTGTTGAAGGACCGGGTCGCCGAGGTGCGCGAGTTCGCGGACGCGGTGGTGCGGGTCGCCGAGGGCGGCACCGCGCTGGACCCGGAGGTGGTGCAGCAGCTGCTCAGCCGCAGCCGCAAGGGCGACGTCCTGGCCAATCTCACGCCGCGCGAGCGCGAGGTGCTCGGTCTGATGGCCGAGGGGCGCACCAACGCCGCCGTGGCCAAGCAGCTGGTGGTGTCCGACGGGGCGGTGGAGAAGCACGTCAGCAACATCTTCCTCAAGCTGGGGCTGGCGCAGAGCGCGGAGGACCACCGCCGGGTGCTCGCGGTGCTGACCTACCTCAACTCCTAGCCGGGAGCCGCCCGGGGCCGTTCGGGGCTGCCAGGGGCTGTTCGGGCCGTCCGGGGTTTGTTCGGGGGCTGTTCGGGGCGCCCGCCGCGGGGCGGCTGCTCCGTACCCGGAATGATCTCCGGCGGCCGGGCGTTGTCCTTGGGTGCGGTACCGGCGTGGGCGGGGGAAATTCCTGCGGGAGTTCCAACCGGGCCCGAGGTCGCGCGCATAGGATGCGAGCGGTGCACCAAGCGGACGGGGCACGGGGCCGCGCTCGCGGTGGTGCGTCCACGAGGAGGTCCGCGGCAGTGACCAGTCAGGTCGATCAGTCGGAGGCAGTGGACGGATCGGGCGGCGACGAGGGTCGTACCGGCAGTGGTGACGGACGCCCCGGAGCGGCCGGACCAGCCGGCCCGCACGCCCCGGGCGGTCCACCGGAGAGGCGCCCCAAGCCCGTTCGCAGACTCGACCGGGTGATCATCCGCTTTGCGGGGGACTCCGGCGACGGCATGCAGCTCACCGGGGACCGGTTCACCTCGGAGACGGCCGCGTTCGGCAACGACCTCTCCACGCTGCCGAACTTCCCGGCCGAGATCCGGGCCCCCGCCGGCACCCTGCCGGGCGTCTCGTCCTTCCAACTGCACTTCGCCGACCACGACATCCTCACCCCGGGCGACGCCCCGAACGTGCTGGTGGCGATGAACCCGGCGGCCCTGAAGGCGAACCTGCCGGACCTGCCGCGCGGCGCGGAGATCATCGTCAACACCGACGAGTTCACCAAGCGCGCGCTGGCCAAGGTCGGTTACGCCGCGGACCCGCTCGGCGACGACTCGCTGGACGCCTTCCACCTGCACCGGGTCCCGCTCACCACGCTGACCCTGGAGGCGCTCAAGGACAGCGGGCTGGCCCGCAAGGACGCCGAGCGGGCGAAGAACATGTTCGCCCTGGGCCTGCTGTCCTGGATGTACCACCGGCCCACCCACGGCACCGAGTCCTTCCTGCGCGCCAAGTTCGCCAAGAAGCCGCAGATCGCCGAGGCCAACATCAGCGCGTTCCGGGCGGGCTGGAACTTCGGCGAGACCACCGAGTCCTTCGCGGTCTCCTACGAGGTGCCGCCGGCCAAGCTCCCGGCCGGGCGCTACCGCAACATCTCCGGCAACCTGGCGCTGTCCTACGGGCTGATCGCCGCCGGGCAGCGCTCCGGGCTGCCGCTCTACCTGGGCTCGTACCCGATCACCCCGGCCTCGGACATCCTGCACGAGCTGAGCCGGCACAAGAACTTCGGGGTGCGCACCTTCCAGGCCGAGGACGAGATCGCCGGCATCGGCGCCGCGCTCGGCGCGGCCTTCGGCGGGGCGCTCGGCGTGACCACCACCTCCGGGCCGGGCGTGGCGCTCAAGTCGGAGACGATCGGCCTGGCGGTCTCGCTGGAACTGCCGCTGCTGGTGGTGGACATCCAGCGCGGCGGCCCGTCCACCGGCCTGCCGACCAAGACCGAGCAGGCGGACCTGCTGCAGGCGATGTTCGGCCGCAACGGCGAGGCGCCGGTGCCGATCGTCGCCCCGGCCACGCCCGCCGAGTGCTTCGACGCGGCGCTGGAGGCGGCCCGGATCGCGGTGACCTACCGCACCCCGGTGTTCCTGCTCTCGGACGGCTACCTGGCGAACGGCTCGGAGCCCTGGCGGATCCCGGAGGTCGACGAACTGCCGGAGATCGACCCGAAGTTCGCGACCGGCCCGAACCGCGAGGACGGCGCCTTCTGGCCGTACCTGCGGGACCAGCACACCCTGGCCCGCCCCTGGGCGGTGCCCGGCACGGCCGGCCTGGAGCACCGGATCGGCGGCATCGAGAAGCAGGACGGCACCGGGAACATCTCCTACGACCCGGCCAACCACGACCTGATGGTCCGCACCCGGCAGGCCAAGGTCGACGGGATCACCGTCAAGCCGGTGGAGGTCGACGACCCGACCGGCGACGCCCGGGTGCTGGTGCTCGGCTGGGGTTCGACCTACGGCCCGATCACCGCGGCGGTGCGCCGGGTGCGCGCGGACGGCGGCGAGGTCGCCCAGGCGCACCTGCGCAACCTCAACCCGTTCCCGGCCAACCTGGGCTCGGTGCTGCGCAGTTACGAGAAGGTCATCGTGCCCGAGATGAACCTGGGCCAGCTCGCGCTGCTGCTGCGGGCGAAGTACCTGGTGGACGCCGAGTCCTACAACCAGGTGCGCGGACTGCCGTTCAAGGCGGCGCAGTTGGCGGACGTGCTGTGGGCGGCGATCGGCACCCTGGACGAGGAGGACCACCGATGAGCGAGCACGCGTTCCCGTCCTTGAAGCTGGTGCCCAAGGCCGACGGGCCGCAGAGCGCCCGGGACTTCAAGACCGACCAGGAGGTGCGCTGGTGCCCGGGCTGCGGGGACTACGCGGTCCTGGCCGCGGTGCAGTCCTTCATGCCGGAGCTCGGCATCAGGCGGGAGAACACGGTCTTCGTCTCCGGCATCGGCTGCTCCTCGCGCTTCCCGTACTACATGAACACCTACGGGGTGCACTCGATCCACGGCCGGGCGCCGGCGATCGCGACCGGGCTGGCCTCCTCCCGGCGGGACCTCAGCGTGTGGGTGGTGACCGGGGACGGCGACGCGCTGTCGATCGGCGGCAACCACCTGATCCACGCCCTGCGGCGCAACGTCAACCTCAAGATCCTGCTGTTCAACAACCGGATCTACGGCCTCACCAAGGGCCAGTACTCGCCGACCAGCGAGCTCGGCAAGATCACCAAGTCGACCCCGATGGGCTCGCTGGACGCGCCGTTCAACCCGCTGTCGCTGGCGATCGGCGCCGAGGCCTCCTTCGTCGCCCGCACCATCGACTCGGACCGCCAGCACCTGCAGTCGGTGCTGCGGGCGGCGGCCGAGCACGAGGGCACGGCGCTGGTGGAGATCTACCAGAACTGCAACATCTTCAACGACGGCGCCTTCGAGGTGCTCAAGGACGCCGGCACCCGGGACGAGGCGCTGATCCGGCTGGAGCACGGGCAGCCGATCCGCTTCGGCGCGGACGGGGCCAACGGCGTCTTCCGGGGCGCGGACGGCGAGTTGTCCACCGCCCCGGTGACGCCGGAGAACGAGGCGCGGGTGCTGGTGCACGACGCCCACGCGGCCGGCCCGACCGGCGCCTTCGCGCTCTCCCGGATCGCCGACGCGGACACCCTGCACCACACGCCGATCGGCGTGCTGCGCGACGTCCGGCGCCCGGTCTACGACGAGCTGATGGACAGCCAGCTGGCCACCGCCGTCGCCCACCGCGGGCCGGGCGACCTGGCGGCCCTGCTGGCGGGCGGCGACGCCTGGACGGTGGACTGACCACCCCGCCCGGTCCCGTCCCGCCGCGACGCGACGCGTGGGCGCCCCCGTCCCCTTCCGGGACGGGGGCGCCCACGCGTTCACGGCTACGGCCGGGCCCACTCCACCAGCTCGATCGGGACCCCGTTCGGGTCGGTGACCTGGAAGAGCTTCTCGCCCCACGGCTCCTCGCGCAGCGGCAGGGTGATCTCGACCCCCTCGCCGCGCAGCCGCGCCTCCTCCGCCGCGACGTCCTCGACGGTGAACGCCAGGATCACCCCGTCCGCGGTCCGGTGCCGCTGCTCCTCGGGCAGCACCTCCAGCCCGCGCCGCAGGTAGACGACGCCGACCCCGCCGCCGGGGTGGCCGAGCGAGACGAAGCCGTCGGCGGACATCAGCTCGGTGTAGCCGAAGTGCCGCTGGAGGAAGGCGGCGGAGGGGGTGGTGTCCTCGACGGTCAGGGAGACGACGGTGCTGGTGATCTGCATGCGGAGCCCTCTCGTCACTGCGCACGGTTATCCCGTACGCAGTACACTATACACAGTACGGAGAATCACGCCAGGAGTCGGCCAGGAGTCGGCCAAGGGTCGGCCAGGGAAAGCGCCGAGGGAGGCCCCGGCGGGGACCTCCCTCGTGCGGTGCCGCGGTTCGCGTCAGAAGACGCAGGGGATGCCGCCGTCGGACGTGGCGTCGACGCCGGGGCCCTGCATCGGCAGGTTGGCGGCCGGGTCGCCGGTGGGGGCGGGGCCGCCGGGGGCGGCGGACTTGTCGTCGGCGCCGGTGAAGGCGGTGCCGAGGGTGACCACCACGTGGTCGGCGGCGGCGGTGGCGGACTCGGTGGCGGTCACGCCGTAGCGGGCGGCGACCTGGTCGGCGGCCTCCTTGGCGCCCTTGCCGTAGGTCACCGTGGTGGTCTTCGGCTTGCTGCGGGCCGGGCCGGTGGTGCCCTCCTTGAAGCCCATCGCGACCAGGGCCTTGGCCTCGGCGGAGGAGGAGACCCCGGCGGCGGTGGAGGCGTTGTACACGTCGACGGTGGCCGGGGAGGCCGCCTTGGCCGGGGCGGTCGCGCTCGGCGAGGGGCTGGCCGGGGCCTCGGTGGTGGGGGCGTCGGTGGCGCCGCCCGCCGGGGCGGCCGCGTCGGCGTAGCCGAACAGCTGCTTGACCACCTTCTGGATCTTCGAGGGGGTGACCAGGTTGACGTCCTGGCCGTTCCTGGTGCCGAAGCCGTCGAAGGTCAGGGTGTTGAACTCGACGTTGCCGCCGGTCAGCGCCGGGGCCTGCTGGGCGAAGTCCAGGACGTTCCACTCGTTGTCGATCACCAGGTCCTTCTGGACGACGCCGAACAGGTCCTTGAGCTTGCCGAGGTCGCTGATGATGCCGTCCTGCTTGAGCTTGTGCACGACGGAGGAGATGAAGGCCTGCTGGCGGTGGGTGCGGGCGAAGTCGCCGGTGTTGCCCTTGCCGTCGTCCAGGTTGTGGCGCTGGCGGACGAAGGCCAGCGCCTGGGAGGCGTTGAGGGTGTTGATGCCCTTCTTGAAGTCGGCGCCGGAGCCCTGGCCCTCCATCGCCGGGTCCTTGGTGTCGTGGGTCAGGCAGACCTGGATCGGCTCCACGGCCTTGGCGATGTCGTAGAAGCCCATCAGGTTGACCTCGGCGATGTGGTCCACCGGCTGGTTCACGAAGGTCTGGACGGTGCGGATGGTGGCCGCGCGGCCGGCGTCGCGGCCGGCCTTCTCCAGGTCGGCGCCCTTGAGGCCCTTGGCCTTCGGGCTCCGGTCGAAGGCGTCCTTGGCGTTGCCGTACGCCTCCTTGATCTTGTGCATGCCCTGCTGGGAGCCGTCGCCGTTGTAGGTCATGACGTAGTCGTCGCGCGGGATGGAGACCGCCTGCACCTTGCCGCCGCCGGCCGGTATGTGCAGCAGGATCAGGGAGTTGGTGTTGTAGCCGCCGATGTCCGAGCTGTGCCCGGCGTGCAGTTCGTCCTGGACGAACTGCGGGGGCAGGTCGGAGCCGTCCATGGCCTTGCGGCTGTCCAGGCCGATCAGCAGCAGGTTGACCGAGTTGTCCAGGTGCTTGGGGGCGTCCTTCTTGGTCTCCGCGATCGCGTTGGACGTGGTCATCCCGTCGGTCAGCGACGTGTACTCGTACCAGACCACCCCGCTGGCCGCGAACACCGCGAAGCCCACCGTGGTGGCGACCACCCGGCCGGCGATCAGCAGCGGGGAGTTGCGGCGCCCCGCCGCCGGGGCCGCCGCGGCCCTGCGGTCGGCGGCCCGGCCGCCCCCCGGCCGTTCCCGTTCCCGCTCGTGCTCACGCTCGTCAGCCATGCTGCCTCCTCCGGTCCAGGACCACCCGGGCCACGATCACCAGCAGGGCCGCCACGGCGGCCTGCGCCATCACCGGGAAACCGTGCACCACCCACTTCGCGGCGCCGGTGGCCAGGGCCTTGCCCCGGTACGTGTCGCCGTTCGCCGCCAGTTCGGCCGCGGCCGTCACGCCGAGCACCACCAGCGGGGAGGCGGCGACCACCCACCACCAGCCGCGGCGGGTGCTGAGCCCGGCCGCGACGCCGGTGCCGAGCACCGCGCACACCGCGAAGGCCAGGCCCATGCCCGGACCGGAGAGCTCGTCGACCACCGCGCCGACCAGCGGCAGCCCGAGGGCCGCCACCGCGGGCAGTGCGGGCCCGCCGGAGAAGGGACGGGTGGGGCCCGCGGGCCGGCTCGTCGTCCGCCGTCGCGAACCCTGGTCGGACGAACGTCCTCGCTGCCCCGCCACTCACTCACCCCCGGGTGTTCCCGTGCTTCGCGCGCCACGTCGGCGCTGCGCCGGGTCTGCCGTGGTAGAGCGGTTGCGGCGCTGCCAGTACGGGACGCTGGTGTTCGGCCGGCCGGTTCCCGTTCTCGGTTTCCCGCTGCTGCTCGGGGGCAGGCCCGTTTTCGGATTTGCTCTACAGAGGTGTAGAGATCGTACGCAGCATAGAGCACGCCTGTTCGGTGGCAAGTCCGCTCGTGAACGGGCCAGCAGACACTACACCGGGCAGTTTCTGAGACGGTCGGCGGGGCGCCGACGGAGAAGGAGAAGGTCGTGGCGACCACGGGCGCAGCGGGACGGCCGGAGAAGCGCAGGGCGATCACCGGGGCCGCGACCACGGTGTTCGGGCGGGAGGGGTACGTCCGGGCCAGCATGGACGCGATCGCGGCCGAGGCCGGGGTGTCCAAGCGCACGGTCTACAACCACTTCGCCGACAAGGAGACCCTCTTCCTGTCGGTGGCACTGCAGAACTCGGCGGAACTGGCCGAGCGGATGCGGGAGTTGCTGGCGGAGCACCTGGACGGGGCGGTGGACGTGCGGCGCGCCCTCACCGCCTTCGCGGTGGAACGGGCGAACGCGGCGCCGGCCGCGGGTGAGCTCGGGGCGCTCGGCCGGGCGATCCGGGCCGAGGTGGCCAACATCCCGGCGGACGTCCTGGAGGCCTGGCTGGAGACCGGCCCGGCGGCGGCCCAGCGCGCCCTCGCGCAGTGCCTGGCGGAGCTCGGCGGGCGCGGGCTGCTGGCGGTCCCGGACCCGGTGCTCGCGGCCGAGCGGTTCACGTTGCTGACCTTCCACGGCGTGGCCGAGCGCTCCTTCTGGGGCGCCCTGCCGGTGGCCGAGGAGGAGGTCCGGCGGACGGCGGAGTCCGGGGTGGACGCCTTCCTGCGGATCCACGGCGGGCCGGCCGCGGGCTGAGCGCGGGCCGGCCACGGCCGACCGGTGGGCGTGCCGGTGGGCGTGCCGGTGGGCGGGGCGGCCCGGAGCCGCCCCGCCCACCGGGTCGTCGGAGGTGCACCGGCGGTCGCCGCCGGTCACCGTCGACGGGTCACTTCCAGTTGACGCCCTTGCCCAGGGTGTACGGCTCGCCCCAGTACTCGGCGCCCGACACCTTGGTGGCCGTCGGGGCCAGCGCCAGCACGCAGGAGGTGATCGACTGCCCGTTGGTGAAGCCCTTCGGGAAGGACGGGTGCGGGCACTTGTCGAAGCTGCCGATCAGCATCACCTCGGCGGCCTCCGAGCCGTCCGGCAGGGTGCCCTTCACCTGGGTCAGGCTGGAGAAGGACAGGTCGGTGCTGCCGGTGTTGGTGACCTTGAAGCGGATGTAGTACGGCACCATGCCCGCGGCCTTGTCGCCGAGCTTGAGCGAGGTGAGGTCGGCCGGGTCGCCCTTGTCGATCGAGGTGACCGCGAGCGCGACGGTGCCCTTGGTGCTGCCCGAGCTGAACGGGATGGTCGCCGCGTCGCCGAGCTTCACCGTGGTGCCGGGCGCCGCCGTCGCACCGGCCTGGGCCGGGGCGCCGCCGGTGGTCCCGCCGGTAGCCGCACCGCCGGTGCCGCCGGTCGGCGCGGCCGCCGAGGCGGAGGCCGCCGGGGTGGTCGGCGCGGCGGACGGCGTGGCCGGGGCCTGGGTGGCCGGCGGGGTGGTGGCGCTGTCGGACGACGCGGCGTCGTCGTTGCAGGCGGTCATGGTGAGCGCGCCGACCACGGCCAGGCCGGCCAGGGCCATGGTGCGACTGTTGCGGATGGTCTTCATGTGAGGTCCCCCGTGCATGCGGACCGCCGTGTCGGCGGTTCTCCTGAGGGACGTTCATAGCGCAGTGGGGAAGCAGAACGCCATTCCTCGCCGCCGTCTTGACGCCGCCGTGACGAGTCCCACGCGGGTTCGTGACAAGGGATGCCGAGTCGTGATCAGTGGTACCCGAACCGCCTGCCACCTCGGTCGATCCGGTGCCGTGCGATTCTGTTCGCCATGCGTACGGATGCCGTGACGATGATCGGCCAGGCCCGCCGGCCGGCGGCCGGCCCGGAGTCGGGGGCGGCGCCGCTGGACGGCCACCGGCGGGCCGGCGGCGCTCAACGCGCCGTCAGCACCAGTTCGTTGTAGGTGGTGACGGCGGTGAAGCCGAGCTGCCGGTAGAGGTGGATCGCCGGGGCGTTGTCGGTGCGGACGTTGAGGCCCAGGTGGTCGGTGGTCGGGGCGAGCCGGCGGGTCAGTGCGGTGACGCAGGCGCGGGCGAGGCCGCGGCCGCGCGCGTCGGGGTGGGTGACGACGTTGCCGAGCACGGCGACCCGGTGGGCGGGGGAGTGCACGTGCACCCCGGCGGCGGCCAGCAGCCGCCCCCGCTCGCGGACGCCGACGTAGCCGCCGCCGGCGAGCAGCCGCGGGTCGAACCAGGA
The DNA here is from genome assembly GCF_042266305.1 of Kitasatospora sp. NPDC056076. Taxonomy (NCBI): domain Bacteria; kingdom Bacillati; phylum Actinomycetota; class Actinomycetes; order Kitasatosporales; family Streptomycetaceae; genus Kitasatospora; species Kitasatospora sp. NPDC056076. The sequence goes on from NZ_JBHJWG010000017.1 coordinate 76,354, forward strand.
CTCGGGGTAGCCCGCGGCCAGCAGGGCGCGCAGGTCGCCCTGGTCGGACGGGGTCAACGGCCGGGCGCGGTGGCCGGGTTCGGCGGGGAGCAGCCCGTGGTCCGGGAGGATCATCCGCAGCAGCGGGGTGCGCCGCTCGGTGGTGTAGTCGGGGGCGAGGGCCCGCTCGGCGCCGTCCGGGAGCCCGGCCGTGAAGCGGCGCGGCAGGAAGGGGCGCAGCGCGCCGAGCAGGTCCTCCAGGGCGGGGACGGCGGCGGGCCGGGCGAAGGCGAGCAGCACCGGGGTGTCGCCGCCGCTGTAGAGCAGGGCGACCGGCCCGTGGTCGGGATCGGCGGTGTACCAGGCGGTGTTGGGCCAGAGGGTGTCGTCGAGGTCGCCGAGTTCGAACAGGTGCAGCGCGGGGTCGGTGCGGAACCGTTCGGCGAGGGCGGTGCGGTCGTGCAGGCTGATGAGGGGCACGTGACCGAGGATAGGCCCGTTCCGCCGGCCGCCTCCGGCCGGCGGAACGGGCCCCGTGGGGTGCCTACTTGTGCCAGCGCTGGGCCGGGTCGGCGGCGTTGCAGGAGGTCACCGAGGTGTACTGGGCGATGCCGTTGCCCTTGAGGCACTGCCCGGTGGCGACGTTGCGGATCAGGTACCAGCCGCGGTCCTCGTCGGTCAGCCGCCACTTCTGGTTGGCGCCCATCCCGGGGCCGTTCTGCTGGTTGAGGCCGTCCCAGCCGCCGGGGGTGTCCCAGAGCTGGACGGCGCCGGTGCCGTGCGAGTCGAGGTCGAGCACCTTGCCGCTGCCGCCGTGCGAGATGGCGGTGGTGCCGTCGCAGTAGTCCCAGAACGTCCAGGTCTGGGCGGGGGACTGGTTGGCGGTGTAGGTGCCGACCCGCGTGCCGTTGGTCTCGTTGTCGGACGGCAGGTCGAGGGCGCCGGCGGAGCCGTTGAAGACGTTGACGGTGGCGCTGACGGACGGCCCGAGGTCGCAGGGCCCGGGCGTGGCCGCCTGGGCGGCGGGGGCGGCGACCAGGACGGTGGTGGCCAGGGCCGCGGCGGCGCCGAGGCCGGCGAGCAGGCGGCGGGTGGGGGTGGTCATGGCGGTTCTCCTTCGGGTGGGGTGCGGTGGGTGTTACTGCGTCACTGCGGTGTGCGGTCGGCCGTCAGACCTGGCCGAGGGTCAGCACGTGGCGGCCCGGGGCGCCGGAGCGGCCGGGGGCGAAGCCGGTGCCGAGGTGGTCGAAGCGCGGGTCGAGCACGGCGTCGCGGTGCCGGGGGCTGTTCATCCACAGCTGGACGGCCCGGGGCACGCTGTCGGCCGGGGCGATGAGCTCGGCGGCGAAGCGGAACGCGAAGCCGGCCGCCCGGATCCGGCGCCAGGGCGTGCTGCCGTCGGTGCCGTCCTGCTGGAGGAGGTCGTGCGCGGCGAGGTCGGCGGCGTGGCGCTGGGCGGCGGCGTCCAGCCGTCCGTCCGGGGTGAGCGGCCGGGCGCCGGCGTGGACCCGCCGGAAGTTGACGGAGGTCAGCAGCTCGGTGCGGAAGTCGACGCCCGGTCCGGTCGGGTCGGCTGCCGCGGGGGTCAGGACCCGGCCGCCGTGCACGAGCGTGGTCATGGGTCGCGCCTCTCCTCGGGGTGTCGCCCCGGGGCGGCGGGTGCCGCGGTCCGGGGCCGGATGAGGAGTACGGTCCCGGACCGCGGTAGACAGGCGGTCAACGCGCGTAGCGGATGATCATTCCAACTCGGCGAGCATCGCGCCGACCTGGGCCGCGTCCTCGTCGAGGCCGATCCGCCGGTAGCCGTCCAGGGCGTCGGCGAGGCAGGCCCGGGCCTGGCGCGGGCGGCCGAGGCCGGTGAGCGCGGTGCCGAGGGTGCGCAGCAGGGCGGCCTCCAGGGCGGCGCTGGTGCGGCGGGCCTGCGGCAGGACGGCTTCGGCGAGGTCGGCGGCGAGCAGCCGGCGTCCGGCTTCCAGGTGGATGCGGGCGGCGAGGTCCCCGGCGGCGGCCTCGAACACGGTGACCTGGAGGGTGGCGAACTCGTCCCGGGCGCCGAGCGCGTGGGTGAGGGCGGCCTCCGGGTCTCCGCACAGCCGCAGCACCCGGGCGAGGTAGTAGCGGCCGATGGCGGCGGACACCGGCCCGGAGTCGCTCATCAGGCGGGCGCTGCGTTCGGCGGCGTCCCGCGCCTCGGCGAGGCGCCCGGTGTGGGCGGCGCTGAACGCGAACTCGCCGAGCGCGCTGCCTTCGGCCCGTCGGGCGCCGAGGCGGTGGAACAGTTCGGCGGCGCGGCCGGCGTGTTCGGCGGCTTCGGCGTAGCGGCCCTGGATCCGGGCGTTGCTGCCGAGGTTGATCAGGGCTTTGGCGAGCACCGGTTCGGTTTGGACGTCCTGTTCGGCGAGGGCGACGGCCCGTCGGATCTCGGCCTCGGACTCGGCGTAGCGGTTGATGTGCCAGAGCATGGTGCCGCGCAGGTAGCGGGCGAGGGCGAGCGGGCCGGATTCGCCGCGGGCCCCGGCCTCCCGGGCGATGAGTGCGGCGAGGTCGCCGAGGATGCCGGTCTGGGTGCGTTCGGCGAGTACGGCGCCCATCCGGTCGGCGAGTTCGGCGGCGCGGTCGAGCGGCAGGGCCGGGTCGGCGCAGTTGAGCACGATGGCGGCGGCGTGCACTTCGGCCTGGTCGCGCATCCAGCGCACCGCCTCGGCGCCGTCGGTGATCGGGCGGCCGGTCGCGGACACGGAGGCGCCGAGCAGGCTGAGTTCGGCGGGCTCGGCCTTGCGGGCGGCCAGGTCGGCGTTGCGGGCGGTGGCCAGGCAGAAGTCGGTGAGCCGGCCGACGGCGGCGGTGTGTTCGGCGGGGTGCTCCTCGGCGGCGAGCCGGCCGCGGGCGTAGTCGCGGACGAGGTCGTGGAAGCCGTAGCGGCCGAAGCGGGGTGAGTGCAGCAGGTTGAGGTCGACGAGGGTTTCGAGGAGTTGGTCGGCCTCGTCCTCGGTGCGGCCGAGCAGGGCGGCGGCGCAGGGCAGCGGCAGGTCCGGGGCTTCGGGCAGGGAGAGCAGGCGGAAGGCGCGGGCGAGTTCCGGGTCGAGGCGGTGGTAGGAGAGGGCGAAGGTGGCTTCCACGGTCCGTTCGCCGTCGCTGAGTTCGGCCAGCCGGTGTTCGTGGCGCAGTCCTTCGGCGAGGCCGGCGAGGGTGAGCGCGGGGTCGGTGGCGAGCCGGGAGGCGGCGATGCGGACGGCCAGCGGCAGCAGCCCGCAGGCCAGGACGACCTCTTCGGCGGCTTCCGGTTCGGCGGTGACGCGTTCGGTGCCGACGATCCGGGTGAGCAGGGCCAGCGCCTCGGCGGGCGGCATGGTGTCCAGGCGCAGGTGGTGGGCTCCGGCGAGTCCGGTGAGCCGCCGTCGGCTGGTGATGAGGACGGCGCAGCCGGCCGCGCCGGGCAGGAGGGGTTCGACGTGGTCGAGGGTGGCGGCGTTGTCGAGGACGACGAGGACGCGCCGCCCGGCCAGGGCCGAACGGTAGAGGGCGCTGCGTTCGCCGGTGTCGGGCGGGATCTGGTCGGGGGCGATCCCGAGGGCGCGCAGGAAGGCGGCCAGGACGGTGCCCGGGTCGGGCGGGGTGCGGTCGGCGCCGCGCAGGTCGGCGAAGAGCTGCCCGTCGGGGAAGCGGGCGCGGACCTGCCGGGCGGTGTGCACGGCGAGGGTGGTCTTGCCGACGCCGCCCATGCCGTCCAGGGCGGAGACCACGACGGCCCGTCCGCCGGCGCCGGCGAGCTGGTCGGTGAGGGCCTCCACCTCCTCGGTGCGGCCGGTGAAGTCGGGCAGGCCGGAGGGGAGCTGGCCGGGGGCCTGCCAGGTGTCGGCGGCGGGCTCGGATTCGGTCTTCGGCGGCAGCAGGCCGGCGTCCTCGCGCAGGATGCGCAGCTGGAGTTCGGCGGGTCCGTGGTCGTCGGGGGGCAGGGACGGGCGGGCGTCCTCGTAGACGGCGAGTGCCTCGGCCTTGCGGCCCGCCTGGTAGAGGGCGCGCATCAGGACGGCGGTGAGCCGGGGCCGGCCGGGGTGCTCCAGGGCGAGCCCGGTGGCCTCGGCGGTCAGGTCGGTGCGGTCGCCGAGGTCGGCGTCCAGTTCGAGCTGGGTCTCCTTGGCCGAGATGCGCTGTTCGGCGAGGCGGGTGCGGACGGCTTCGGCGTGCGGTCCGGGGAGTCCGGCGAGGGCCTCGCCGGTCCACAGCCGTTGGGCGCGGTGCAGGACGTCCCGGACGTCCTGCGGGGGTGCGTCCGCCCGGCGCAGCCGTTCGGCCTCGGCCAGCAGGGCCTGCCACTCGTCGGCGTCGGTGGGCGTCGGCCTGAGGGCGTAGCCGTCCCCGACGCGTAGCAGCGGCAGGCGCTCGGGGGCGTCGCCGGTGTGCGGCTTGAGCGCGGCGCGCAGTCGGGAGACGGCGAGTTGGACGGCCTTGCGCGGGTCGGCGGGCGGGGTGCCGCCCCAGACGCCCTCGATCAGCACCGAGGTTGCCACCGTCCGCCCGCCGGCGCCCAGCAGTACGGCGAGCAGGGCGCGCTGCTGCGGGCGGCCGAGCTCCACCTCCTGGGCCCCGTACCAGGCCCGCAGCGGGCCGAGCAGCGCGCAGCGCAGCCCGGTTCCCCCCTTGTCCACCATGTCGTCCCGTCCCGATGAGTCGTCCCATGCCGGGATCACGCCACTTCCGTCCGGAGTGCGGCGCCCCCGTCTCCCGGCCTCGTATGCTCTGTTCACAGATTGTGCACCGGACGTCGGGATTCCGAGAGGTGGGGAGTGGAGCTCGAATTCCGCGTGCTGGGGTCCTTGCGAGCCCGGCGCGAGGGTCGCGAGGTCGACCTCGGCAGACCGCAGCAGCAGGCCGTGCTGGCGGCCCTGCTGCTGGCGCCCGGGCAGTTGGTGCCGACGGAGCGGCTGGTCGAGGGGGTGTGGGGGGAGGACGACACCCGCTGGCCGAAGGATCCGGTGGGGCAGATCGGCACCCATGTGCACCGGCTGCGCAGGGCGCTCGGCGCCCCCGAGCTGGTGGTGGCGGCGGCGGGCGGCTACCGGCTGGCGGTGCCGCGGGAGGCGGTGGACCTCTTCCGCCACGAGGCTGCGGTGGCGGAGGCCGTCGCGCTGCGTCACCAGGAGCCCGCGCGGGCGAGGGAGTTGCTGGGGCGGGCGCTGGACGCCTGGGCGGGTGACCGGGCGCTGGACGGCGTGCCGGGGGCGTTCGCCGAGCGGGCGCGGGAGCGGCTGGCGGCCGGGCGCTTCGCGGCGGTCAAGGCGCTGCTGGACCTGGACGTGGCCCTCGGCCGGTACGCCGACGCGGTGGAGCCGCTGGCCGCGCTGGCGGCCGGGCACCCGCAGGACGAGGAGGTGCACCGGCTGCACCTGCTGGCGCTGCACCGCTGCGGCCGCACGGAGGAGGCGCTGGCGGTGTACGAGGCGCTGCGGGAGCGGCTGGACCGCGAGCTGGGGCTGGAACCGGCCGCCGCCGTGGTGGAGTTGGTGGACCGGATCCGGCGCGGGGAGGCCTCGGTGTCGCTGCGGCGCCTGCCGCGGCCGAGCCAGCTGCCGTCCGACATCCCCGACCTGGTGGGGCGGGCCGGCCTGGCCCGGCGGGCGGAGCAGGCCCTGCGGGCGGACGGCGGGTCGCCGGTGGTCGGGCTGTCCGGTCCGGCCGGCAGCGGCAAGTCGGCGCTGGCGGTGCACGTCGCCCACGCCGTCCAGGACGCCTTCCCGGACGGGCAGTTGTACGCGAGCGGAGGAGAGCCGGGCACGGTCATGGCGGCCTTCCTGCGGGCCCTGGGGGAGCGGCCCGCAGGCTGTGCCCCTGTCGCGGAGCTGGTGGGGCGCTACCGCGCGGCACTGGCCGGACGGCGCGTCCTGGTGGTGCTCGACGGGGTGCCGGACCCCGCGCCGCTGCTGCCCGCGACCAGTGGGTGCGCGGCGGTGGTGACGGGGGCGGAACCGGGGGTGCTGTCCGGCGATGCGGTCCGGCTGACGGTGGGGGCGCTGGAACCGCACGACGCCCACGAGCTGCTGGCGCGGATCGTGGGCGTGGAGCGGATCGGCCGGGAGCCGGCCGCGGTCGCCGAGCTGGCCGAGATCTGCGGCCACCTGCCCGTCCTGCTGCGGACGGCGGCGACGCGGCTCGCGGCCCGGCCCTGGTGGTCGGTGGCGGACCTGGTCAGGTGGTTCACCGAACGGGGGTGAGGGCCGGGCGGCGGGGTGTTCCTAGTACGGGTCGGTGCTGCTGATGACCGCGTAGGAGAGACTGCGCGCGTTCGAGGTGTAGTCGACCTTGACGCCGCCGAAGCCCCAGACCTCCAGGGTGGCCCGGCCGCCGGGCGGCGTGAAGGAGTTGCTGGCCCAGCAGATGCGGTTGTCGCCGCCGTAGACGACGAAGTTGCCGTCGGTCTGCAGGGTCGCCCGGGCGCCGCAGCCCAAGCTGCCCGGCGCGGACCACTTGGCCTCGTACCTGTTGCTGGTCTTGTAGACGACGAGGTTGCCGTCCGTCTGGAGGATCAGCCGGGTGTAGCCGGTGTCGAAGTACTGGCCCTGGAGGAGCGTCACGGGCGCGTCCACGGTGATCCTGGGCGCCAAGTCGGGGTTGACGACGGTGTCCGCCGCCGCCGTCCCCGTCGCCGTCATCGTCCCGGCCACCGCCAGCGCGCCGGCCGCCACGACCATGGCCACGTGCCTCAGGTTCTTCTCGGTCTTCTGCATGTCCCCGCGTGCCCCTTCTCGGTCCTCCGCGCCCCGTGATCCCCCGGGGGCGCCGTGTCGAGAAGATCATGGCGCGGGGCGGTAGACAAGCGATGAACGCCCGCCCGCCGGGGTCGGCGGGCGGGGCTCGGGAGGTCGGTCAGCCGCCCGTCAGCAGCACTTCACCGGCTCGTTGGCGGTGATGCGGGTCGGCGAGGTGGGCGCCGTGGTGGCGCTGCCCGTGGTGGCGGCGAAGAGGAGCGTCGCGGTCAGGGCGAGGCCGCCGACGGCGGCGATGAGCGTCTTGCGCATGGTGAGGTCCCCCGTGGGTCGTGTGGTGAGGGGCAGAGTCAAGCGGCAGTGTCGGTGACCTGTCAACGGGCGGGAAGGGGGCGCCCGTCGAGGCGTCCACTCGGGCTGCGGCCCGGGGTCAGCGCAGGGTGTTGCCGGGGTCGTCCAGACACGTGCTGATCACCGCGGGCCGTGATGGTCAGCCCGAAGCGGGTCAGATCCGCCGGTGTGGAACCCTGAGTCGCATGGACGAGGTCGCGAGCCGCCTGCGCGGCGCCTGGGAGTGGTGGCACGCCGCCATCGAGGACTCCCAAGAAGGGCACTGGATCCGCACCGACTTCGAACGGGAGGTCGTGGACGACATCGCCGCCGTGACCGTCGGCGGCCCGGTGCCGTCCGGCGAACTGCCCTGGCGCGGCCGGCTGGCCCGCATGGCCGTGTGGGGCTCGGCCGTCCGGCTCGCCGCGAAGGCCGGGGGCTGGGAGCTGACGTCCGTCGTCGGGGTGGACCCGCCCCGGCCCGCGGGCATGGCCGAACTGCTCTCCGCCCTCTACGCCGTGGGGGAGCTGGGCGAGCTCTGGCTGATCCGCCTCAAGGAGGACGGCCCGCCGCCGGCGGTCCTCGCGGCGCGGGCGGAGGCCTTCCTCTTCGGGCCGGGCTCGGCCGAGGACCTCCGCCAGTTCTTCTACGACTGATCGATTCCCCGGAAGCTCCCGGAACGGGAAGTCGGCCCCGCCGACGTCCGGTGCGTGAATTCCCTGCCGCCCCAGCTGCAACCGAACACCCGTTTCCACCCGTTTCAGCAGGTGTGAAGCTCACCGGCACTCCGTTCTTCGTCCTCGCGCTGCTCCTCCTCCCGCTCTCCGTGGGCCTGCTGATGTACCTGTGGAACCGGGTGCGCGGCCCGCAGGCCCTGCGGTTCGGGTCGCGGCTGCTGATGGTGGCCTTCGCCCAGATCACGGCGGTGACGCTGGTGTTCGTGCTGGTGAACAACGACAACCAGCTGTACGGCAGCTGGGACGACCTGCTCGGCACCGGCAACCACGTGCGCGCCGTGCCCGTGCCGCCCCCGGCGGACGCCACGGCGGCCGCGAACGCGCCCGACCAGCCCAAGGTGGTGCAGCAGTTCGGGCCGGTGGACGACAACGCCGTGCCGAAGGACGTGAAGACGACCCAGCTCAAGGGCCGGGTGTCCGGGGTGGACGGCGAGGTGCTGGTCTGGACGCCGCCGCAGTACGACGACCCGGCCTACAAGGACAAGAAGTTCCCGGTGGTCGAGCTGCTCGCGGGCTTCCCCGGCTCGTCCAGCGCCTGGTTCGGCACCATGACCGCCTCCAAGCAGCTGGCGCCGCTGATGAAGTCCGGGCAGGTCGCGCCGTTCATCCTGGTCTCGCCGCGCGTCGTGCTGCTCGGCAGCCACGTCGACACCGGCTGCGCGGACGTGCCGGGCAAGGTCAACGCCGAGACCTGGTTCGCGCGTGACGTGCCGCAGATGGTGCTGGACAACTTCCGCGCCGAGCCCGGCCCCGAGCACTGGGGGGTGGCCGGCTACTCGGCGGGCGCGCACTGCGCCGTCCGGCTCGCCCTGGGGCACCCGAACCGCTTCCACGCGGCCGTCAGCATGTCCGGCTACAACGACCCGATGGGGGAGCCCGCCTCGCTGACCGCCAAGGACGGGCACCTGCGCGAGGTCTCCAACCCGGTCTACATGCTCCAGCACGCGCAGACGCCGCCCGACGTCGCCCTCTACGTGACGGGCAAGAAGGGCGACGGCTTCGAGGACGCCCTGGCGCTCCAGAAGAACGCCAAGGCGCCGACCACCGTCACCCCGGTGGAGGTCAACGGCCCGCACCTGACCTCCACCTGGCAGCCGCTGGTGCCGTCGGTGTTCACCTGGTTCACCCAGACCATCGGGAAGGGCTGAGGATCAACGGCTGAGGATCAAGGGCCGAGGAGCAGCAGCTGAGGACCAAGGGCCGAGGATCAACGCGGGGGCAGCTCGCAGCCGTCCGGCCCGCAGGCCTCGGCGTCGCCGGACGCGCCGACCTGGACCAGCGGAGCCGGCACCCGGCTCTCCCAGGCCTGCTCCAGCGCCATGGTGAAGGTCTCGGCGGGCTGGGCGCCGGACACCCCGAGCCGCCGGTCGAGGACGAAGAACGGCACGCCCGTCGCCCCCATCGCGCTCGCCGTCGCCTCGTCCTCGCGCACGGCGTCGGCGTAGGCCTCCGGGTCGGCCAGCACGGCGGCCGCGGCCTCGCCGTCCAGCCCGGCCCCGACGGCCAGCTCGACCAGCCGCCCGGGGTCGAAGGCGGAGCGCTCCTCGGCGAAGTTGGCCCGGTACAGCGCGTCCAGCAGTTCGGCCTGCCGGCCGTGCTCGGCGGCGAAGTGCAGCAGCCGGTGCATGTCGAAGGAGTTCGCGGCGTCCCGGCCCTCGTCCAGGTACGGCAGGCCCTCGCCGCGCGCGTTCTCGGCGATCCGGGCCTCGGCGGCCTCGGCCTGCTCCAGGCTCAGCCCGTACTTGGCGGCGAGCAGCGGGATGAGCGGGCGGGCCGCGCTCGGCGCGTCGGGGTCCAGCTCGAAGGAGCGGTGGACGACCTCCACCTCCTCGCGGTGCGGGAACGCCGCCAGGGCCCGTTCGAACCGGGCCTTGCCGATGTAGCACCACGGGCAGTTGATGTCGCTCCAGATCTCCACGCGCACGGCGCCGCACTCCTTTCGTCGCGCAGGCCTGTCCCGCGTCGATACCCGGGGGAACGTGCTCCTGGACCTGAATATTTCTCGTTCTGAAATATTCAGGTCCGGGGGTCGGCGACCGCCCGCTCGTAGCGGCTCATCCACAGGACCGGGACGTCCTCCCGCCGCTGCCCCGGCAGGCCGAGCCACCGGGCGTCGCCGCGGTGGGTGAAACCGCGGCGCTCGTAGTAGTCGCGCAGTGAGCGGTTGTGGGAGACGCAGTCCAGGCGCAGCGCGGCCGCGCCGCGTTCGCGGGCGCGGTCCTCGGCCCAGGCGAGGATCACCCCGCCCAGGCCGCGGGCCGACCGGCGGACGGCGAGCCGGTGCACGTAGCCGGCCGTGCCGCCGACGTCCGCCCACAGGTCGTCGGCCCAGTCCAGGGTGACCGTTCCGGCGGTCTTGTCGCCGACGTCCACCAGCCAGGTCTCGCCGCGTTCGATCGCCGCGGCCACCCAGGTGGGCGGGAAGCGGTCCGGCCACTGGCGGATGCCGCGACCGCCCAGCCAGCCGGCCGCCTCGTCCAGCACCTCCAGCACCTCGCCGGTGTCGGCCGGGGTGGCGGGCCGGAACGACACCCGGTCGCCGGCCCACTCGATCGGAGCGTTCGTCGTTGCCACAGTCCTACCGTCCTGCCGTTCGGGTGCGGAGGCCGATGCGGGATCCCCCGCCGTCCAGCGTTCCGGCTCCACCGGTTCTTCCGGCGCCTCCGGCGGCCCCGGGGTCCCCGGTGCCTCTGGGGCTCCCAGCGGCCCCGGGGCTCCGGGTGCGGGCGGGCGGCCCGGGCGGACGGTCGGGTCCCAGAGGCCGGTGGCCTCGCCGCGCGCCAGGTGCTCGGCGTAGACGGCGGTCTTCCAGGCGATCACCGAGCGGCACTCCTCCAACACCCGGATCCGCTCGTCGACGCGCCGCTGGTGGGCGTCGAGCAGGCGCAGCCGCTCGGCCTCGTTGCCCGGGCCCCGGCGCACCAGCTCGGCGAAGTGCCGCAGCTCGGCGAGCGGCATGCCGGACTCGCGCAGCTTGACGCAGATCCGCAGCCACTCCACGTCGAAGGCGCTGTAGCGCCGGCGGCCGCCCGCGCTGCGCCGGACCGGCTCGACCAGCAGGCGCTCGCGCTCGTAGAAGCGCAGGGCGTCCACGCTGAGCCCGGTCCGCTCCGCCACCTCGCCGATGCCCAGCACCGCCCCGCCGTCCCCGTCCCCGTCCCCGTCGCCGCCGCCGTCGCCGCTCCTGCCCCCGTCATCCGCCATGCCGCCCAGCCTAGTTCGGAGGCGACGGACTTGAACTGGACCGCACTCCAGCTCCTACCGTCCTCGCCATGACCACCGATGACCAGCAGCCGCTCGGCTCGCCCTTCTCCGCCACCAGCACCGCCGAGGCCGTCACGGCCGGCCTCGACCTCTCCGGCCGGACCGCCGTCGTGACCGGCGGCGCCTCCGGCCTCGGCCTGGAGACCGTACGGGCCCTGAGCGCGGCCGGCGCCCGGGTGATCGTCCCGGCCCGCCGGCCGGAGCCCGCCCGTGACGCGCTGCGCCACCTCGACGGCTGCGAGGTCCTGCCGGCGGACCTCACCGACCTCGACAGCGTGCGCGCCGCCGCCGAGCTGATCGCCGGGGCCGCCCGGCACGTCGACCTGCTGTTCGCCGTCGCCGGGGTGATGGCCACCCCGGAGCGGCGCGTCGGGCCGGGCTGGGAGGGGCAGTTGGCCGCCAACCACCTCGGGCACTTCGCGCTCGCCCGCGCGCTCCACCCGTTGCTCGCGGCGCGCGGGGCCCGGGTGGTCGTCAACAGCTCGGCCGGGCACGCCCTGACCGACATCCGCTGGCACGACCCGCACTTCCACGACGGGTACGACAAGTGGCTCGCGTACGGCCAGTCCAAGACCGCCAACGTGCTGTTCGCCGCGCACCTCGACGTGCTCGGGCGGGCGGACGGCGTCCGGGCCTTCGCGCTGCACCCCGGCAAGATCATCACCGGCCTCCAGCGGGAGCTGACGCTCCGGGAGCAGGTCGAGCGCGGCTGGGTGGACGAGCGGGGCGCGGTCGTCGGGGCGGACTTCAAGTCCCCCTCCCAGGGCGCCGCCACCGGCCTGTGGGCGGCGACCTCCCCCCTCCTCGACGGCCGGGGCGGGCTCTACCTGGAGGACTGCGAGGTCGCCCGCGTCGCCGCCCCCGGTGATGCGATGGACGACGGCGGCGTCCGCGCGTACGCCCTCGACCCCGGTTCGGCGGCCCGCCTCTGGGACGTCTCCCTCGCCGCGACCGGAGCCGCCCCGATCACCCGTGGTCGAGCCCGCTGAGCTCGCTGAGCCCGTCGAGCCCGCTGAGCTCGCTGAGCCCGTCGAGCCTGCTGAGCTCGCTGAGCCCGTCGAGCCTGCTGAGCTGTTGAGCCCGCCGAGCCCGGCCGGACACGCCGAGGCGCCTGCTACAGGCAGACCCAGCAGTACAGCCGTTCGCCCGCCGCCCGCGCCCGGCGGGCGAGGGCGATCAGCTCCCCGGCCGGCGGGAGCAGATCCGTCGGATCCGCCCCGCCCCACTCCTCCGCCTCGGCCCACTGCCGGACGGCCTCCGGTATCCGGTCGTCGCGGACCTCGGCGAGCGCGTCCCGGGCGGCGTCACCGAGCTCGAACGCCCACGGGCCGGTCGCCCACGGGTCGTCCTCGTCCCAGGGCCCGTCCGGGCCGGGTTGCGGAGCGGTCGGCCAGATCGGCGTGTCCTCCACCAGGTCGACCCGCCACGGCTGCGCCAGGATCGCCGCGACGAGCTGCCCCAGCACGACGCCCGGGTCGATCCGCTTGGCCTCGACCACGTCGAAGTCCGGTCGGACGGCGGCCAACGAGCCGTCGGCCGCCGCCAACGCCCGCACCACCGTCTCCGCGTCAGGTGCGCGGAAGTAGTCCGTCAGCACGCCCATCCAGGCCGCCCCCTCGTCTCGTTGTCTGGGGGCAGTCCAGCAGACGCCACTGACACCGTTCACTCGATCGGCTGACGCCCGGAACGGGAAGTCGGCCAGGTCGACTTCCCGTTCCACGGACGGGCCCGTCGGGCCGTCGGGCCGTCGGGCGGCGCGGGTCAGCAGGAGATGTTGCCGCCGCCGACGCTGGTGCCGAGCACGCCGACGAACTGCTTGAACAGGTTGATCCGGTCGTTGCGCTCGTCCGGGTTCTTGCCGTTGCACTCCAGGTCGCCGTTGATGCTGCGGATGGTCTCGCCGAAGCCGCGGTTGTTGACGATCGCGTTGTGCGGGGTCACGGTCCCGGCGCCCTTCTGGGTGTCCCAGAACCAGAGGCCGGTCTTCCAGGCGACGGCCGGGTCCTTCTCGACCTTGTACGGGTCGTGCAGCAGGTCGATGCCCAGGGCGTCGCCCGCGGCCTTGTAGTTGAAGTTCCAGCTGATCTGCAGCGGCCCGCGCCCGTAGTAGGCGGACTTCCCGGCCGGACAGCCGTAGGGCTGGCTGGTGTCGCAGTAGTGGCTGTAGTTGGCGGTGTTCTGCTCGACGACGTAGCGCAGCCCGCCGGTCTCGTGGCTGACGTTGGCCAGGAAGGCGGCGGCCTCGCGCTTGCGGGTGGCGTCGTCGCCGCTGGTGGCGAACTTCGGGTAGGCGCCCAGGGCGTCGGTGAGGCCCTTGTACGTGTAGAAGGAGTTCCGGTTCGGGAACATCTTGTTGAACTGGGCCTCGCTGACCACGAAGGACGCCGCGGAGGCCGGTGTGGCGACCGGTCCGGTCAGGGCGAGGGTGCTCAGCACGGCGGCTGCGGCGAGTGCGGAGAGGGTGCGGGAGAGCTTCATCGTTCCTCGTCAGGCTCGTCAGGGATGGGGTGCGCAAGGTGCTTCGCTCTCGAAGCACCGGAGCCATCGTGCTGGCCGCCAACCCCTACCTGAGCCCTTCTCAGGTCTAAACCACTCGTAAGGGTCGTATCAGAAGGGTCGTCACGGGCGGGGCAGTTGTCCGCCGTGCCCGTCGCGGGGTGATCATCGGCCAGTCATACGCACCGGATAACCTCGTCCGCGCACGAGGACCGAGGAACCAGCGAACACCGCGCGACCGCGACCGGGGGACAGGGCATGGCGCACACCGACGACGACGGCGACGAACGGCTGGCGGCCGAGGGCGAGGTGGCCGTCGCCCGGCTGGCGATCGACTCCGGCGACCTCGACCACGCCGCCGACCACCTCGCCGACGCCATCCTCGCCGACCCCCAGCTGCCCGAACTGCACGAGGCCCTGGCCGAGTTGTGCGCTGCCACCGGCGGCCCGGCCGCGGCCCGCGAGCTGTTCCCGCTGGACGGCGAGGTCTACCTGGGCACGGTCGTCTGCCGCGCCCACGTGGAGGCCGCCGCCGGGGACTGGGACACCGCCGTCGGCCTGCTCGCCTCGGCGATCCAGTACGAGCCGGCCCGCCCCTGGGCCCACACCGCGTGGCTCGCCCGCGAGGACCTGCCCACCCTGGTCGACCCGGACGCCGTCGCCCAGGCAGTGGCCCGCGCCGCCGGAGCGCTGCCGGACCCGCTGCCCACCGAACTCGCCGACGCGGTCAGGCCCTTCGAGCGCTTCCTGCGGGCCGTGGTGGACCGCCACCCCGACCACCCGCTGCTGCTCGCGATGGCCTCCGGCCTGACCCGCCGCTTCGGCGCCACCACCCGCGCCGTCGAACTCGCCGAGCGGGCCCACCGGCTGGCCCCCGACTACCTGCCCGCCGTGATGCTCGGCAACGCCCTGCGCGCCGACGGCCGCCCCGAGCACGCGCTCGCCGTCTGGGAGGCCGAACTGGCCCGGGTCGCACCGGCCGAGGGCAACTCCAGCGGCTACCTCGCCGTGGACGTCGCCGAGCTGTACGGCGCCCTCGGCCGGCCCGCCGAGGGCATGCCCTGGCTGGAGCGCGTCCTCGCCGCCGAACCCGGGCACCCCAAGGCCGGCCCCGCCCTGTACGGCCTGCGGCACGCCGTCGACGGCGAGGCGGTCCACCTGCTCGCCCTCGCCGACCACCACCGGGACCACCCCGACCACGCGTACGCCCAGGACCTGCTGGAGCGGCTCAGCCACCGGGAGTCCTGGCTCGGGATGGTCACCGGCACCACCGAGGCGACCGTCAACGTACTGCACCAGGTGCTCGGTTCGTCCGGCGCCGGACGCGACACCGAGGTCGACTGCACCGCCTCCGCCGTCGAGCCGCCCAGCTCGGTGCTGGCCGTGCACCTCGCCCTGCCGCGCTCCACGGTGTCCTACCGCTCCGTCGGCGAGCCCGACCCCCGGCTGCCGCTGACCGAGCCCACCACCCGGATCTGGGCCTGGGACGGCACCGACCCGCGCCCGGCCGTCGCCGCGCCCGCCCCGGCGAGCGCCGACCTCGTGCGCGCCACCGCCGAGATCGTCTGGCCGACCGTCCCCGCCGCCTACGACCACGCCGTCCGGCTGGCCGGGCTCCCGCTGGACGAGCTGCTCGGCGTCCTGGTCCACCCGCCGCTGCCGCGCGAGGACGACCTCGGCCGCGCGCTGCTCGCCCACCAGCCCGAGCTGTGGGTGCGCGCCGTCCAGGCCTTCGCCTGCCTCGGCATCGCCCACCACCGCACCGACCAGCCCTGGGAGGGCTCCGAACGCCGCCGGGTGCTGCGCGACCTGCTGCTCGGCCCGGAGGACTGGGTGGTCGAGGCGGCCGGGTTCGCCCTGGTCGCGATCGGCTGGACCCACCCCGCCGCCCGCGCCGACGTCGCCGCACTGCTGCGGCAGCGGCTGCACTACAGCGCCCGGGCGAGCCGCAGCCGGGTGGTGACGATCCTGCGCTCGTACTGCGCCCTGGTGCTGGCCGCGCCGTGGGTGGAGCGGTCCGACCGCGAGCTCGCCCGGCGACTGCTGGCGGCGGCCGAGGCCCAGGACGCCCGGGACGGCGAGGACGCCCGGAACGGCGACGACGGCCGGGACGGCGGCGACAGCGCGGCCGCCGAGGACGCGAAGGGGGCCGAGGAACCCGGGGGCGCCGACGCGCCCGGCCCGGCGGTGCCCGAACCCCCGCAGCGGCGGCGACAGCGGCCGGCCGAGCCGGGCCGGTCCCGCCCCGGCCTGCTCCGCCGCCTCTTCGGCCGACCGTAGGGCCCGTCCTCGAACCCCGCCCTACACGCCCGGCAGGGTCTCCTGGTCCACCTCGAACCGGGCGACCCGCTCCGCCGGGTCCCGGCACTCCGGCCCCAGCCGGAGCATCCGCGACTCCGGGTCGTGCAGCGGCCGGTGGCAGCGCCGACAGGTGACCCGGGGGCGGAGGACCTGGGCGGTGTCCGTGCCGGGAAGCGGCTCAGTGCTGGTCATGGGGAGACGGTAGCCGCCGCCTCCCGTGGGAGGATCCTCCGCATGGCCACCGACCGCAGCAGCGCCGACCGCAGCGGTGCCGACCGCAGCGGCGCCGGAGACCCGGCGCGCACCCTCGCCCTGCTCTGGGGGCTCACCGCCGAGGAGAAGCCGGGCCGCCGCGGCCCCCGGCAGGCCCGGTCGACCGGCGAGATCGCCGCCGCCGCCGTCGCCCTGGCCGACGCCGAGGGCGTGGAGGCCGTCACCATGCGCCGGGTCGCCCAGGAGCTGGGGCTGTCCCCGATGGCCCTCTACACCTACGTGCCGGGCAAGGCCGAGCTGCTCGACCTGATGCTCGACACCGTCTACGCCGCCGTGCCCCGCAGCGCCCCGGCGGACGCGGGCTGGCGGGCCCGGGCCACCGCCGTCGCGGACGACAACCGGGCGCTGTTCCGCGCCCACCCGTGGGTCGCCGCCGTCTCCACCAGCCGCCCGCCGCTGGGCCCCGGCCTGATGGCCAAGTACGAGTACGAGCTGCGCGCCCTGGAGGGCACCGGCCTGCCCGACGTCGAGCTGGACGCCGCGCTGACCCACCTGCTCGGCTTCGTCCAGACCTGCGCCCGGATGGCCGCCGACGAGCGGGCCGCCCAGCAGGACAGCGCGATGACCGACGCCCAGTGGTGGCAGGCCAACGCCGAGCTGCTGGCCCGGGTCTTCGACCCCGAGCGCCACCCGGTGGCCGCCCGGGTCGGCGCCGCGGCGGGCGAGGCGCACGGCGGCGCGTACGACCCGGACCACGCGTACGCCTTCGGCCTGGCCCGGGTGCTGGACGGGCTGGAGGCCCTGATCAGGGAGCGGTAGCCCGCCCGTCGTACTCCTCGCGCGCCGCGACCACGGCGCCCACCCGCTGCTCCGACCAGTGGGCGAGCGCCGCGACCAGCTCCGCCGCCTCCCGGCCGAGCGGGGTGAGGCTGTAGTCGACCCTGGGCGGGATCACCGCGTGCGCCTCGCGCAGCACGAAGCCGTCCCGCTCCAGCGTCTGGAGGGTCTGGGCGAGCATCTTCTCGCTGACCCCCGAGACCTGCCGCCGCAGTTCGCTGAACCGGTAGCCGCGCTCGCGCAGCGCGCCGAGGACGAGCACGCCCCAGCGGCTGGTGACGTGCTCCAGCACGCCCCGGGACGGGCACATCCGGTCGAAGACGTTCGCCGGGGGCGGCACCGCGTCGACCGGTGCTCCGCCCACCATGCGCAGGGTGCTTACCTTCATGTCAGTACCCTACTTCGAAGTGCGTACTTTCGAAAGGTTAGTGCCAGCTCTAGGGTGAGTGTCGAGGCCAGCGGCCATTCGAGGTCGGACACCATCCAGAGGAGCACCCCATGTACGTCGTCACCGGAGCCACCGGCCAGCTCGGCCGCCTCGTCGTCGAGGGCCTGCTGGCCCGGGTCCCCGCGGGCGAGGTGGCGGTCGCCGTCCGCTCCGCCGGGAAGGCGGCCGACCTGGCCGCGCGCGGCGTCGACGTCCGGGTGGTCGACTACGACCGGCCGGAGAGCCTGGCCGGCGCCTTCGCCGCCGGGGACCGGGTGCTGCTGATCTCGGGCAGCGAGGTCGGCCGCCGGATCCCGCAGCACCGGGCCGTGGTCGAGGCCGCGCGGGCGGCCGGGGTCGCCCTGCTCGCCTACACCAGCATCCCGGCCGCGGCCACCTTCCGGCTGGCCGACGAGCACCGGGCCACCGAGGAGCTGGTCCTCGCCTCCGGCCTGCCGTACGCCTTCCTGCGCAACGGCTGGTACACCGAGAACTACCTGGGCGACGCGGCCGGCACGGTCGAGCGCGGCGTGGTGCTCGGCAGTGCCGGGGACGGCCGGGTGGCCACCGCCCCGCGCCGGGACTACGCCGACGCGGCGGTCGCGGTGCTGCTGGGCGACGGCGCGGGTGGCGGCGACGGCGAGGGCGACCGGGGCCGGGTGTACGAGCTGAGCGGCGACACCGCCTGGAGCCTGCCCGAGCTGGCCGCCGAGCTGGCGCAGGCCTCCGGCAAGCCGGTCGCGCACCGCGACGTCACCCCGGCCGAGCACCTGGAGGTCCTGGTCGGCGCGGGCCTGCCGCAGGGCTTCGCCGAGGCGCTGGTCGACGTGGACGCGGGCATCGCGCGCGGCGAGCTGGCCGGCACCCCGGGCGACCTGGCCCGGCTGATCGGCCGCCCGACCGCCCCGCTGGCGCAGTCCGTCCGCGAGGCGCTGGCCGCCCGGTCGACCGGCGCCTGACACGGGCGCCTGACACGGGCGCCCGAAGGGCCCCTGACCGGCGAGGACACGGCGCGGACGCCGGAGTCCGACCGGCGCGGACGCCGGAGCCGTCCAGCATGCAAGCAATGTCATGACCAAAATCCGGAAACGGA
Organism: Kitasatospora sp. NPDC056076; assembly: GCF_042266305.1. NCBI lineage: Bacteria > Bacillati > Actinomycetota > Actinomycetes > Kitasatosporales > Streptomycetaceae > Kitasatospora > Kitasatospora sp. NPDC056076. The sequence continues at coordinate 94,735 of NZ_JBHJWG010000017.1, forward strand.
GATGACAGTCCGCCCTCCCGCCCGCTACCGTCGCATCGATATTCGCGCGCGCGGGAGGGCACTCGGCCATGCCACAGACGACCCAGCAGGACAGCGGCCGAGGCCTCTGGTACGGCACGGCGGCCTACGGGATCTGGGGGATCTTCCCCCTGTTCTGGCCGCTGCTGGAGCCCGGCGCCGCCGACGACATCCTCGCCAACCGGATGGTCTGGTCGCTGGTCGCGGTGGTGCTGATGCTGGTCGCCCAGCGGCACTGGAGCTGGATACGCCCGCTGCTGCGCCAGCCCCGCCGGCTCGCCATGCTGGCCGGCGCGGCCACCGTGATCTCCGTCAACTGGGGCGTCTACATCTGGGCCGTCAACAACGGCCACGTGGTGGAGACCAGCCTCGGCTACTTCATCAACCCCCTGGTCACCATCGGCTTCGGCGTCCTGGTGCTCAAGGAACGGCTGCGCACGGTGCAGTGGACGGCCGTCGGCATCGGCGCCGCCGCCGTCGCGGTGCTCACCGCCGCCTACGGGCAGCTGCCCTGGGTCGCGCTCACCCTGGCGCTCTCCTTCGCCACCTACGGCCTGGTGAAGAAGCAGGTCGGGCTGAGCGGGCTGGAGAGCCTGGCCGCGGAGAGCGCCTTCATGTTCCCCTTCGCCCTCGGCTACCTCGTCTACCTGGAGGTCAGCGGGCGCGGCACCTTCGGGCACACGGTGGCCGGCTCGTACGGCTGGGGGCACTCCGCGCTGCTGGTGGTCAGCGGGGTGATCACCGCGATCCCGCTGCTGTTCTTCGGCGCGGCCGCCGTCCGGGTGCCGCTGACGGTGCTCGGCCTGCTGCAGTACCTGGCGCCGGTGTTCCAGTTCCTGATCGGCGTCGCGGTCTTCCACGAGTCGATGCCGCCCGCGCGCTGGGCCGGCTTCGCCCTGGTGTGGGCCGCCCTCGCGCTGCTCACCTGGGACGCGCTGCGCCAGGTGCGGGCGGACCGCGCGGGGCGGGGGCGGCGAAGGAACCCGTCAGGCGCTGATGTCGCGGCTGGTGAACCGGGCCCAGGCCGCCGAGCCGAACACGGCGACGTAGGCGGCCTGGAGGCCGAGGTCCTTCCACACGCCGTCCCAGTACATCGGCTCGCGCAGCAGGTCCGAGAAGCTCGTCCAGTAGTGGGTGAACAGGAACGGCCGGACCGCGTCCAGCTGCGGGAAGGCGTCCAGGATCTGCACCGTGATCACCAGCCCGACGGTCGCGGCCATCGCCGCGATGCCGCTGCCGGTGAGGGTGGAGACGAACAGCCCGATCGCCACCAGCCCGGCCAGCGAGGCGGCGACCACCCCGGCCACCAGCACCGCCCGCAGCAGGGCGTCGCCGAAGCCGATGGTGTCCCCGGAGATCAGGGTGACCTCGCCGAGCGGGAACAGGGCGGCGCCGGCGGCCAGCGCCGTCACCGCGACCGCCGCGGTGGCGGCCAGGCAGAACACCAGCCCGGCGGTGAACTTGGCGGCCAGCAGCCTGGTCCGCCCGGCGGGGGCGACCAGCAGGTAGCGCAGCGTCCCGGTGGCCGCCTCGCCCGCCACCGAGTCCCCGGCGACCACGCCGACCGTCATCGGCAGGAAGACCGGCAGGGCCACCGCCAGCGCGGTGAACACCAGGAACAGGCCGTTCTGGGTGGTCTGCGCGATGAAGCTCGGCGCGCCGCCGCCACCGCCGTGCGGACTGTCGGTGTTGAGCTTGACGATCACCCCGATCAGGACCGGCAGCGCCGCCAGGATGCCCAGCAGCACCTTGGTGCGCATCCGGCGGAAGGTCAGGTGCAGTTCGTTGCGGAACAGCGCCAGGAACCCGGACGCGGTCTGCGGCCGCCGCCCGGCCACCAGCACCGTCCCGTCCGCCGTCGTCCCGCCCGCGGCCGCTCCGCCCGTGGCGGCTCCGGCCGTCGCCGTCCCGCCCGCCGAAGCCTCAGCCCGCGACATCGAAGCCCTCCCCGGTCAGCGCCACGAAGGCGTCCTCCAACGTGCCCCGCTCCAGCCCGAACCCGTGCACCCGGACCCCGGCCTCCACCAGCGCCGCGCACAGCTTGGGCAGCGCCTCGTCGCCGCTCGCGCCCAGCTCGCCGTCGACCCGACCCTCGCCGGGCACCAGCGCGCCCACCTGGTGGGCGGCCAGCACCTCGGCGGCCTGCGCCACGTCGGGGGTGCGGACCACCAGCCGGCCCTGGGCCCGGGCGGCCAGCTCGGCCACGGTGCCCTGGACGACCAGCCGGCCCCGGGACATCACGGCCGCGTGGGTGCAGACCTGCTCGATCTCGTCCAGCAGGTGCGAGGAGAGGAACACCGTGGTGCCCTCCGCCGCGACCTCCCGCACCAGCGCCCGGATCTCCCGCATGCCCTGCGGGTCCAGCCCGTTGGTCGGCTCGTCCAGCACCAGCAGCTCGCGCGGCTGCAGCAGCGCAGCGGCCAGGCCCAGCCGCTGCTTCATGCCGAGCGAGTAGGCGCGGGCCTTCTTCCCGGCGGCGGCGCTCAGGCCGACCCGCTCCAGCGCCGTCCCGACCCGCTGCCGGCGGGTGCGCGGGTCGGCGGTCGGGTCGGCGGCGTCGAAGCGGACCAGGTTGTCCCGGCCGGAGAGGAAGCCGTACAGCGCCGGGCCCTCGATCAGCGCGCCCACCCGGGGCAGCACGGTGGCGACGGACTGCGGCATCGACTCGCCGAGCACGGTGGCCGTGCCGGAGGTGGGGGCGATCAGGCCCATCAGCATCCGGATGGTGGTGGTCTTGCCGGAGCCGTTGGGGCCGAGGAAGCCGAACACGGAGCCGCGCGGCACGGCCAGGTCCAAGCCGTCGACGGCGAGTTGGCCGCCGCGGAAGCGCTTGGTCAGGCCGCGGGTCCTGATCACGTCGTCGGTACGGGGGGCCTCGGGAGCGGAAGGAACGGGGGCCGGACGCGACGCGGCGCCCGGACCCCCGGCCGACTCCGTAACGTCCCCCGTTACGGGAGCCTCGGTCATCCGTCAGTTCACCCCGGCAGCGTGCTGGAGGACCGGCAGGGTCACCGCACCGGCGAAGACCCGGCCGTCGTCGGCGAGCAGGACGTTGACGACCTTGGTGCTGATCAGGGTGCCGCCGCCGACCGGCTTGCCGAGCGACTTCACCAGCGCCTGGGGGTTCATCGACCGGCTCTGGTGCTTGCCCTGCTTGCCGTCGCCCTGCTTGCCGTCGCTCTGCGGGCCGCCGAAGGGCGCCCCGGTGCTGCTGGGCAGCTGGGTGGAGACCACGGCCGTCCAGCCCTCGCCGATCACGTTCACGCCGTCGTGGCCCTTGGCCCGCTCGCCCGCCGCGCCCTGCCCGCCGGCGGCGCCCTGGGCACCCTGGTCGCGGGAGCCGTGCGCGCCCTCGGCCGCCGCGTCCGCCTTCTGCTCCGTCACCTTGGCGCCCTTGGGCACGGTGAAGTCGAAGGTCTTGGCGGCGGGCTTGGCGAAGGACACGTCGGTGAAGTGCACGTCCAGCACGGTGGAGCCGTCGGTGGACTTCACCACCACCGCGAGCGGCACCCCGTTGTCGGCCGCCACCGAGATCCGGACCTCGGAGATCGTCGAGCCGGCCTGGGTCGGCTTGACGCTCAGCCGGTAGGCCTTCTGCCCGGCCACGTCGGCCGTTCCGTCGACGGTGACGGAAGTGGTGCCGGCGCTCCCGGTCAGGAACTGCTTCGCGGCCTCCTGCGGGGTGGTCGGCACCCCGGTGAGCGGGCCCTTCGGCTTCCCGGCGGGATCGGCGTGATCGGCGGGACCGGCGTGCCCGCCCGGACGCCCGGTCAGGTGCAGGGCGGTGTTGGTCGAGCTGTCCCAGGCCCAGCTCTGGTCGCCGTTGCGGACCAGGGTGTAGCCGGCCATGTTCTCCATCAGGTCGACCCGCTGACGGTCCGGGCCGTCCACCGCGACCCGCAGCGTCCGGTCACCGCCGAGCAGGCCGAGCAGCTTGGCCTGCGGGTCCGCGCCCGCGCCGCCCCCGTCGCTCCCGCCGCCGTGTCCGGCCGCCGCGCCGAGGCCGCCCGCGGCCGCGCCCAGCAGCTGGCTGGGCACCCCGAGGTCGGTGGAGACGGAGACCGTCCCGGACAGGGTCTGGGCGTCCGAGCCGAGCACCTTGGCCACCACCTGCTCGGCGGACAGCTGCGGCAGGTCCGGTGGCGAGTCGGCGGCCAGCGCCGGCACCAGCCCGACCCCGGCGGCGATCGCCGCGACCACCGCCACCGGCACCCCGACCCGCACCAGGGTGCGCCGCCGTGAGCGGTACGGCACCCCGCCGTCCGAACGGTCTTCCCCCGCCGTTCCATTGGTCATGGCGTCCTCAACTCCTCTACGAACCCGTGCGATTGGCCCTGCACCTCCATTAGAGGCCGGTACCGCCGCCACGTCATCGCCCTGCAGGGGCACTTCGAGGTGAACCTGGCGGGTACGCCGACCCTGAGACGGCCTCAGGGTTGGGTCATCCCGTCGTACCACCCTGGCGTAGGGTCGCGCCATGGACGGAACCGCAACGGACGCAAGCAACCCTCCGACCGCGAACGCCATGCGGCGCGCCCTGCGCCGCGCCCGGGACGGCGTGGCCCTCGACCCGACCGAGGCCGCCGTCCTGCTCCAGGCCAGAGGCGAGGACCTGCGCGACCTGTGCGCGAGCGCCGCCCGGGTGCGCGACGCCGGCCTGGAGGCGGCCGGCCGTCCCGGCGTCATCACCTACTCCAAGAGCGTGTTCATCCCGCTCACCCGGCTCTGCCGCGACAAGTGCCACTACTGCACCTTCGCCACCGTCCCCGGCAAGCTGCGCCGGGCCGGGCACGGGATGTTCATGTCCCCGGACGAGGTGCTGGAGGTGGCCCGGCGCGGAGCCGAACTCGGGTGCAAGGAAGCCCTGATCACCCTCGGCGACAAGCCCGAGGACCGCTGGCCCGAGGCCCGCGAGTGGCTGGACGCGCACGGCTACGACGACACCATCGCCTACGTCCGGGCCATGTCCATCCGGATCCTGGAGGAGACCGGCCTGCTGCCGCACCTCAACCCCGGGGTGCTGAGCTGGACGGACTTCCAGCGCCTCAAGCCCGTCTCCGCCTCGATGGGCATGATGCTGGAGACCACCGCCACCCGGCTGTGGAGCGAGCCCGGCGGCCCGCACTTCGGCTCCCCGGACAAGGAACCCGCCGTCCGGCTGCGGGTGCTGGAGGACGCGGGCCGCAGCTCCGTCCCCTTCACCAGCGGCCTGCTGATCGGCATCGGCGAGACCCACCAGGAGCGCGCCGAGGGGCTGTTCGCGCTGCGCAAGGTCTCCCGGGCCTACCACGGCGTCCAGGAACTGATCCTGCAGAACTTCCGGGCCAAGCCGGACACCGCGATGCGCGGCATGCCCGACGCCGAACTGGACGAACTGGTCGCCACGGTGGCCGTCGCCCGGCACCTGCTCGGCCCGACCGCCTGCCTCCAGGCGCCGCCGAACCTGGTCGACGGCGAGTACGAGCGGCTGATCGCCGCGGGCATCGACGACTGGGGCGGCGTCTCCCCGCTCACCCCGGACCACGTCAACCCCGAGCGCCCCTGGCCGCAGATCGACCGCCTCGCCGAGCGCTCCGCCGCGGCCGGCTTCGAACTGCGCGAGCGCCTCGCCGTCTACCCCGAGTACGTGCTGCGCGGCGAACCCTGGCTGGACCCGCGGGTGCTGCCGCACGTCCGTGCCCTGGCCGACCCGGCCACCGGCCTGGCCAACCCGGACGCGGCCGTCCTGGGTCGCCCCTGGCAGGAGCCCGAGGACCTGCCGGAGTCGTACGGCCGGACCGACCTGCACACCGCCGTCGACACCGAGGGCCGCACCGGCGACCGCCGGGCCGACTTCGAGGACGTGTACGGCGACTGGGAGGTGCTGCGCGAGCAGGTGCTGGCCAAGGGCGCGCCCGAGCGCCTCGCCGGGGACCTGCGCGAGGCGCTGGCGGTGGCCGCCGACGACCCGACGAAGCTCACCGACGACCACGCGCTGGCGCTCTTCCACGCCGACGGCCCGGCCCTGGACGCCCTGTGCCGGATCGCCGACGACGTCCGCAAGGCGGCGGTCGGCGAGGAGGTCACCTACTGCGTCACCCGGAACATCAACTTCACCAACGTCTGCTACACCGGCTGCCGCTTCTGCGCCTTCGCCCAGCGCCGCACCGACGCCGACGCCTACACCCTCTCCCTGGAACAGGTCGCCGAACGGGCCGCCCAGGCCTGGGAGGTGGGCGCCACCGAGGTGTGCATGCAGGGCGGCATCCACCCGGACCTGCCCGGCACCGCCTACTTCGACATCGCCCGCGCGGTGAAGGAGCGGGTCCCCGGCATCCACGTGCACGCCTTCTCCCCGATGGAGGTGGTCAACGGGGCCACCAGGACGGGCCTGTCGATCCGCGACTGGCTGCAGCGGGCCAAGGAGTCCGGCCTGGACACCATCCCCGGCACCGCCGCCGAGATCCTCGACGACGAGGTCCGCTGGGTGCTCACCAAGGGCAAGCTGCCGGCCGCGACCTGGGTCGAGGTGGTCAGCACCGCGCACGAGCTGGGCATCCGCTCCTCGTCCACCATGATGTACGGGCACGTGGACACCCCCGCGCACTGGCTCGGGCACCTGCGGCTGCTCGCCGAGATCCAGCAACGCTCGCTCGAATCCAACAGCGGTGGCGGCTTCACCGAGTTCGTCACCCTCCCGTTCATCCACACCAACGCCCCGGTCTACCTGGCCGGCATCGCCCGCCCCGGCCCGACCGCCCGGGACAACCGCGCCGTGGTCGCGATGGCCCGGCTGCTGCTGCACCCGCACATCCCCAACATCCAGACCAGCTGGGTCAAGCTGGGCGCCGAGGGCGCGGCCGAGATGCTCCGCTCCGGTGCCAACGACCTCGGCGGCACGCTGATGGAGGAGACCATCTCGCGGATGGCCGGCTCGGCGTACGGCAGCTACAAGTCGGTGCGCGACCTCCAGGCGATCGCCGAGGCCGCCGGCCGCCCGCACCGCCAGCGCACCACCCTCTACGGCGAGGTGCCCGCCGAGCGGCGGGCGGCGGCGCTCGCCTCGGACGGGCACCTGCCGGAGCTGCTGCCGGTCCTGGACTGAGGCCGGGCGCCGGGAACCCCGAACCCCGGCCGCCGTACGGGCGGCGGCCGGGCGGGACCGTACGGTCGGGGGACCGGGCGGGGCAGGGGCCGTGCGGGTAGGGACCGTACCGGCGGCGGCCGGGCAGTGGCGGGGCGGGGGCCGGGCAGGGGCGGCGGACTCCGTGGGACGCCGTCCTTCCGTTCGAACCTTCGAAGTACAGTGCCAGGGCGCGTCGGCGGCCGTGGTGTCGCACGCGGCCCCCGACCCCGACGAAAGGCGCCCCGTCGTGATGCCACTGTGGTCACGAGCCCAGCAGCAGGACTTCCGCAGCCGGGTGCGCGGCTGCCTGCTCGGCGGTGCCATCGGTGACGCGCTCGGCGCCGGCGTCGAGTTCGAGCACCTGGAGAAGATCCGGGCCCAGCACGGCCCGCAGGGCGTCACCGGCTACCTCCCCGCCTACGGGCGCACCGGCGCCGTCACCGACGACACCCAGCTCAGCCTGTTCACCGTGGACGGCCTGATCCGCGCCCACATCCGGCGCGACACCGGCAGCTGGCACCCGCCCACCGACCTGCACCTGGCCTACCTGCGCTGGGCCGCCACCCAGCGCGACTGGGGCCCGGACGAGCGCCGCCCCGACCTCGGCTGGCTCGGCCGCGAGGAGTGGCTGTACGCCCAGCGCGCCCCCGGCCAGGGCTGCCTGACCGGCCTCACCGGCCCGGACGGCGAGCGCCTCGGCACCCTGGACCGGCCCAAGAACCCGCACTCCAAGGGCTGCGGCACGGTGGTGCGGGCGGCGCCCTTCGGGCTGCTCACCACCTGGGAGCCGGGCCTGGTGTTCCAACTCGCGGTGGAGTGCTCGGTGCTCACCCACGGCCACCCCACCGGCTACCTCGCGGCGGGCGCCTTCGCGGTGATCGTCCAGGCCGTCGCCCGCGGCGGCACCCTGGAGGAGGGCGTGCACCTGGCACTGGCCCTGCTCTCCGAGCGGCACGCGCACGAGGAGACCACCGCCGCGCTGCGCGCCGCACTGGACGCGGTCCGGGCCGGCGAGCCGTCCGCCGAGCGGGTCGAGGCCCTGGGGGAGGGCTGGGTCGCCGAGGAGGCGCTGGCCATCGGGGTCTACTGCGCGCTGGTCGCCCACGACGTCCGCTCGGGCCTGCTGCTGGCCGTCAACCACTCCGGGGACAGCGACTCCACCGGTTCGATATGCGGCAACCTGCTCGGGGTGCTGCACGGCGACACCGCGCTGCCGCCGGGCCTGGTGGCCGGGCTGGAGGGGCGCGGCGCGATCCTCGAACTCGCCGACGACTTCGCCCTGGAGCTGATGCACGGCACCGAACTGCACGACCGGCAGAGCCCGGAGGGGGCCGACTGGGCGGTCCGCTACCCGGTGGCGCACTGAACGGCGGCGCTCCGGCCGACGCCTTCGTGAAGGGCGCGTTGGTGCAGGGCGCCTTCGTGAAGGGCGCCTTCGTGAAGCACGGCCCCCGGAACGGCAGTTGCCCGTAGCGCCGACCGCCGCCGCTCGGGGCGACGCACAGCGCTACGGGCAACTGGGCCGAGCACGGATCCCGTTCAGACCTCGCCGAAGGCCCCCGCCGCCGCAGCGGACGCGAAGGCGTTCCAGGCCTGGGTGGAGAAGCGCAGCTGCGGACCGGCCGGGTCCTTGGAGTCCCGGACCGCGACCGCTCCCGCGGCCGGTCCGGCGATCTCCACGCAGGCGCCCTGGCCTCCGCTGTGACTGCTCTTGCGCCAACGGGTTCCGTGCTCGGCGGGGGTGCTCATTCGTGGTATCCCTTTTCGATGTCGGCTATCAGCGACCGGCTCTCCGCGACACCGAGTGCGGCCGCTCTCAGGTAGTCGTACAGACCGGTATAGCGGCGCACATCGGTCTCCTTCTCCAGGTAGAGATCGCTCGTCACACCTTCGAAGTAGACAACCGTGGAATCGGCTGACTCCGGGAACTCCAGCAGGGAGAATGTCCCGGTCATACCGGGGTGGGCGCCGTGCGAGAACGGGATCACCTGGATGGTGATGTTCGGGCGCAGGCTCAGCTCCAGCATCTGCCGCAGCTGGCGGGCCATGATCTCGCGACTGCCGACCTCGCGGCGCAGCGCCGCCTCGTCTATGACGGTCCACAGGCTGCCGAGCTGGTTCTCGCCGTGGACGCGCTCCTGGCGCTTCATCCGCACCTGGACCCGGCGCTGCACCGCGATCGCGTCGGTGTCCGGCTGGGTGCCCTCGACCACCGCCTGCGCGTACTGCTCGGTCTGCAACAGGCCGGGGATGAAGGAGGACTCGTAGGCGCGGATCGAGGAGGCCTCGGCCTCCAGCCCGATGTAGACGCTGTACGGGGTCGGCATGTCGTTGAAGTCGTGCCACCAGCCGCGCTGGCGGGACTCCTTGGCCATCTCCATCAGGCTGCCGCGCATCTGCTCGTCGGCCACGTTGTACACGTCGCAGAGGTCGCGCACGTCGCGCTGGCTGATGCTGCGGCGGCCGTTCTCCAGGCGGCTGATCTTCGACTGGGAGACCATCAGGCGGCCGGCCACCTCCTCCGCCGTCATCCCCAGGCCCTCGCGGAGTTTGCGCAGCTCGGAGCCGAGGCGTCGGCGGCGCACGGTGGGATTGATGTTCGCGGACACGTCGACCTCCGGCCGAACCTCTGGTGATCGTTGGAACGGCAGCCCTCGGAACACTTCGGACATTGGGACCAACCCCCCTGACTTGGAGCAGCATGTCACCTTGGGCCAGGTCGGCGCCGGGGAATCACAGCAGCGCGGTAGAACAGATCATCGGAAAAGCGCGTCTGTGAGACAGCGGAAGCCCCCAGGTGGTAATGCGGCTCGGCGACTCGAACCGGTAGTTGCGGTGGGCCCCCACGGGCCTGCGGGAACGGCAGAGGGGCGGTCGCCGGGCGACTTGCGTCGCGGGGCGACCGCCCCTCTGTGCTCCTGGTGCTTCTCGTGCTTCCGGTGTTCCCGATGCCTCCGGTGGTGCCGGTGGTGCCGGTGGAACCGGTCGTCCTGGTGGTGCGGAGAAGTGCGAAAGGTCGTTCAGCGCCGCCGAGGGGCGCGAACGGTGCGCCGCGCGCTGCCGGGCGTTCCCTCGGACCTTCCGTCGGACGTGCCGTCGGATGTGCCGCCGGATGTGCCGTCGTCCGGGGCGTCGTCAGGGTCGTCGGACGTGCCGCCCGGGTCGTCGCCCGGTACGGGTCCGGCGGCCCGGGTCAGCGCACCCCGACCCGCGGCGCGGGGACCCGCCCGCCCGGGGACCGGCCCGTGGCACGGGCACCGGAGCGACCGGAAGCGGCCCCGGAACCGGCCCCAGGGCCCTGGGATGAACGGTTCTGCTGCGCCGGCAGACCGTTCTGCACGTCCATCACGGCATGCGCGACCATCCCGCCCAACGGGTCGTACCGGATCAGGTCGCGCAGCCGCGACCGTGAGGACCGGCCCTCGTTGCCCGGGTACAGGTGCTTGCCCAGCCCCACCGAGTGGGCGAGGGCCGCCAGCGCGGCCGTCCGCGGGTCCGGCGGCACGCCGGTGCGGATCGCGGTGTCCAGCCGCTGCTTGATCGCGGCGTTGGTGCAGTCGTCGGACGCCTGGTACCGGGTCGTCGGCAGCACCCCGCACACCTGCCCCGGCACGGCCGTGACCATGCCGCAGCGCTCCAGGTGCGCCAGGTACGTCTGCCGCAGCCCCAGCCGGGGCCCGCCGATCCAGTGCGCCGCGCGGACCGGACTGCCGCGTCGGCGCAGCAGTTCCAGTGCGTGGTCGAGGGTCGGGTCACCGGTCGGTCGTGCGAGCACGACGGCGATCCGGTCACCCTCCGGTACGATCCGTCCGGCCAGGGACAGCTCGACGAGCTGGGCCCCGGCGAGTCCGAGGTCGAGGGTCTGCGGCTGCGCCGTGGTACCCGTGGTCGGGTCCAAAGCGAGCAGCAAGAGTTCCTCGGGAACAGTTCTGCGGCTCTTGCCCATCCAAGCCTCCCCGCGTGGATGAGAGACAGGGTGACGCCTCTCACACGGGCTTGTCGAGTACGCCTCCGAATCGTGACCTTGCGGTGAAGGCGCGGAACCGGCGGCCTCGGGCCCGGCGTCTGACCCTTGAACAGACCGCGTTGCGGCCGTGCGGCGGCAATAAGCCCCGGTCGGGCGGGGTGTGCGCGGCCGGACGGCCGTTGGTGGCGGAGACTGTACAGGTACACGGGGCGGGGCGTCGGCTTCCCGAAATCGGGTCTGCCGGTGCCCCGCCGGGCGTTGAGGAGGCTGGGATACGTGGGCGAGTCCCCCGACAGGGTGCTGAGGGACGGCGAGCGGGAGCGGGACCGCGAGCGCGAACGGAAGGGCGAACGGGAGGGTGCGGCGGCTGCCGGGGCGTCAGCCGGGGCCGTCCGGTCCTCGGCCGACGCCTCGACCGAGGCCGCCGCCGACGCGTCCGCTGACGCCTCGCCCGTCGCCGACACCGCTGCCGACACCGCCGCCGGCACCTCGGCCGACTCCTCCGTGGACGGGCCGAAGGCGGGCACCAAGGGTGGCCCGACGGTGGAGCTCCGTGTCCGGGATGTGGACAGTCGGACGACCATGCTGCGGCTGCCGACGGACGACCGCACCACCGCCCTGCGGCTGCCGGTGGACAACCGGACCACCGCGCTGCGCCTGCCGGAAGAGCTGCGCAAGCGCGCGGACGAGGGCGTTTCCGGCGGCGGCGCGCAGAAGGAGAAGGACGCGCCGGAGACCGACGGTGAGAAGGGGAGCGCCGAGCGGACGCCCGTCGCCGACCCGCGTCTCGCCATCCGGACCACCGCGGCGGCGGAGCCGGTCGGCAAGGCCGGCAAGGCCGACGAGGCCGGCACGGTGAACGAAGCCGACGAGGCCGACGAAGCCGACGGGCCCGATGAGGCGGCGAAGGCCGAGAAGCCGGCAGAGGCCGAGAAGCCGGAGAAGGCCGACGCACCCGAGACCCCCGGAGCTTCCGAGACCTCCGAGACCTCCGAGACTCCCGACGCCACCGCGCCCGTCGCACTGACCGGGAACGGGCAGCCCGGTCAGCGCTCGGGCGGGGCGGGGCAGTCGGGCCGGTCCGAGAAGCTGGAGAAGCCCGCCCCGCTCCGCACCCCCGCGGCCCCGGCGGCGCCGCCCGCCGCCGGCAGCGTCCCCGAGCCCCCGGAGCCCGCTCCGCTGCCGGAGCCGGACCCGGCCCCCGAACCGCTGCCCCGGCCGGCCCCGAAGCCGGCCCCCACCCCCGCCCCCGCGCCGACACCGCTGCCCGAGCCGGACCGGCGGCCGGTGCCGCCCGTCCCGCCGCTGCCCCGGCCCGAGCCGCTGCCCTCCCAGCAGGTGCCGCCGCGGCCGGAGCCCCGGCCGACTCCGGAGCCCCAGCCCCAGCCCCAGCCCTCGCCGGAGAACACCGCCGAGGCGATGGAGGTGCTCGCCACCCTCAACGCCCGCCCGGTCTCGCCGCTGCGCCGCGCGCTCAAGCGGGTCACCATCTGGACGGCCTTCCTGGCCGTGGTGCTCGGCGTGCTCGTGGTGGGCCAGCTGCTGCGCCCGCTGCCGGACCCGAAGCTGCGGATGACGACCGCGGGCAGTTTCAGCTTCGCCGGCGACCAGTTGGACCTCGCCTGGCCGGCCAAGGGCCAGTCCGCCGCCGAGGTGGTCGGCGTCGGAAGCCTGGGCACCTCGGGCCAGGAGGCGCCGGCCTCGATCGCCAGCGTCACCAAGGTGATGAACGCCTATCTGATCCTGCAGAAGTTCCCGCTCAAGAAGGGGGAGAGCGGCCCCAAGATCAAGGTGGACAAGCAGGCCGCTCAGGAGTCCGGCAACGCCGACGAGTCCCGCGTGACGCTCGTCGAGAACCAGGAGCTCACCGAGTACCAGGCGCTGGAACTGCTGATGCTGCCGTCCGCCAACAACGTGGCCCGGCTGCTCGCCCGCTTCCACTCCGGCTCCGAGGACGCGTTCGTCAAGCAGATGAACGACACCGCGGCCAAGTTCGGCATGACCAACACCACCTACGCCGACCCGGCGGGCTACAACGCGGACACCAAGTCCACCGCGAAGGACCAGCTCAAGCTGGCCGAGCAGGTCATGCAGGACGACATCTTCCGGCAGATCGTCTCCACCCCGGACACCACGTTCAACAACGTGAAGATCTCCAACACCAACAACCTGATCAACCCGAAGACCGGCGTCATCGGCGTCAAGACCGGTTCCAGCACCCCGGCCGGCGGCTGCCTGATGTGGGCCGCCTACAAGGAGATCGGCGGCGTGAAGCGGCTGATCCTCGGCGTCACCCTGGGCCAGCAGGCCACCAGCCCGAACCCCGGTGACGGCATCCTGCCGACCGTGCTCAAGGTCAGCGGCAAGCAGATTCAGGCCGCCCAGAACGGGCTGACCGGCCAGACCGTGGTGAAGAAGGGCGACGTGGTCGCCAGCGTGGACGACGGCCTCGGCGGCAAGGTCTCGGTCGTCGCCACCAACGACCTCGTGGTGCCCGGCTTCCCGGGCGTCACCGGCACCGTGACCCTGGACCCGTCCGCCCTGGGCCACAACGAGAAGGCGGGCAAGGAGGTCGGCACGCTGCGCGTGGGCGCGGGCGACAGCCGGACGGAGGTCCGGGTGGCCCTCCAGAGCGACCTGAACCCGCCGTCCATCGAGTCCCGCCTGCTGCGCCTGCTCTGACCGTCCCGGCGCGGGGGGAGCCGGCCCGCCCGGCTCCCCCCGCGCTGTCCCCCCGTCAGACCCCGGCACCCCCGCCTCCCGGTCCGCCACCCCCGGCCGACCCCTGATCCGGTACGCTGTGAACGGCCTGGTCACCGACCGGCCACGCCTCAGTAGCTCAGGGGATAGAGCACGGCTCTCCTAAAGCCGGTGTCGCAGGTTCGAATCCTGCCTGGGGCACAGCACTGACCTGGTGGAATGGCGGCATCTTCCCTGGTGGGAAGGTGTTCGCCGCTCCCACCGTCGAGGTGATCAGCAGTTTCACCACAGTCTCGGACAGTCTCGCTACAGTCCGGCCACACGACGTCTCCTCCTAAATTTCCCCCAAACGATCATGGTGAACCCGCAGGCCAGGGCCACGTGAACGTGAAAGCGCCCCCAGTCGCCGTAGTGACATGGGGGCGCTTTCGTGCCGGGGTAGAGGGGGGTCAGGCCTGCCCCGGCAGATCGCCCGGTCCCGCCATGCGGCGGGTCCCGCGCGATGGTGAGGTCAGTAGGATTCCAACGACCTCACGGTCCCCCTCCGTAGCGCCCGTTTCCGTCGGGCACTCCGCAGGGGAGTTCAGGGGCCCGGCCGGTCGGAGAGCAGCCGCCGGCCGGGCCTGTGTGCTACCTCAGCCACCCCACGACGAGTCGTTGACAGTCATGGGGGCCGCCGACACGGTGGTGGGAGTCGGGTCCGGGGCAACGATGCCGCCCCAGCTGGAGTCCGCGACGGTCGGCCGCGGGTCCGGTGATGCGGTAGTACCGACGGCGAGTGCGGCGCCGACAGTGAGGGCGGCGCCAGCCAGAACGGCAGCCGCTCGGCGGGCGATCCACGTGCGAGAGGACATGGGACACCCCTTTCAGTACTCGGGGAAGGACGCGTCAATGTGCGCACGCACTAGTGTTCGCGCGGGTAGTTGCTAGTTCAAGCGCTTCCAGTGTCGTGGCGGCTAGACTTCCGACAGTAGAAGTCCAACGCGGGGGTGAAAGTGGACACTTCGGGCGCGACTGCTGATCAAAACCTTCTGAGTCCGGAAGCAAAGCAGCTCTACCGACAACTGCTGAGTGGATCGGACACCGCACCGCAGCCCGGCAACCCACTTGACGAACTCCTCGGGCTGAGGCTTGCTGCCCCAGACGCAGCTCGTCCTGGGCACTACACGGCCCTCAATGCATCGGCGGCAGCCCTGCACTGGCAGAGCCACCTGCAGAACCTCGGCAGCCGCTACCTCTCCCAAGCTGCCTCCGTAGCCAGCGAGATGAACGACCTGATCGGCGCGTACCAGATGGCCCAACCGTCCACGGGTGGCGCCATTGAGTACCTGGCTGGCCTCGACGTCATCCAGGACCGACTGACCCCGCTCCTGGCCGCCTGTGAGTCTGAGCTCTTCACGGCCCAGCCGAACGGCCCGAGGCCAGCCGCTCAGCTCGCCCTCAGCTACCAACGTGACATCGCAGTCCTGCAGCGCGGCGTGAAGATGCACACGATCAACCACTACACAGCGCGCCGCGATGAACCGACCGCCCGCTGGGCGGCGACAGTCACTGTGCACGGGGCCAAGGTGCGAACCGTCGCGCAGCGATTCCCCAGAACGGTCATCATCGATCGCAAGACGGCAGTGACCGCGGTCCTCACGCCCTGGGAGGGGCAAGGGGCGCCCCCAGACGAACGAGCGCTGATCATCCACGATGAGGCCGTGGTGCGGTGTCTGGCAACGATGATGGATCTTCTCTGGGGCAGCGCGATGCCGTGGACAGGAGGAACGTTCGTCGAGGTCACCCCGATGCAGAAGACGATCCTGGAAGGGCTCGTGCGCGGCGACGGCCTGGAGGTCATCGGACGTACATTGGGCGTCACCCCGCGAACGGTCTCAACGCACCTTGCCCCCCTGCGAGAGGCAGTGGGCGTCGAGTCGCTTCCACAGCTGACGTACTGGTACGGCCGGCACGAGGCCCACTATCAGGACGTCAGCCCTCTGGTCGGATGACTGCCGAGTGCCCGGACCGGCCAGCTACGTAGTTCAGCCGGTACTCGCCATCTGCGGTGATGAAGTCGTGAACCCTGCCGGGGTCATCGAGAAACCAGAGGTACGCGTCGTGTTGGGCGGGGTCAAGGCCAGCGGAACCGAGCCGGTCACGCAGGTTGGCGATCGCTTTCTGTAGGTCGCCGTGTCGTGTCTGCTGTCCGTCGATGATGAGGATGTAGCTAGGCAGGGTGTGCTCCCGGTTCGGTCCCCCCGGTTGCATGTACCAATCATAGGCGAACGCAAGGTCGAGCAGATGGGGACTTTGGTATGCAGACATTCGATCTTGATCGGGTGACGGTCATGAGGTGCCGACCCCACCCCAACGACAACCAGACACCCGCCAACTGCGGGAACGTCGCGAGGTCGGCGACCGGATCCGTTACCTACGCCGCCAGCACGGCATCAGCCAGGAACGCCTCGGCGAACTAATCGGCCGGGACCGGCAATCGGTATCGAACTGGGAGATCGGCAAAACGCCACCCAGCCTGGACGACCTCGTTGCCACAGCCCGCGCCCTCGGCGTTGAGACCTGGCGCCTGCTCTACGGATGACCATGGGCCTGGCCGACCGCACCGCCGTACGGCCGGCCAGGGGGGTGGTGCGCTACTCCGTCGGCGGCGGGTTCGGCGGCGGCGGGGTGTTCGGTCCGGCCGGCGGTGCCTTCGGGCCCCCGATGCCTCCAGACCCTCCCGAAGCCGGGTTCTGTCCGTCGTCGTGCATCTCGTCCTCCTCCTCAAGAGCCGCCAGCATCTCGGCCGGCGGCGGGAACTGGGGGTGACGCTTCTCCGTCGGGGCTGTGACGTCCCGGCGGCGACCGGGCCAACGGCCCTGCCGGTCATAGGGGACAACGCCGCTCATGGCGTCCTCTCCGTGGTCGGAAGTTGGTTCACCATCGTCGCGCGCAACTGACCACTGACGCTGGTGTTCACCCGTTGTAGGTACGGGCCCGGATCCCGCGCGGAGGCCTCCCCGGGCAGTCGTCGTGCTCGACCAGCTCACGACGCTCGTCGACCGTCTTGATCAGCCGCCCGCGGGTGTACGCGTAGCAGCACGGGCAGTTGCCCACGGTGATGATCGGCTGGACTGGCTGACCGCCGACGGC
Source organism: Kitasatospora sp. NPDC056076 (assembly GCF_042266305.1). NCBI lineage: Bacteria > Bacillati > Actinomycetota > Actinomycetes > Kitasatosporales > Streptomycetaceae > Kitasatospora > Kitasatospora sp. NPDC056076. The sequence goes on from NZ_JBHJWG010000017.1 coordinate 111,660, forward strand.
GCTCACTTGCTCGACCTCGCTCCGGCCGGGTTGCAGTGGCTGTGCGCGGGCATCCGGCGATTCTCGGGCCGCAGGCAGTCCGCGTGCGCGTCCGCGCCGTGGCTGTATTCGATGGTGCCCGGGATGGCGGCCATGTTGTAGAGGAAGCCGACGTGCACCAGCGGGCCGCCGCTGGCGCAGTCCGTGCCGAGGATGCAGGCCTCGCCCCACCACTGCTCGGGGCTCACCGTGATCGTGAGAAAGGGACCGTGGGTCGGCCGGAACTCGACCTGGATCGGTCCGGGCGGGAACGGCCGCGAAGTCTCGGCGCGGGGCAGCATCAGGTACCTCCTAGGTCAGGTGTCGGTTGCACGAGCAGCCGGGGGTGAGACAGAGACAGATCAACGGCCCGGAGCCGTCGCCGGCGCGCAGGCCACCGGGACACCCGTGGTGCGCGCCGAGCTGGCACTCCGCACTGACGTACCGCCCGACGGGACGGACGTCGAGCGTGATGACGATGTGGTCCGACGGCGGCGGCCACGACGCCGCGACCGCGGTCACGACTCGGCCGCCAGGCACGTGGGGTGGGCCACCACGGGCCACCCGAGCGGCGCCGTCCTGGAGCCGGTCGACGTGTAGACATGACCAGCCGCAACCATCGGTGGCTCAGGTGAGCCGCAGCAGATGCACGCCTCGCCGTGGAGTCGCGCCGGGCTTATTGATCCCGGGTCGATGACCTGCGGGTTCGGTGTCCCTGTCACACAACTAAGCGTCCCCGGGCGCTACCCCCGCAAGTGCCACAACCTGTGGCACCCCCTCAGACCGCCCTGGCCCACCGGGCGAACGCGAGCAACTGCTCGTCCTTACCGCGGGACAGCCGGACCATCGTGGCCAGCTCGGCCCGGACCTGGCCGTGCTCTCGTACGTGCTGCGGCGCAATCCGCCTCGCGACCAGCAACGACTCCCGTGCGTGCTGCGGCTGCCCCAGCATCATCTGAGCACGGCCGAGGTCGATGTAGTAGTGCGACCGCCGCTCCGCAGGCAGTTCCCGCGGAGGTGCCCACCGGCCCGCTGCCTTCACCGCTGCCCGCAGATCCTCCTGCTCGCCAACCTCGACTGCCACAGAGAGCCGGTGGATCTCCAGGGAGTCCGGACCAACGGCAGTCCCGTCGTACAGCCGTTCCCGCACCTGATGGGACAACGCCTCAGCGTCCCGGAGATGCTCGCGAGCCTCGTCCGGGCGCCCCATCCGTCCAGCCGCGACAGCTGCCCGCATGTGCAGCGCGGCAGCAGCCGCAGCGAATGGCTCCGTCGCCGGCGCTGGCATCCGATCGACTGCGGCCTGGAGCGACCGCAGACCAGGGTCGAGCTGGCCAGCGGAGAAGTAGGTCTCCATACGGACGTACGCTGCAGCGGCTTCGAGGGCGGGATCAGCGGCGATCGACGCGGCCCAGCGCATCAGCTCCACCAGACGAGCGCTCAGGTCGCGGTAGCCGTACTTGTAGGCCACCGCGTCCGCCGAACGGATGGCCAGCGCGAGGTAGTGGGCGACCTGCTCGCGCTCAGCACCGCGAGCCTGGTCGACCGCACGGAACAGCTCCGCAAGCAGCACCGGCACTTGCTCAGCAAGTCGCACGTACTGGGACTGCACGCGGTCCTCGACCGCCTGGTCCACGTCCGCCGCGAGTTCCCGCAGCGACCGGACCGGACCATCCTCCGGAAGGTCGTACGCGGCGATCACGCGTTGCAGCTCGGGGACGGCCTGATGCACCCGGCTATCCGTCCGCCGGGGTCCCGCCAACAGCTCCTCCGGCGTGGTCTGGACTGCCTGCGCAAGGGCGTCGAGCACAGCATCAGAAGGCCAGCGCTCGCCGTCCTCGACCTTGCGGAGCATGCTGATGCTCACGCCGGACGCCTCGTGCACCTGGCGGCGAGTCAACCCAGCAGCGTGCCGGGCAGTTTCGATGCGCTGACCGAGTGCGGCAGCAGTCGTTCCGGGCATAAGGTGGCTCCGTTCCGTGGTCGCACTCGGAACGGTACCGGCGCCTGTACGACGCCGGGCGGATTCGCCCCGACGGTATGACCGTCGGGGCGGTCTTGCTACAGGTCGGCCAACAGCTCAGCCAGCTCGGTCAGTGAGCCGACCGTCCAGTCCGCGCCGGGCGCGTTAGTCGTGAGACCGATCGGACCGCGGCGAAGATGCGCCGCCCGAAGGCCGGCAGCCTGGGCCGGCGCGATATCGTTCGCCGGGTGATCGCCGACGTACACGATCTCGTGAGGCTCGCCAGGGGCCCAGGCCGTCACCCGCTCGAAGAAGACCGGGTTCGGCTTGTACACCCCCCACTCGCCGGACGTGGCGATCGCATCGGCTGGCAGGCCGAGGCCGCGCAGCAACTCGGTCACCGCGGCGTTCTGGTTGCCCGAGATCCCAACCCACAGCCCTACCGCCTGCAGCTGGGCCAGAGCCGGCCGAACATCCGGGTAGAGGTCGGACTCATCGAGGTAGTCGCCCTGTCCCGCAGCCTGCCTGGCCCGCCACTCGGCGGCAACGTCGACACCTGGCCGAGCAATCCGGATCGCGTCTGCGTTGTCCCGCCCCTGCGCGAGCACGGCCCCGACCAGGGCCGACATAGTGTGCGTGGGGATTTCGAGCCAGCGGGCCCAGTCTCCCCAGTAGCGGGTGTCGCTGGTCAGGGTTTCGCCGATGTCGAACACCACAGATCGCACGGTCACACGGCGAGCCTAGCGGCGGGAGGACGTCCTGTCGGCACCCTCTCGTACGATGGCTACATGCCCAAGCCGCTGCCGCTCCCGGATGACCTGCTGCCCCTGCACGCCGCCGTGGTCGAGGCCGACCGGGCCATGACCGCGGTCCGGGAGGCCGACGGCGACGTCAACGCCGCGCGGGACGCCTACGTCGACCGGGTGCTCGCCCTCCGCGCGCACCCGATCTGGGAAGAGGCCCGTACCGGCGCCTGCTACGCGCAGACCTGGCAGGCCAGCCTCGACGCCGCCAAGGCCCACCTCGACGGCGAAGCGCAGGCCGCAGCCTGATCTCGGGCATCATGGCCTCATGGAGAACTGGCAGACGGTGACCCTCCACGGCGGCCCGCTGGACGGCTACAACACCGTCGTGGACATCGCCGACCCCGACCCCGGCACCGCCCTCATCAGCCCCCACTCCGCGTACGGTGGGGGCGGCCGATCCTGGTACGTACCGGACACCGAGGGCGTATGGCGCTGGACGCACGACAGCCCGTAACCACATTGGTCACAGGTCAGCCACAACTCGGACACCAGACCTCCGGCCGTCGGTAGGTTCGTGCCCACCGGCCACAGGAGGACCCATGCCCAAAGTCGTGACCCGCCGCAAGATGGGGCCGTTCGCCCTCGCTGGCCACTCGTTCATGATCCTCGCGACCTGCGGCCTGTGGATCCCCGTGTTCCTCATGGCCCGCCGCGGACGCAAGACCGTCACGAAGTACCGCGGGTTCGACGGCCAGTACCCGCCCCAGGGCTGACCCCGCACACAACGAAGCGCCCCCGCCCTCCCGAAGGAGGACGGGGGCGTCGTGGTTCAGCGGGAGATGAGCGGCGCGACACCGGCCACCAGGCCTGCAAGGCCGGTCAGGGCGCCGATCGCCGGCAGCGGCCACCGGCCACGCTCCAGCGAGTCCAGCCGCCCCTCGTGGTCATCCAGTCTCCGGTCCGTCTGGTCACCCCGCTGCACCAGAAGCGCGAGCTGCCCCTGAGTCGTCGCATTGCCAACGTCCACGCTCCGGCGAAGTTCCGCGAGTTCGAGCGCGATGGAGACCTCCGGGGCCGGGCTAGTCACTCGCGGCTCGCAACGGAAGGCAGCGGCAGCTGGGCCAGCGCCGGAACCGGCGCGGTCACCTGCGTGCGGGTCCACATCGCCACGGCAGCGGCCACCAGCGACATCGCCACGGCCTGCTGGTCCGCCGTCCAGTCCAGGCCGTAGCCGACCGCGAGGGCAATGGCCGCCTGGACCAGGCCGAGGATCGCGGCGGCCGCACCGTCGTGGACGATGAACGCCACGATCGCGCCGACGAGAGCAGCGGCAGCCGCATTGACCAGTGCCTGCTGGTCCGGCGTCACATGAAGCCCGAACGCTGTGGCGGCCTTGACGAGAACCGCGACCAGGCCGAGCCACAGGGCGGGCTCACGGCCGAGAATGCGAGGCATGATCAGTTTCCCTTCGGGGCGGTGGCGGGCGTGACGGTGAGTTGGATGCCGGAGGCGAGGGCAGCGGCCACTGCCGGACCGACGGCGGCCTGCACGGCGGCGGCCACCTTGGCCTCCAGTCCGAAGGCCTGCAGCCTGTCGTCCACCACGGCCGCTGTGCAGGTCTGGAACGTCTGGTGCAGCCAACCAGCCATCTGGGCCACGCCGTCGTCCCCACCGGGCGGCGTCTGGCCGGCAAGCGCGTATGCGAAAAGGTTGGCGACCGCGTAGGCGTCGAGATCGCGCGGCGGCCCGGATCGCTTGGTGTTAGCGACGATGTCGATGATGGCGGCCTTGTCGGCGTCGGTGAGGGGCATGTCGGCCTCCTGAGGTCGTGGGGCCCCGGCCTGCACCCAGCTGTAGAGCGGGCCGCCGGGGCAGTCGGTCTGGTAGCCGTCCCGGTGGCCCTTGATCTCGGGCCCGGCCGGTCCGCGCTGCTGGCAGTACTCGATGGCGTCGCGCAAGCCCTGGAGCTGCTCGGGGGTCGGCACGGTCGAGCCGGCGTCGCCGAGGAGTGCACAGACGGCGTAGTGGGCTTCGTTGAGCGGGACGTCACCGTTGGCCGAGTTGCGGCGGGTGAGCCCGCGGCCCTCGAACACGACGCCGTGCTCGCAGACGACGTAGCTGTATCCGATGTCGGACCAGCCGTTGCCGTCCATGTGCGAGGCCTGGATCTTGCGGACGTAGGCGGGGCAGGTCTCGTGGGCGCCGAACTGGTACTGCGTGCCGAGGTAGTGGACCTTCACGCCAGCCCGCGGTCCCGCGTACGGGATCGAACCGTTGGGCTCACGCCAGGGCCGGGCGCCCCATTGGTCGCGAGTCACCAACTGCAGACCAGGCCACGACGCGGCTGGCGCCGGGGCGGCCTGGGCCTGGGAGGTGGCACCCGTTCCGGCCCAGGCCCGCAGCTCATCGAGGGTGCCGTTGTACACGTCGGCATCGAGGGGGCTGTCCGTCCACTGGTGGAACTTCCACGGCGCCTGGACCCTCGGGCTCCCCGCCGCCACGTAGTCGGCGATCCACAGGAAGTCCCCGTAGCTGTCGTCCGTCCGGCGCCACCAGTCGACGCTCGTGTACAGGCCGACCCGGTTGTTCGGATAGCGCTGCTTGACCGCCGCCAGCCAGGTGTTCTTCGCCGCCGTCGCGGCTGAGTCGGTAACCGGCTGGCCGTACGGCTCGAAGTCCAGCACCAGCAGCTCGTCGGGCAGCACGGCGCCGACCACCCGGCAGAAGTGGTCGATCTCGCCCTGGACGGGGTTCTCGCAGTGGATGAAGTGATAGTGGCCGAGCACGATGCCGCGACGCCGGGCTTCGGCCACCTTGGCCGCGTACCCAGCCTGCTCGGTCCGGGCGCCTTCGGACGCCTTCACGAACACGAACTCAGCGTCCGACGGAATGCTCGACTGGTAGTCGGAGACGTCGTAGCCGCGAGCGTTCGCCATCAGGCCTCCCCCCTTCCGGTCAACGCGCTGTGGATGCGCTGCAGATGGCGCCGGACCAGCAGGTGATGGGTGGCGAACGCGGCCGGCGCCCAGATCGCCGACGCGGCCAAGTTCGGCCACACCTGTCCCCAGAATGCGGCCATCAGCTGATCAGCCCCCGGACGTAGACCGAAGCCTCGAAGTCGCTTGCGGTGGCGGTGTGCACACCGCCGTGGCCGCGGTGGTGCTGGGCGCAGTACCAGACCAGGTTGTCCGCAGACTCCACCCAGGCACCGACCTCGTCCGGATTGCCGATGCCCGGGTAGTCGGCCTCCAGGACGGCGAGGTCGACACCTTGCTGGAGGCTGAACTCCACGTGGGCGTGGTGCAGTTCGAGGCTGCCGCCACACTCGGAGGAGTCGCCGTGGCGTCGCTCGGCGAAGTGACAGACGGCCGTGGCCTCGGTGGCCTTTCGGAAGTGCTCGAAGTCCCGGTAGTGCGGGTCGCCCTCGCGGGGCGGATGCGCCGGGTAGTGCATCGTGTAGTGGTGGGTTGAGGCCTGGTCGTGGGCCGCTATTGCGTCGTGCTGGCGAGCAGGGGACATGTTGGCTCCGGGTAGTAGGGAGCCCCGAGCCGGTGGCACGGGGGTGGGATGTGATGGCGGTGTGTCGGCTGGTGCCGGTACGGTCGGGGCAGACGTGAACCAGCCGAGGGGGTAGGCATGTTGAGCCGTCAGACGTGGGCGATCATCGGCAGCGTGGTGGTGATCGCGGGCGGGAGCGTGACCGCCGCCGCTCTGACCAGCAGCGGCGATAAGCCGGCCGCGCCGCAGCAGCAGGTGGCCGCCGAAGTCAGCCCGACCCTGGTGGCCGAGACGAGCCCGGCTGCCGCGTCGCCGACCGTCGTGCCGAGCACGTCGGCCACCGCCCCGGTTCAGCACCCGAGCCAGGCCGCATCGGCGAAGCCCAGCACCACCAAGAGCAGCAGTACGAAGGAGAAGACCGTGACCCAGCCGCAGCAGCAGGACGTCCCCGAGCCGCCAACCGGCGGTCAGCCGTCGGCCCCTGCCACCCAGCCGCCCGCGCCGGTAACCACTCCGGCTGACCCCGACGGCTGGAACAACGGCGGCAAGGGCACCGTCGACAACGGCCCGTACCCCTCGCACGGTCCCGAGGCAACAATCCCGTCGGCGACTCCCATTCGGCCCTGATTCAGGACGTTGTGCCGTAGGTGGCCAAGCCCTTGACGCCGATGTTTCCGGTGCTGCCCGGTAGGACCCGGGCCTGCCACCGCAGGTATGTCGTCGACTCGTGCGCGCCCGCCACCGGGCCGCTCGTGCTGCCGTAGAAGAACGCCCCGGAGCCGACGCTGATGACCGGGCTGATGGCGGTGCCCGCGTTGTCCGTGAGCTGGATCTCGCCCGAGGTCGTACCGTCGGAGCAACGGACCAGGTACCACGCGGTCAGGTTGGGCTGCTGCTTGATCCAGGGCGACAGCATCAGCGTCGCGAACGAGGTTGAGCTGGTGGTGTACTGCGGCTGTTCGGTCCCCCCGAACCAGGTGCCGCCGCCGATGAACGGCCTGCTCAGGCCCTGCCCGGTGTTGCGGTCCTCCGAGACGATGGGGTTGCCGTGGCGGTCCCAGAGGATCACGGCCTGGGTGCCTCCGGCGCCGTCCCAGACCGACATGGCAGGTGAGTTGTCCTCACGGCTCACGATCATGCCGGTCTGGCGGGACCCGTCCGGGTGCGGCGGGTCGATGTCGCCGATGTAGACGATCGCGATTCCGGTCGGCGACGTGGCGAAGAAGCGCCCGCCCTGGCCGACCGTGACGTTGCCGCCCTGGATCTGGTTCTGCGCGGGCCGCTGGCTCAGGCGCCCGTAGATGTCGCGCTGCCCCTGCTCCAGGTCGCGGATGCGGTCGAGGATGTCATACGGCACCTGCGGCATCAGGCCACCTCCAAGTACAGGTCGGCGGACTCGGCCCGGCCGCGCTCCTCCGGGGTCAGCCGCCACCCGACCACGCGGTAGCGGGCGTTGTAGCCGGTGGGGTGCCAGAGGTCCACGATCCGCAGGCGGACGGTGGAGCCGAGGGCGGGCAGGCCGTCGTCGCCGGGCCGGATGGTCACCTGGGGGATCACCACGGGCCGGGCCTGGCGGGCCAGGTCGGCCTCGGCGTGCTGCTGCAGGGTGGTCGGGTCGGTGACCGAGGAGTAGTCGCTGCTTCCGTCGAGCCGCGGCCAGCCGGCGGCGTAGTCGGCCGGGCTGGTGAGCGCCGCGGACAGGAGGGGGTAGCTGGCCGCCGCCAGGTTGCTGTTGGGGGTGGCCCCCCGTGCGATCCAGGCGTTGGCCTGTACCGACGCGTCCCGGTTCATCTTGTAGCTGAGGATCTGGCCGGGCATGCTCAGTACCGTGTCCGAGGTGCCCATGGTGATCCGGGGGTAGCCGAGCTGGAGGACCCGGTGCCGGGCCCCGTTGCCGTCGCGGTAGTAGTTGATCCGCCACTCGAACCCGTTCGCCGTGGCGGCGAGTTCGTCGATTCGCCGGCCGATGTAGGCCAGGTCCCACATCACGAATGTCCGGTCCCTCAGCACCCCGGACGCCGGGGTGACCGGGACCTCGATGCCGATGTTCCCGCCGCTTTTGCCCTGGGCGTAGTTGACCAGGTCGCGGACGATGTCGAGCTGGTCGGTGGCGGTGTAGATCCGGTGGTCGACGATCTGCCGGTGGTCCCGCAGGTAGCTCTCCGCCGTTGAGGCCTGGATCTGCACGGAGGACGCCCCGCGGTCGACGGACACCTGCACGTCCGTCCACATGATCCCCGACCACACCACGGAGCTGCCCCGCAGGAGCCAGAGCGCGGTGCGGCCGGAGATCAACGCGTCCTGCACGCGGCGGGCCGTCGTCAGGTCCGGCACCGGGATGGTGCCGCTGAACGTGCCCGACTTGCCGATGTAGTCGTCGCAGGTCACCTGCTGTACCGGCAGGCGGTCCATCAGCGAGTCCGACCGCAGATCGGTCACCAGCAGCTGGTACGTCACGACGCGGCCTCGTACGTCAGGCTCCAGATCATCTGGTGACCCGCGGCGATTGTGAGTGGTGAGGACGGCCCCACGTTGCCCGCGCTGGTCGTTGAGGTCGACGTCTTCACGACGAACGCACAGCCCTGCGTGTCGCTGGGATTGGACGAGGCCAGGCCCATGTAGTTGTTCCCGGCGGCGATCAGATTCATCGACCCGAGGCGGCTGATGCCGTCTTGGACCTGTGGCACCGGCAGGCTCATGAACCACAGGCCGCTCCCCGTGCCGGTGGTACTGCCGATCGTCAGCTGGCCGGTCCAGTGGATGGTGCGGCCGATCCGGCACCAGCGGCTGGTGAGGGTGCCGTTGCCGAGGCTGGGCTGGGTGCCGGCGCCGAGGCAAGACCAGGTGGGTGTGAATGTGGTCCAGGCACCGGTGTTGACGTTCGCGGCGCCGGTCAGGTTGCCGCCGATGGCCAAGTCGTCGTCGGTCCGGAGCTGGTTGGCGGCGCCTCGGTACAGGTTGACGTCCGTGCCGATGACGACCTGGCCGGCGGTGCCGAGGTAGAGCCGGGACTCCCATGCGGAGCCGTTGTAGCGCTCCAGGCCGGTGGCCGTGCCGCCGTCCCGGTACTGCCCGGCGTACGCGCCGGCGGTGCCGCCGTCGGGGGTGATGCCGCCGAGCGAGGCGGTGTAGACCCGGCGGTCGGTGAGCAGGCCGGCACCGATCCAGTTAGGCGGGGCGCCGGCGGACGCTCCGGCGGGGACTCGGATGTCCCACAGCCTGAGGTAGGCGGTGCCGGTGGCCGGCGCGGTCGGAGCCGTCGGCGTCGAGGACGGGGTGCCCTGGGTGTAGGCGATCGCGGCCAGGGTCTGGCCGGAGGTGTCGTAGAGCTGGTCGTACGCCACCAGGAACAGGGTGTCGATCCGGTCCAGGGAGGCGTGCCCGGGGGCAATGGTGACGGCCTCGGCGGCGGACACGACCATCGGGTAGGCGCCCTGGGTGGCGGTGCCCTGGACGACGGCCCGGCCGGTGGCGATGGTGGCCGTCATCGCGGACATGGTGAGCGCCAGCGGGGTCCCGCCGGGCAGCACCCCGGAGCGGGTCTGAGTGGCGTCCAGCGGCACCATCGTGCCGACCGGGGAGAGCCTGGTGTCCTGGCGGGACTGGCCGGGGTTGAGGTGCCAGGCGGAGCGCACGGTCATGGGGTGGTCCTCCTGATCACCAGTAGGCGGAGCGCCAGCGCACGGTGGCGCTGGCGGCCGGGTTGACGAATCCGGGCGCGGCCCGGAACGAGAGCGTGGTCGCGCCGGGCGGCAGGGTGAAGCTGCCCTCAGGGGCTGAGCGGAGAGAGGCGGTGCCGATGCGGGACTGGCCGGCCAGCAGCACGGTGCCGGCCCAGGTGTCGATCGTCAGGACGTCGCTCGCGGCGAGGAGAATCTGGTACTCCAGCACCAGCCCGGTGGACGGCATCGTGACCGCCGGAGAGTCGACCGGGCCCCGGATCTCGATCACCGGGTGCACGGGGGCGTCGCCGCTGTTGACGGCGAGGATGTCGCCCGTCGAGCCGGGCGAGCCCCAGTTGAGGCCGGTTTCGGTGGGCGTGCCCCAGCTGAGTCCGGTCTCCGTCGGGCTGCCCCAGGGCAGCCCGGCCTCGGGCGCGGGCAGCGCGGTGCTGGCCGATTGCTGGGTGAGCTGGTAGCGGCGCGGGTCGGTGGCCTGCCACTGCAGCGCGCCGCCGGCCGCCCACCCCAGCTGCCATGTGGGGTCGACCGGCAGACTCCGCCGCAGGAGCCGGGCGTTGAGGAGCATCGGTCCGCGGTCGTCGGTCTGGATGACGAGGGGCTGCTCGTCCTGCCCGATCGAGCAGGCAGCGTTCAGGTTTCGGACGGCGGCGCCGATCTGCCCGGCCGGCGCCCGCACCATTACCCCGTCGACGGTGACGGTGCGGGGCTGGGCGAGCAGGCGGCCGGGCCATGCGCCGTCCTGCTGCGAGCGGTTGACCGTGCCGGAGTCCAGGCCCGGGGTCTCCTCCCAGCCGGTGATCGAGCGCCACCGGTACGGGGTCACCGTGCCGGTGGCCTGCCGACGGCCGAGGAGGAGGCTGCCCCACTGGATGAGGCCGGGCCCGGTGACCAGTTCACCAGCCACGAGCGGTCACCCCCTGCCCTTGGCCATCCACGCCAGCTCCTCGGCGGTCGCCCGCGCGGAGCCGGATTCGGACTCGTAGTAGTGCTGGATCTGGAGGCCTCCGAAGCCGCCGCCGGGGCTCCCGGCGAACCCACCGCCGGCCATCGCGAGCTGCGGCCCGCCCGGGCCGAGCCCGAGCCCGCCGTTCAGCGGGCCGTGGGCCGCGGTCATGAGGCTGGTGGCCGCCGCCCGTACCTGGCCCTGGCCGCCGAGGATGCCGTCTGCGAGCGCCCGGGAGATGGACTGGCCGGAGTACAGCGTCCAGCCGCTGCCGGAGAAGGGACCCTCCTTCGCGGGACTGAACGGGAGCAGGTCGCGGGCGGAGCTGAGGATGTCCTTCACGGCGCCCTTGACGTCGCTGAGCTTGCTCTTGATGCCGTTGATCAGGCTGCCGATGATCTTGGATCCGGCGTCCCAGAGCTGACTACCGAAGTCGGCAAACGCGCCACCGACCTGTTTCGGCAGGTCCCAGAAGACCGCGACGACCGCGGATCCGAGGCCCTTGAACAGGTCGATGCCAGCGGAGACCGCGCCTCGCAGGTCGCCGTGTAGGAGCGCGCTGACCAGCCGTAGCGCGGGAACCAGGATGCTGGTGATCGCCTGGCCCAGTTCGCCGGCGAACACGCCTGCAAGGCGGACCACGAGGCTGATGAGCGGGGTCAGCAGCGGCATCAGCGCGGTCAGGAACGTGCCCGCCAGCGAGGCCAGTTGGGTCAGGACCGGAGCCAGGGCCGTGGTGATCTGTACGAACGACTGGGCGAGCTGTGGGAGCGGCAGCTGCTGGATCAGCTGGGCGAGCACCGGGAGCAGGGCCCCGGTGAGCGTGGTGACCAGCCCGAGGAACGGCGCCAGCAGCAAAGGCAGCACGCCGAGGATCGGCGACAGGGTGTCGCCGATTACCTGCGCCAACGTGCCGATGACGGGCGCCAGTTGCTGGGCGACCGTGGTGATCGCGGTCAGCAGCGGCGTCAGCACCGGGAGCAGGGCGGCGACCAGCGTACCGACCAGGCCGAGCACTGGGGCGAACGCGGTCGCCAGTGCCGACACCGCCTCGGCGGCCGACCGCAGCACGGGCCCGAGGGCCGTGATGATGGTCGACAGGGACGGCCCGAGGGCGGTGATCAGGGTCTGGATGCCCGGCGCGAGCGCGCTGAACACCGGCCCGAGGGCCTGTAGGGCCTGGCCGAGGAGCGGCGCCACTGTCGAGGCCAGCAGCGACATCGTCTCGAACAGCGCCCGGAGGCCCTGCTGAACGGCGGGCGTTGCGAACGCCGCCGCCATCGCCCCGGTCAGCTTCTCCAGGGTGCCGAGGAACCCGGCGCCGGTCTGCTGGGCAGCGCCGAACACGCTGCCGATGACGTCGCCAACGTTGCCCAGGATCCGGCCGAGCTGGCCGATCAGACCGACGGCCTGCTCGATCGCCCTCTGCATCCCGCCGCTGGCGAACGCGGCGTCCATCTGCGCGGACAGCCTGGCGAGCGCGCTGCCTCCAGCGGCGTTGATCTTCTCGAACGACGGCCCCGCCGCCGCCCCGACCTGGATCAGGCCCTGCACGATCGTGGCGGGCAGCTGCGACATGGAGCCAAGGCCGCGGTTCGCGGATGCCAGAGCCTGGCCGAGCGTGCCGTTCTCCGACAGGTGTCCGGCGGTGGCCAGCGTCTCCTTGGCCATCTCGTTCAGGTGGCCTGCGCTTGCCACCAGGGCGGTGTGCAGCACCGGCAAGGTGCTGGTCGCACTCGTCCGCAAGGCCGAGTCCAGGCCGCTGAACAGCTGCTGCTGGACATCGAACTTGAGGCTTTCCAGCGCCGGCTTGAGCCGGATGATCTCCTCGACGAAGGCTCTCGCGTTCGGCGCGAGCTTGGCCAGCGCGGCCGCGAGCGGGTTGACCCCGCCGCCGGCCGCCCCGGCAGCCCCTTGCTGCAGGGCCTCCTGAGCCTTCTGAATCGACTCCAGGCCCTGCTTGGCCGTACGGGCCTGCTGTTCCTGGGCGTCCGCGAGCGCCCGGGTGCGGTCCTCGACCTCGCGGTCCGCCTGCGCGACCCGCTTCTGGGCCTGGACCTGAGCGTCTGTGAGGGCCTGGACCTGGTCGGCGACGGTTCGTTGGGCGGCGGTGAGCCGGTCCTGCGCGGACACGACCTTGGCGGAGCCGTCGACCCCGGCCTGGTTGGCCGTCGCGGCCTTGTCCTGGAGGCGCTGGTAGGAGAGTTGCTGTTCCTTGAGCTGCTGCTGGGCCTGGTCAAACGCCAGCTGTGCCTGGGCCCGGGCGTAGTCGTCGGCGATCGGGTTGGCCATGACCCGGTCCAAGTCCTGCTTGGCCTGGGTCAGTCGCAGGATGGCGGACCGCTGTCCGAGGCTGGCGTCCTGGACCTGGTTGTTGAGGTCCTCCAGGTCCCGGGCGGCCTCGGCCCGTGCGTTGTTCAGGTCCTGCTGGGCGCGTAGGGACGAGGCCTGGGCGTCGGCCAGCGAGCGCTCGGCAGAGGCGACTTGGCGGGCTGCCTGCACCTGGGCGTCGGCGGCGGCCTGGACCGCGTCGGACACCGATCGCTGGGCGTCGACCACCCGCTGGGCGGCCTGCTTGTTGGCGTAGGCGGCGTTGTCGGAGGCGTCGGCGACGGCGCGCTGGGCGTCGGCGACCTTCTGCGCGGCGTTGGCCGCACCCCCGGCGGCTGCCGGGGTGTCGGCGAACGCCGCCTTGAGCGCGCCGCCGACACCCGAGCTGCCGATCTTGATGGCGGCGGCGGCCGACGCCATGGCCAGCAGGCCCGTTGCCGCGACACCGGCCGCCGGGGCGATCGCCACCAGCGCGGCCGACAGACCGGCCACCAGCGGGACGGCGGAGCCGACGGCACCGGCGACCATGCCCATCCGGCCGGCCACCGCGCCGATCGGCCCGGCGGCGTCGCCGATGCCGGACAGCACCCGGCCGAGCCGGTCGCCGTCGTCGCCCCCGCGGCCGAGCTCGTGGGAGACCCGACGCCCGGACTCCTCGACCCGCTCGGCAGCGTGCTCGGCGCCTCCGCCGACGTGCTCGGCCAGGGCCTCGCCGATGGTCTGGGACTCGGAGACGAACCGGCCGCGCCAGTCGCGCAGGCGGCCGTCCGCGCCGCGGGTGAACCCGGCGACAGCCATCTCGGCGTCCGACATGGAGCCGACGAGCCGCTGGGTGCCCTCCTGGGCGCCCTCGGCCAGGCCCTGCTCGACAGCGTGGCCGGCCTCGGCGGCGTGCTCGGCAACGGCCTGGGTCCCGACCTCGACACCGTCGGCCAGGGCCTGGCCGAGCAGCAGCGACTCCGAGGCGAACCGCCCGCGGATGTCCCGCAGACGGCCGTCGGCGGAGCGCTGCAGGCCGGCCATCGCCAGCTCGGCCTGGGCGATGCCGCGCTCCGCGGGCGCCGCGTCGACGTCGAACGTTGCGACGAGCTCGCCGACCTGCACCGCGACCACCCCCGTCCGGTTCAGCTACGGGGCGGGGTCACCGCCGGTGGTGGTGTCGGCCGCGGGGCCGAGGTAGGTGCCGAACACGGAGGCGATGTCGGCCGGCGTCTCGGCGCGGCGTGGCATCTGGCTGTACGCCTCGCGCCACCGGGACTCCGGGGAGAGGCCGGAGAGGTAGGTGATGAACTCGCGGTCGCTCAGCGCCGCGACTTGCGGCGGCGTGAGCCCGTACTCCCGCCGGAGGTCGGCTTCGAGGAGGGCCCAGTGCTGGAGGATGCCGCGCCAGAGGTCGCCGACGCGGTCCCCGCTTTTCCCTCGGCCCGCTCGGTCTGCTGCCGATCGTAGGCCTCCGCGGCCTGCTGCAGGGTGATGACGCCGGGGGCCCTGATGTTGGCGATCGACCAGGCCAGGACGATGCCGAGCTGCCGGTCGTCGATGCCCGAGTCGAGCCAGTGCTGCAGCGCGTCGGCACCGAACAGCGGCGCCAGGACGCGGGCGAACGCCTCCAACGACTCGTCCTCCGCGTGCCGCGCCAGCAGCATGTTGAACGTCAGCGGCACGCGGGCGGGCAGCTCGTAGTCGACGCCGTACAGGCGGATCCGTGCCGCCGCGTGCTGCTCGACCTCCGCGGCGAAGAACGCGTCCGCGTCCGCGAACACCTCCAGCGACTCGCGTGCGTCGTTGAGCAGGTCGTGCAGGTCATCCGGGTCAGTAGCGTGGTCGGTCACGGCGCCGCCATGTAGGTCTCGGCGCCGGTACGGGCGATCTCCATGCCCCACTTGCCCAGGGCGTTGGTGTCGCCGCCCAGTTCCTGTGCCTTGGCGGTGCAGGACCACACACGCCACTGGAGCTCAGTGGAGTGCCTGAACCGGATCTGGCCGACGCTGTTGTCGGCGAGACCCTGAGCGAGCGCGTCGAGGGCGGCCTGCCCGGGGTCGGCAAGTCCGGTGGTCTTGTCGATCCGGCGCAGACCTTCCAGCTTGAGGCTGCCGCCACGCTGGAGGACGATCTCCTCGTACTGGCCCTGGCTGTCGAAGTCCGTGCTTTCGGTGTGGGCGTCGTGGTCGCCGGGGTTGTGGCTGAACGACTTGATCCCGGCGACGGGCGTCCAGGTCGGGCCTGCGCCTACGCCGACCTGGAAGATGTAGCCGCGTGCGGCGATCTTGCTTGTGGCCATCCCGGCCACCTCCTTATGAGCGGTGTGCGGTCGGGGAGACCACGAAGATGCGGAAGTTGACGACGTGCTCGTGGCGGCCGTTGCCGTCTGTGCCGAGCGGGCTGGGGGTCTGGACTGCGGTGGCCAGCAACAGGAGGGTTCCGTCCGGCAGTTGGGTGTCGGTGAGTCCCTGCAGGGCGTTGTAGATGTCTTGGCAGCGGCGGCGGGAGACCCGTGGGTCGGGGCCGCCCCGGGCACGGACTTGCAGGCCGAGCTCGTCGTCGTTGTTGAGGGGGTCGGGCTCACCAAGTCCGTACGCGCCGAGGGCCACGGCGGCGTCCGGCGTCGGCGGCATGGTGTCGATGAAGCAGTCGCCGCTGATGCCGTCGGGGTCGTAGGTGACCAGGCCGAGGCCGGACAGGTAGCGGGCCATGCCGTCGAGGAGGTCAGCCACGGTCGGCCCTACGGATGGCCGCGGCGATCAGCGCCAGCACGGTAGGCCGGGCTTCCATGGCCGGCCGTTCCAGGTACTTCGCGGTGCGGCCGGGGGCGTGCTTGTAGTCCAGTTCCTCGTGCTGCCGGACGGCGTAAGGGGTGTCGTAGGAGACGGCGCCCTTAAGCGCGGCCCGGTCGACCTGGGCCTTGCCGGAGCGTTCGAGCGTGCCCTCTTCGAGCGGCACGACCCGTTTGGACTCGGCGAGCACGTACTCCATGCCGTCCGCCAGGCCGTTGGCGGCCTCCTCGCGGGCCCTTCGCAGCCACTCCCCGCCGGACCAGCTGAACCGGCTGACGTTGACCGCCATGGTGACCTCCTACACGAGCTGGACCTCGACGTGGTCGGGAGTTGGCAGGCCGCCGCCGTCGCGGGTGAGGGTGGCGATCACGGTGGTCTGGCGGCCGGACGGGAGGGTGACCCGGCTGCCCGCCGGGACGACGGCTCCGGGTAGGCAGTACGCCGTGCTGGTGGACGTGACCTCGCGGCCGTCCTTCGCCCGGACGAGCCGGGTCTGGTCATCGAGGAAGCACCGGATGCCGGGCTGTGGCGGCCCGTAGCGGGGACCGTAGGCCGAGTCGCCGAGGTAGGCCTCCACGGTGACGCGATGCCGCATCAGGAACGCCATCATGCTCACCAGCCGAGCCCCGTCCACTGGGAGCCCACCCGGAACAGGTCCACCAGGTCGGGGCTGTTGAGGTAGTCCCAGACCGCGGGGGCCACCTCACGTGCGGGGCTGGCCATGCCCGAGACGTTGCCGTCCGGCCGCTGCATGTGGGCCGTGCCGATGCGGACGGTGCTCCAGCCCGCGCCGGCCGCCCCCGTCATGTCGCCGACGCCCTGCCACCACTCGACCTGCGCGCAGGTCGCGTTGGCGAAGGCGTCGAGGACGGGCTGGTCGGTGGGCATCCCGGTGGTCGTGTTGGCGTTGTACACGGCCAGCCGGAAGACCTGCGAGTCCAGGAAGGCGGACGCGCGGGCGAGGAGCCGGTCCGCGTCCGGTGGTGCTGCCTGCCCGAGGAATGCCGCGAGTTGGGCAGCGGTGGCGTAGACGCGGGCCATGGCACCTCCTACGCGCTGGAGCCGATGACGATCACGTCGTAGGTGACGCTTGTGCCGGAGCCGCCGTTGGTGATCCGCAGGAGGTCGCCGGTGCCGCCGGTGACCGGGTAGGCGGTGGCGTCTGGCGCGAGCAGTGCGAACACGCCGCCGGGCCGAACGTTGACCTTGTCCGTTGCGGAGCCGGCCCAAGTGAAGAAGCCGTTCGCAGCGGCGGCGCCGACCACCACGTTGTTGGTGTTCGCCGCGCCGGCCGCGATGATGATCCCCTTCACCCGGGCGAGGGTGAGCGTCCCGCCGAAAGCGTCGAGCAGGGTGCCGGCGAGGTCGAGATCCTCGTTCGCCGAGGCCGCCAGGGTACGACCGCCGGAGGCCCACAGCTTGTCGGCCTGACCGGCGCCCGTGCCGGAGCCGAGGCCGATCGCCTGCTGGTAGGTGACCGGTAGCTGCGGCACGGCGCCGCTGATCGGCGCGGTGCCGGTCAGCAGGGTCTGCAGGGAGACCAGGAGCTGGGTGTTCTGGAGTGCCACGGTCGCCTCCTCAGGTGACGATGACGAGCGGCACGGTGGCGACCGCGGTCGGGGTGGCGATGGTGGCCGGAGCGGTCCCGGTGAGTGCGGAGCCGGACGTCTGGGCGAGGTTCTTCTCGCCCGTGACGATGCCGGCCGCGGCGGTGGTGGAGACGCCGACCAGGGACGGAGGGGTGGTGGCCTTGACCATGAGGGCGGCCCAGTACCAGCCGTCGGCGGTGATCGTCACCGGGGAGGCGAGCGCGAAGGCCTTGTTCGTGGTGGCGCCCCACGCCGCGGTCGTGGCATCGGCGGACTGCGAGAGCAGGGCCGGGGTCGCGGCGCTGGAGTACAGCGCCGCCCACTGGTTGGTCGGGGCAGATGCCGCTGTCGCGCCGGAGCGGAACGTCAGGCTGGTGACGACGTCGCCCTTGCGCAGGTAGATCGGCACGCTGGTCATGACCTGCGTGGTGAGCGCGCCGGTGTCGGCGGCGGCCAGCAGGCGGGGCATGTTGCAGCGGTAGAACGCGGCGCCCGGGTCGGCGCCGCCGAGTTCCTGGCGGACGACGTCGCTCGCGTACGAGAGCTCATCGCGGACGATGCCGACGTAGCGGCCCATGACTGCGGTCACGACTGGCTCCCCTTCCGGGACTTGCTGGCGGTGGTGCCGGTCTCGGCGTCCGGCTCGGTGGTGTCGGGCGTGCCGTCGGTGTCCGGCTCGAAGCCGGCCAGTTCGACGGGCGGCTCGTCCGCCGTGACGAGGCTGTAGCCGGCACGCTGGAAGTAGCCGTACGCGGCGGACTGGCTGACAGAGTCGATGGTGGCGGTTCCGCCTTCGAAGCGGACGCCGACGATGTCGCCGCTGAACTGCTGGTCGGGGTGGGTGACGATGATCTGCATGGTCAGCTCACCTTGATGTTCCGGAGGACCCCGCAGGCGCGGGTGTTGCGGATGACGGCGGCGACCGGGCCCATCTCCATCTCGCCGCTCTTGACGGCGCCGGGAAGGTTGAAGTCGGGCATGTAGGTCGACACGAGCGGCTGCCCGGCGACCGAGGCGCCGTGGAGGGCGTCGAGGCCGAACGAGACGGCGTACAGGTCGGTCAGGCCAGTGATGTTGCCGCCCGCTCCGGCACCGTCGGGGTCGCGGGTCTGGATCGGGATGATCGGGCCGGTGCCGAGGGCGACGTCACCCATATCCACCAGCACCCACTGGCCGTACGACTCGATCTTGCGGCCGAGGTCGTCCTGGACGGCGGTGTACATCGCGGCCCAGCGGGCGAGCGCCCGCACGCGGGTGATGGACTGGGTGTTGCCCAGGATCGCCTTGACGCCGGGCGGGAGGGCGCCGGGCATGCCCGCGTCGCCGCCGCCGGTGTGGCTGGGGACGATCTGGGAGAGCCAGTTGTCGAGCTGGTCGAGAGCGGCCATCGCCAGGGACTGGGAGTTGATGGTGCCGGGGGTCCAGTCGAGGTAGCCGGTAGCGGCACCGTTGTTGAGCGGCAGGTACTCGGTGTTCTGGCCGGTGAGGCTCTTGTCGAGGCCGTCGAAGCCGCCGTCGGTGGAGCTGTCGCCGCGGATGAGCTGCTGCTGGAAGGTGGTCCGGGTACCGGTCAGCAACTGCTGCATCTGGAAGCTGATCTCGTTGCTGGCGGCCGGGCCGAGGCGGGCGAGGGTGCGGTCGATGTTGAACGCGCCGCCGAGGGGCCGGAGGTCGACGGTGTACCGCTGGCGGGCTGCCTGCCCCGCGGTGTACTCCTCGTTGTAGTTGCGGAACGCCGCGGAACGCGCGGCGGTGAGCCGCGTGTAGCCGTAGGTCAGGGTTCCGCCGCCGGTGCCGGGGGTGACGGTGTCGTCGAACACCATCTGGTCGAGCACCCACGAGTACCTGCGGAGGTTGTCGATCACGGCGAAGTCGATGTCGGCCAGGGTGTTGACCTGCGCCTGGGCGAGCGTGATGGGCACAGCGGCCCTCCGTTCTTACTGGTAGGCCGCCTTGATCGCGGCCCCGAGGGATGTGGGTCGTGCCTTGCCGGTTTCACCGGGCCCGCCGGTGAGGTCGGCGCCGCTACGGCCCGCCTGGGGCTGCGCGCGGAGGTTGGGGTTCTGGTCGACGGCCTGCTTGATGGCGGCGTCGAGGTCTGCGGTGAAGCTCTTGGCGGATGGGTCGAGGTCGCCGATCGCACGGAGGAAGGTCCGGCTGTCCAGCAGCGCGTGCACCTTCGCGCCGTGCTTCTCGGCGGCGCCGTGGACGGCGAGTTCGACGTCCTTCGCACGGATCGCGGACTCCAGGTCCCCGATCCGCGTGGTCTGGGTGCTGATCTGCTCGGCGAGCTTGGCCGGGTCCGGCGGGGTGTCGTCCTTGACCAGGCCGAGCGCGCGCCCGATCTGTTGGGCGAGTTCGGCCTTTGCATCGTCGGCGGCCTGCTGCTTCGCGTTGATCCGGGCGGCGCCGGCGTCCTTGCGGGCGTCGGCGAGCTGCTTCTCCAGCCGGGCTATCGTGGCCGCGCTGTCGTCGGCGGCCTTGGCCGGCGGGCTCGGCTTGGGGGCCTCGGGCTTCGGGTGCTCGGTCGGCGTCTCGGGCGTCTCCGGGGCCGGGGCGTCGGTAGGGGTCTCGCCATCGTCGCTGCCGCCGGCGATCGGGTAGATCGGGCGGCCGTCGCGG
Organism: Kitasatospora sp. NPDC056076; assembly: GCF_042266305.1. Classification (NCBI taxonomy): domain Bacteria; kingdom Bacillati; phylum Actinomycetota; class Actinomycetes; order Kitasatosporales; family Streptomycetaceae; genus Kitasatospora; species Kitasatospora sp. NPDC056076. Next base: position 131,827 of record NZ_JBHJWG010000017.1, read on the forward strand.
CGCCATCCCAGAACGGTGCCTGGGGTGTTGGTGGCGAAGGGGTGAGTGCGAGCGCGCATGATCGGCCCTCCTGGGGTCGGTCGCAAGTGGGAGCCCGCGCCTGGCGGGCAGTGAGCTACAGTCCGGGTCATGGCAGTTACCGTGAAGTTCATCGACAGCGCCAGGCCGGACGAAGGTCTGGAGAACACCCTTCTGCCAGAGGGGGGTGCTCACGTGCCGGTCTACGAGGTTGCCGAGAACGGGACGCTGGTCATCCATCGGCGTGAGTACGGGACTGACATGACGGGCTACCAGGAGCGGTTGCAGGTTCTCGTCTACGGGCCGGCCGCGTGGCACAGCGTCGAGGGAGACAAGCGCTAGCGGATACCCAACTGCTCGCGCTGCGGCTTCCGGGGCAGCTCCTTGGCAGCGACGAGTTGCCGGATGCGGGCCTGGTAGTCGCGGACGCGGGCGCCCGCACGACGGCCCGCGTCATCGTCGAAGGCGGCGGCCTGGCGGCGCTTCCACATCCGGATCTGCCGCTCGTAGTACCGCTGCCGCTGCGTGTCCTCGTACGTCGCGCCGCCGGGGTGCGGCGGCGACTGCGGCCGGACGGTCACGCCGGGCAGGTAGGCGCTCACGCTGTGGCGGCAGTTGGGGTGGAACAGCCCGGCCGCGCGCGCCTCCTCCAGGCTCCCGGCGACGTGGATTTCGACCTGCTTGCCGTCCTGGATGGCGTGCTCCGCATGGAGCGTTCGCGAGCCCGACGGGCCGCCGATCGACAGGACCTCGCCCTCCCAGGGCGCGCACAGCGGGCACTCCAGCGGGGCGCTCGACACGATGACCAGCTCGCGGCTGGCGGCCTGGAGCTGGTCGACGTGGCCTTGGATCGCGGCGCGTCCGGTGACGGAGCGGACGGCCATTTCGGCGTAGGACGCCATGTCCCAGTTCCGGCCGGCGCGGTCGGTGAAGCCTGTGATGCCGCGGCTGGCGAGCTGGTCAAGGGCGCGTTGGGCGGCCTGGCGCCGGGTGAGGCTGCCGAGCAGGACGGATCCGGAGACGCGCTGCACGATGGCCTGGTAGGCGTCGGTGATCGCGCGGAGGATCCGGCGGTAGATCGGCCTCGTGCTGTCGAGCGCTTGGTTGGCCAGCCGGTCGACGGCCGCCGCGTTCGGCAGACCCTGCGCGGCGGCGTGCCGCAGGCCCTCGGGCAGGGCGCCGAGTTCGGCCGCTGCGGCCTGTCCGCCGCGCCGGTAAGCCTCGTGAACGGCCCGGCCGATCGCCCCGTCGGCATCGTGCTGCAGGCCGCGGACGACCTCATCGACGGCGGCCCGGACATTGCCGATCGCGGCGAGCTTGAGCTCTGCCCACCGCGGGGACTCGATGCCTGCGGCCAGGGCCCGGGCCAGGATGGAGAGGAGAGCGTCCTCGGCGTCCTGGTAGATCGCTCCGATTGCTCGGGCGAGCTCGGCGCCGTCAGAAGGGGATGCGGGCACGGCACCCCCTACTGGTCGGTGTCGGCTCCGGGTTCGTCGTCCTGGTCCGGCTCGGTCCCGGCCGGCGGGACGATGTTGTATCCGCCGGTGCCGATGGTGGCCGGGTCGGCCATCGGGCCCATGCCCTTCTCGGCGAGGATCCGCTGGACCTCGTCCTCAACGCGCTCGTCGTCCCAGTCCTGGTTGATGAGCCGGACGCGGGTCTCGGTCGACGCCGCCTCGGCGGTGTTGAGCAGGTTCGCGGTGGTGGCGAGGTCTTGCGGGGACTCGCTGATGGAGTCCTGCCACTCGATCGTCGGACGCTCCACGACCACGTCGCGTGCGTTGAATTGCGGGCCGAACTCGACGGCGAGCAGGGCCTCGATGATGTCGGCCAGTGCCGGGCTGGTGTACAGCACCTTGCGGCCGCGGGTGGTGAGGGTGCGGGCCTGGCGGGCGCGGACCTCGGTGGCGGTCATTGCCTGCCCGTCGGGTTCACCGAACGTTGCCGCCGAGTAGCCGGCCATGCGGATGGCCTGCTCGATCAGTGCGTCCGCGGTGGCCTTGTGTTCGACGTGCCGAATCGCGAACTGGCTGACGGTGATGCCCTCGTCGCTGGTGGGCGGGATGTTCAGGGCGGCGTAGACCTCGCGGTCCTCGTCGAAAGATGCGCCCTGGCCCGGGCCGCTGCTGGTTAGGTACTGGCCGGACAGCATGATGCGGCCCTTGGCCAGGCGGATGTCCCGCATCCAGGAGCTGTAGGTCTCGTCGAGGGCGTCGAACAGGGCCTCGACGCCCTGGTAGTCGGACTGGCCCCAGTAGGCGGCGGTCGGGATGTCCCGCCAGGACCGGGCCGGCCGCATGTTGGGGATGTAGGCAGCGGTCAGGTTGTTCGGGGCGCCGGTGGGGATCGCGGACTGCTCGTCGACCTGCGCGGCGAGCGGTGCCGTGGCGTCGTACTCGGTGAGCGGGACGGCCTTGCCGAGATTGTCGACGGTTCCCTCGTAGACGCCGTGCAGGATCCGGCCGCGTTCGTGCCGTTCCAGGTGCCGGATGAAGCTCTTGCCGTCGCACTGGATCACGGTCCAGAACGTGACCGCAGTGAGCACGCCGTACCGGAACTCGGGAACGGCGGCGTCACCGGCGACTGCGGTGATCCACGGCCGGGGGCGGATGTCAGTGTCCCAGACGACGCGCAGGAAGGAGCCGCCAAGCGCGGAGCCGACCTCGCCGGCTTCCAGAAGGGCGGCGTGCAGGCCGTCGGCTACGAGGTTGTCGATCCGCTCCTGGGTGTCCGAGGTGCTCACGGTGATCTTGGGTGGCTCGGAGAACAGCAGGTCGGCGGACGCGCGGGAGATGTCCCCCGCAAGCGGCACGTGGATCTTGGTGCGGCGTTCGCCGATCGGGGTCGGCTGCCCCCACCACCAACGGCTGAACCGCCCGATCATCCCGCCGCGCAGCTGCGATGGCCGGGTGACCGGCTGCCGGATGCCGCGGTTCAGGTACTGCAGCTGGAGCTTGTCCGGGTCGCCGCTGTACCAGGCGGACCAGTCGGCCAGCGAGGTGCGGACGACGGGGTCGATCGGCGGCCAGGCGGTGTTGTTCGCGGGCAGGGGCACGGTCACCTCCTGCGCGTGCTCGGGGCCGTCAGGCGGCCTGGTGGAGGTCGGTGCGGAGCAGGCCGCGCCACTCGTGTGCGGTGGAGTGGAGGACGTACCTGAGGGCGTCCACGCTGTGGTCGTTGATCTTGAGTGGCTTGTCCTGGCCCTTGGCCGCCGCCGAGTCGTCCCAGGCGTAGCCAGGGAGTTCGTCGATCAGGCCGCGGCAGGAGCGGTGCACGAGGAGCCGGCCGGAGCCGAGCGCGACCCCGACGGAGCGGATGCCGTCCAACACCTCGTTGTTGGCCTTGGCTACGTTGGTGAGGCCGTCGGCCCACAGCTGGGTCATGAAGCTGGCGGCGGACGGGTCGACGAACAGCCAGTCGGGGTGGGCGTCCTGGGTTGTCAGCCAGTCGCGCAGGCCCTGTGAGTACTGGGCGTCGGTGAGTTGGCGGCGGGTGACGCGGGAGTCGTGCCGGTACTCGGAGACGACGTACAGGCGGCCGTCGATCCCGAGGCCTATCAGGAGCGCGGCGAAGGCGTTGACGGTGCCGTAGTCGACGCCGACGCCGAGTAGGCGCTGCATCTGCGGCAGCACGTCGACCAGCATGGTGTCGGGCTGCCACATATCGTAGATGGCGCCCTCGGCCTGCACCCACGCGCCGTCGATGAACCGCCTGTACCAGAGTCCGACGTACTCGGCCTTGAGGGAGGCGACGTAGGCCGGCGCCAACGACGGGTTGTCGTCGAGGGTGAAGTGCCACGACCGCAGGTCGAGTTCGTGGCCGCGGTCGATGAACCGCGTCTTCAACCAGTGGGCCGGGCCGTCCGGGTTCGTGGTGGCGAACAGCCGGGCGCCCGGGACGCTGAGGCGGCCGAGGAGCTGGTTCCAGAAACCCTCGGGGATCAGGGTCGCTTCGTCGACGTAGGCGAGCGAGGCGGTGAGGCCTCGCAGGCGTCCCTCGGCGCGGGCGTCGCTAGCGCCGATCAGGTGGATTGTGCGGCCGAGGATGACCGCGGTGGTGGCTCCTCGGGTGTGGTGGACCTGGCGGGCGAGCGGGCCGAACAGCTCGATCGTCTGGAGCGGGTCGAGGACGTTGCGTTCGATCGTCTGCAGGCTGCGGCCAACGATCACGATCAGGCCGGTTGTCGGGGCGGTCGAGATCGCGATCAGGAACGCCAGCAACGAGGCGATGGTCTTGCCGGAGCGGATCGCCCCGGACCAGATGTTGATGCGGGCCGTGGCCTGCGCGACGCTTCGCAGCTGCTTGCGGGAGAGCGGGAGCTGGTCGAGCATCAGCCCTCCCCGCCGGTGTCCTCCTCCGCGTAGCGCGCGATGCCGGCCGCGAGGGCGCCGAGCATGGACAGGGCGTCGTCGGCACCGGTGCCTGCGTCGATGGCTTCGAGTCGGGCAGCGGCGTTGAGGTAGCCGGTGACCGCGCCTGCGAGGTGCTTCTCGTCGGAGGCCGGCGGGTATTCGTCGGAGACGGTGACGACCATGCCGGTGTGGGTGACGTGCTGGTAGCGGTACTCGTCTTCCGCGAGGCGGTCCTGGATCCGTTCGACGCGGTCGTAGAGGCGCTGAACGGCGCGGGTGCGGCGGTCCTTGTTGTCGGCCTGGCGGGCGTTCGTGGCGGCTACGACCTGCGCGGACCGAGCGAACGTGAGTCCGGCGTCGTGGACAGTCTCGGTGACGGTGCGGGCGGACCGGTCGACGCGCCGCATGATCTCGTTGCGGGACAGGTTCTCGGCGTGCAGGCGGAGGATCTCGGCGCGGACCTCGTCGGTCACGGGCCCGAGCTGGCGTCCGGGCATGGCCACCTCCTCGGGTCAGGTACGCGTGGCCAGATCAGGCCTGCGGGCTGGGCTTCTCGACGGCCTCGGCGGCCATGGCCTTGGCCTCGTCGGCAACGTCACCGCTGATGGAGGCGGCATCCGCCTTGACCTCGGCAACGAGGGGGCCGGCGGTCACGGCGAGGTGGTGGGCGTCGGCGGTGACCTCGGCGGTGAGGTCGTGCTCGTCGCCGCGGAAGCGCTCCCAGAGCCGGTGGGCCTCGTCGGCGAGGTGGTGGCCCTCGGCCTTGAGCTTGGTGACGAGCGCGTGGAAGTCGTCGGAGAGCGACATGGGTTCCTCCTGGGTGGTGAGGGCGTGGGGACGGTCAGGCGACGGCTTGTTCGACGTGCCAGAGCGTCGGCGCCTGCTGCAGGCAGGCCAGTCGAGCTGCCTCACGATCTGGTTGCGGGAGAGGTTCTCGGCGTGCGGCCGGAGGATCTGGGCGTGCACCCGGGCGGCGACGTGGCCGAGTTGGTGTCTGGACACAGTCACCTTTACGCCTGAGTCATCGGTCGTGAGTTCGGATGCGATCACTCATTCGGGTGGCAATAGGTGTAAGAACCGAAGGTTCTCCACAGGTATCGGCGAACGCTGCACAGTGATCAACCGAAGCGCCTATTGTGGCCGCAGCTGACGTCGGTGACACACCGTCATCAGTCACTTCCGTTTTCGCAGCGACCGCGAGGAGGGAGGTGAGCATGAAGCTGAACCAGTTGATCGCGAAGATCAGGGCCGCCAAGCGCATCCTGGGCCATGGGCCCCGGGGCGCACGGTGGTTGGCCTACGGCAAAGATGCAGCGGTGTTGACGCACGCGCTGATCGGAATCGCCGTATTCCTGCGCCACTGGTAGCCCCAGGGCTTCATGGCTCCGGCTGGGGAGCTGTCATTCGACGGGCGGCTCCCCAGCCTCCGGACAGGGTTCTTTCAAACCGAACCCCTTCGGAGCTTCGTCCACCGTAGCCCCGATACCTGCTCCAACGCCGGGATTTAGTGAATCTCATAGCGCCTTCACACCCGCATGCATCAAATTCGTACGTGGTTGACGATTACGCGGCCACCTGTCCGACGTGCCAGCCGGGGCGGCGTCCGCCACGGGCGGGCCGGTCGGCGCCGTTGAGCCAGCAGTGGTGTTCGGCCTTGGCGACGGTCGGCAGGTGGTAGAGGTGCGGGCCGCCGGGGATGGGCAGGGCCTCGATGAGGCCGAGGTGGACCCACCGTTTGATGGTGACCTCGTCGACGCCGAACGCCTCTGCGGTGCCGGCCCGGTCGGCGATGTCGGCCGGGTTGATGGCGGCCAGCGGGGGGTTCGGGTAGCGGGTCACGGCACCTCCCCGGGCAGCGCGAAGGCCCCGCGGCGTGGTGCCTGCGGGGCCTTCGGGGCGTTTCTGGGCAGGGGCTACCTGCTGCAACGCAGGTTACGACGGGAGGCGATCAAGCGCAACTACATGCGGCTCAGGGCCTCCTGGGCGCTTGCCCGCAGCTCCGCGGGGAAGCAGTTGGCGTTCTGCGTCACGACGAGGAACAGGAGTCGCTTGTTGCGTTGTTCGTCGTCACTGCCAGTGCGGGACTGTTGAGCCGCGCGCACGTACTTCTCTGCGGCGGCACTTGTGTCTGCGCACGGTGAAGCTGTGGTGGGGGGTGTCGGTTGTCCCCGCATCGCCCAGCCGAAGGCTATGCCGACAAGGAGCACGGTGATCGTCCCGGCGGCCAGGATCCCGTGGCTGATGTTGACGTGGGTCGCGCGTGCCTGGGGCTTCGCGACCGGCTGCTCGGACGGGTCACTGTCCTGGTCGTAGACGTCGGTCATGGTGCGCATCCTCTCGCGGTTCCGCCCGCCCCGGGTAGCGCCTGGGGCGGGCAGGTTGGTCAACGGCTGGGCTCGGTCGGCGGCTGCGGCTGGGGCCAGACGACGCTGTAGCCGCCTCCGCATTCGACGACGACCGGCTCGGGCGGGGTGGGCTGCTGGTCGGTGCCGTTGGCGTACGCCATGATGGCGTTCTCCTCTGCTCGTTGGTGGGTGGAGGCCCGGGGCGGTCGGCGTGCTTGGCGGCTGTACGGCCGCCCCGGGGCGTGGTCAGGTGGTCGGCCGGAGGTCGTACAGCTCGGCGATGCGGGCGCGGATGCGCTTGATCTGGTCGCCGATCTTGTGTCGCTTGTCCGGGTTGTCGGCGGCGTCAACGAGCGCGTGCTGGAGTTCCGTGAGGCGGCCCTCGGCGGCGGCGAGCTTCTTGGCGGTGGCCTGCTCGTCGGTGATCACGACGCGTTCTCCTCACGCTGGCGGCGCATCTCGGCCTTGATGTTGTCCTCGGTGGCGCCGAGTTCGAGGGCTCGGCTCATGGCGCGGAGGCCGATGTGCGGGTCGGTGAGGCAGTCGGGTCCGCCGTGGGCGAGGACTTCGCGGGCGGCCTCGGCGATGGCCTGTTCCTTGGTCATGATGCGTTCTCCCATTCGATGATCGAGCGGTTCGGCTGGTCGGGGTGGGCCTTGGTCCAGAACCCCTTCTGGGTGGCCACGTCCGAGCGTTGTTGCTGTTGTTGTTGCTGGTCAGGACCGGCAACAACGCCCGAGAGGGGTTCCCGAGAGTGGTCGGGGAGTGGGGGCACGTCGCGGAGATAGATGCCCTTGGAGGGGCCGCGGCCGGGCACCCGGCAGTCCGTGACGGGGATGTTGAGGTCGGCGAGGAGGGCCCGGACGGGGGCGGTGTCGGTGCCGTCGTCGGCCCACTCGTAGGCGATCTGGACGAGGTGGATCCGGTCGTTCTTGCCGGGCTTGGTACCGGGCATGAGCCGGTGGATGAGGGTGAGGAATTCGGTGTGCTCGTCGGCCTCTTCCGCGTCGTCGGTCGCTTCGGTCGCTGCCGAGTCCTCGCCCGGCTTCGGGGTGGTGCCCTTGGCCGGCCTGGCACGCTGGATGGTGTTGCCCACGACGAGGGCGGCCAGGATCCAGAGGGTCACGGTGCCGGCGGCGATGGCGGTGCGGTGGCCTTGCAGCATGGGCCAGGCGACGATGGCCGCGACGACCGCGCACCCGGCGACGACCAGGAGGGGGTTGCTGGGCCGCTCTCCCCTGAGGGCTTCGAGCGCGGTGAACCGCTGCTCAGGGTCCTTGATCGCCAGGGCCTTGTCGCGGCGTTCCTTCCACGCGGCCACGGCCTCGTTGTGGCTCTGCCGCTTCTCGGCTGCGTGGGTCTTGATCGGGGCCAGTAGGCGCCGGTTGCCCCGGGCGAGGGCGGCCAGCGAGATGCCTTCGAGGTAGCGCATCAGCTCACCACGGTGTGGACGAGGGAGGTGCCGATGCTGGCGAAGATCGCCCAGACGCCGGAGGCGGCGCTGAGGATGCCGGGGGCGGCGATCCCACACAGGAGGTCCTTGACGAACGAGGGCTTGAACCAGAAGGCGACGCCGACCAGGAACGCGGCGACGGCGGCGGGGCCGATGGTGCCGAACGTCTCGGACTGCTTGGTGAGGGTGTCGGAGAACTGGGTGCCGACGAGGCTGATCTTCTGGAGGGCGGTGCCCGCGCTGGCGGCGGTGATCCCGATGACCGCGCCCCAGTAGAAGACGTGGTGCCCCTTGACGGGCTGGAACTTGCCGCCTCCGCGCTTGTGGGCGACGAGGGCGAGTACGACGACGAGCAGGATGCCGCCGGCTCCGAAGGTGCCGAGCATGGTGGGCTCCTAGTGGGTGGTGAGGGCGAACAGCGGGGTGAGGCCGAGGACCGCGAGGAGGGCGGAGGCGAGGGGGATGCGGACGAGGCAGAGGTAGAGGACGGCGGGGCCGCGGACCTGGGTGACGCGGACGTGGCCGCCGCCGCGGAGCTTGTGGTCGAGCACCCAGGCGAGGGCGACGGCTCCGACGCCGGCGGGGAGCGGCAGGTGGGTGAGGGCCTGGGGCAGGTGCACGAGGTAGCCGGCGGCGGCCGAGACGGCGGTGAGGATGCACCAGCGGCGGAACCGCAGGGTGCGCTCGTCGGGGCTCTGGCGCCAGAGGACGGAGGCCCGCTGCCGCCGGGCGATGGCTTCGCTGCGGTGGCGGCGGCGGCGCTGCTGTTCGGTCTCCCCCTTGGCTTCGTACACGGCTTCGCGTTCGGCGCGTTCGCGTTCGGCCCGCTCGTCGGGGGTCTCGGTGAGGATGGTGCCGACCCGGGTGCCCAGCCTTTCGGCGAGGGCATCGGCGAACTCGGACACCCAGATCCGGTGGGAGGCGTCGTCGTTGCCCGGGGCCTCGGGCTCGGGTTCCTCCTGGTCGTCGTCCTCGTCGGGGCTGCTGTCCTTGCTGAGGTTGACCGGCTTCGGCTTGGGCTTGCTGGTGGTGCCCGGGCTCCAGGGCCCGTTGCGGCGCCACCATTCGGGTTCGGTGTCGGGTTCGGTCGTGCCGATGGTGGGTGGGTGGGCGGGCGGCGGCGGGATGGCGGTCACGTCAGTTGCCCTTTCGGGGGCCGCGGCCGCCGGCGCGGAGCCAGGCGGCGGTTCCGGCGTCGATCTTGCGGACGTTGTCGCTGTCGCGCTTGCGGTCCTTGGGGGTGCGTCCGGTCGGCGTCGGGGTGGCGGTCTTGTTGCCGCCGCTGAGCAGGGACCTGAGGCCCATGGTCATCTCCACGTCAGGAGGGTGGTCTTGGGGGTGCTGGGGGCGTGGGCCGGCCCGGCGGGGGCCTGGCGCGCGGGGGTGTCCTTCACACGTAGCCGCCGTTGCCGTGGCGCCGTTCGTTCTGCTCGGCCTGCTTCTGGATGGCCTTCGCGTGGTCGCGGCGGGCCTTGGAGAGGCGGTGGCGGATGTAGGCGGTGTCGGTGGCGACGCCCTGCTTGGCGAGGGCGGTAGCGATGGTCTCGGCGGGGGTGTCGAGGCCGCCGAGGTGGTGGGCCATGGTGGTGATCGCGTCGGCCTTGGAGAGGCCCTTGACCAGGGGCGCATTCGGTGCCGCATTCGGGCGCATCTGGGCGCCGATGGCGGGCGCCGGGGCGGCGGTGGGCTGCGAGACGCGGTCGAGCCGGACGGTGGGCACGGCGGCCTCGCCAAGGATCAATGCGACGTCGAGGGTGGAGACGGTGATGCCGTAGGTGGCGAGCATCTCCGCGAGTTCGGCGTGGTCCATGTCGGGGTGGGAGGACGCGGCGATCTCGACGGCGTCGGCGGGGTCCATGGTGGCGAACCGCTCGCGGAGGAGGGCGCGGTGGTCTCGCCGCCCGACGGCGGGCGCGGGCTGATGCGGCACGGATGCGCCGCTGGTCACGTGGGCGACGGCCCGTTCGCGAAGGTTGGTGATGGCCTGTTCACCGGCAAGGGCCCAGCCGAGGGCGCCGTAGGCGGGCATGCGCATCGGGGTCTCGCCGCGGTCGGCGCGGGCGGCGGCTCGTTCGGTGGCCCAGGCGAGGGCGGAGACGAGGAGCAGGCCGACGGCGGGTGAGGCGTACAGGACTTCGGCGGGTCGGCCGCCGCCGGTGAAGCGGGCGTGGACCAGGTTGAGGTAGATCGACACGGCGGCCATGCCGAGGGTGGCGAGGACGGGTCCGGCGGCGGAGCGGCCGGCGCGGACGGCCTCGCTGGCCATGCGGAGGCACATGTAGGCGACGCCGTCGAAGACGAGGCCTGCGGCGAGGGCGAGGAGTGCGGGGACGTCGTAGTGGCGGGCGACGACGTAGAGGGACCAGCCAGCCATGCTGGCGGCGGCGGTGCGGACCAGGGTCATGGCTGCGGTCCAGCCGATGGCTCCGGTCGCGGTGGTCTTGGTGGTCATGGTGGTGGCTCCGGGGAGGCGGGGCGGGGGATTGGTGGGCTCGGCGTTCGGTGTGGTCACGGCCGCCGAGCGGGGAGCGGCAGTCAGCCAGTGGTTGCCGGATACGTCCTGGCGTGGCCTGTGCCGCTGCAGGCTTTGCAGGTCGGCCCGTCGAGGGATCGGCGGTCGCTGTGGTTGTGGGCCCAGAGGTTGTGGCCGGTGCCGTGGCAGCGGTCGCAGTGCCGGTACAGCGGCTCGGCGTGGGACGTCGCCCGGTGCAGCCGGTCGACGCGCACGGTCGGCTCGAAGCCGGGGAAGTACCGCAGTTGCCGGCCATCAGAGGAGACCAGGCGGCCACTCAGCTCGTACAGGCCGATCTTGCCGGGCCACCAGGGGATCAGGGTGGCCGTGACCTGTTGGCCGGCAGCGAGAGTGAAGGGGTTGTTGTTGGCGGTCGTCACGGTGAGCGGGCGGGTGATGGTGATGAGCTGGGAAGTGGGCATCGCGGTCCTGGTGGCGGTGAAGTTGGTCTAGGCGGCCTCCGTGAACGAGGCCTGCGAGATCAGGCCAGCGGTCGCCTTGTAGGTGTTCAGGCCGGTGATCAGCGCCGTGTCGGTGGGCGAGTACACGAAGACGTGGATCCAGCGACCGGTCGTGCGGTGCCGCATCCAGGCCTTCGGCGCGTCCTGGCCGTTGTGGGCGGTGCGGTGGGCCTTGGCGACGTGGCGGCCGTACCAGGACTGCTGGCCGTCGGGGAGCTGGATGCCAAGGCGGTCAAGCATGTCGCCGGTGCGGATGAGGCCGTTCAGCTGGCCGTTGAGGATCTCGTACGCCGTGTCGATGGTGATCTGGGCGGCGGTGCGGATCGTGGCGATGGTGCGGCGGATGAGCTTGCGGGCCTTGGCGGTCATCTCTGCGCTCCCCGTGATGGGTTGGGCTGCTTGGCGCTGCCTTGATGACTCCATCATGAGGCCAACACGTTGGCCTGTCAATAGGCCAACTCATTGGCCAATGCGTTCGATGATGTGCCCAATGCCCCGCCCTATCCGAAGCCCCCCACCTGTGCGAACATGAGCCCATGGCCGCCGACGACTACACGCCCACCCCGGAGACAGCCCGCCTGTTCTCCCGGTACAAGCGCGCCCGCGAACTCGAAAAGCAACTCCTCGCCGAGGTCAAGGCTGCGGCACCGGCTGAGCTCCACGCCGGTGCGACCGCCGCCCAACTCGCCGGTCTGACAGGCCTGTCCGACGAGGTGTTCCGACGCATCGCCCGCGCCGAGGGCGTCGAGCGCCGGCGCGAACCCACCGTCGGCAAGCTCCGGCCAGACGCCTGACCGTCTGCGACGAAGCCGCCCGGCTGCTGCCGAGCGGCCCTTTTGCATGTCCGCATCCGCGCGCATCACGGCCCCACCCGACGTCTCGGGTGGGGCCGTTGTCATGCCGTTGACCTGCAACGCATCCGCCGCGCATCCCGGCGCATCCGCTGGTTGGCCCGGCGCTGGTTGGCAGCCTCAGGCCGCGGCGAGCTCGGCCTGAACGACGCGGCCGACGTACTCGGGTCCGGTGAGGATGAGGCCGCAGGCTCGGCATTCGCACCTGCCGTCGTCCTGCACGGCGGCAGTCATCAGCTCGCAGCCGGGGCAGACCATGCGGCGGCGGGCGGGCGGGGCTATGGGCTGGCCGGTGGCGCGGTTGAGGTGGCTGTGGAGGCGGCCGATCTCGTCGGCGAGGTCGCGGGCGTACGGGCGGCTGGCGGCGAAGTCGAGGTGCAGCAGCAGCAGCTTCACCGCGACGGAGACGGTGCGCTCCCAGTCGTAGCCGGCGGGCCGGATCCAGCCGGTCCAGTCGTTGGCGGCCTGCCGGTCGTCGAGCACGATCCGGGCCCAGCTGGCGAGGAGGTCGAGGCCGGGCGTCTGGTCTTGGTCGCCGTGCTGGTCGTGGACGGCCGTGTTGGCGGTGGGGCCGACGAGGGAGAGCACGTCGAGCCGGCAGGGCAGCGGGGCGGTGCGGGTGGCGCCGGAGACGCGGGCCCCGCGGCGGCTGGCGCCGGGCTGGAGGGCGAGGTGGGCGAGCACGATCAGCTCGGGCATCTGGCCGAGCTGGGTGCGGAGGCGGTCCAGGTGCGGGGCGGGAAGCATGCCGGTCTCCTGTGCGCTGTGCGGGGTGGTTGTTCAGCGGGTGGGCTGGTAGTCGGCGAGGTCACGGCTGGGCCTCGGGCGGCGGGCAGCATCTGTTGATCAACTGGTCCAGTCCGGTGAACCGGGCCGGGCTCGGGCTGCAGAAGTCGGCCACAGCCTCGTTCATGGCGGCCGCGATGGCGCCCATGTAGGCGGCGTCGCCACAGTCGCCACCGGAGTGGTAGGGCTGTCCGCAGCCGGCGGCGCACGGGGTCACCGCCGTCATGTAGCCGACGGTCACGGTGGGTTCCGCAGGCGGTGTGCTGTCGGCCTCGTCGAAGTCGTGGATGGCTTTGCGGATTCCAGTGACAGCGGTCATGGTGGCGTCGTAGTGGCCGCCGTAGCCGGGGAATCGGGCCATCTGGTCGGCGAGTTCCCGAACCGCGGCGATGCGGGCCTCGGCCTGCTCGGCGCGGGTGCGGTACTGGTGGCTGAGCTGGCCAGCCTCGAAGCGCTCAGCCTCGGCAGTTCGGAGCCAGGCGAGGGCCTGGTCGCGGTCGTTGCAGAGGCGGAGGATGCCTTCGCCGTACGCCTGGGCACGCTCGCGGGCGGACAGCCAGGCGGCGCGGTACCGCTCGGCGCGGCGGCCCTGCCGTCGCCACTGGGCGAGCTCGGTCTCGGCGTCCCGGAGTTGCTGGGCGAGTTGCTGCTGGTAGGCGCTGGTCACGCGGCGCTCCTCGGGGTGTTGGCGGCGAGTCGGGCCGCAGCCTCCAGTGCCTGGGTGATGCCGGCGGCTCCGCAGTCGAGGTCGAGTTGGCCGGTCTGGTGGGCGAGGACGACGGCGTGGGTGGTGCTGCGGGCGCCGAGTTTGATGCGGGCGCCCTGGGTGCGGTCGAGGACGGCGTTTCGGCTGATGCCAAGTCGGCGGGCGGTCTGTTCGCTGGTGAATCCCTGGGCGGCGTAGAGGAGCGCCTCGATTTCAACGGCGGTGAGGGCCTGTCCGGGGCGGGCGGTGAGGGTCATGGCTGTTGCTCCAGGGCGGTGACGATGCGGGCGAACTGGTCGTCGAACCAGGCCTGTTCGGTGGCTTGCCTGCCGGACTCGACGTAGTCGACGCAGATCCGTTGGAACCAGTAGAGGCTGACGATGGCGGCGGGTCCGCAGGTGGCGAGGACGGTCCAGGCGGTCACTGGGGCTCCTCGACGGCGACGACGATGTGGTCGACGGAGTAGGCGTCGTTGCGGTGTCCAGCGCCTCGCAGGAGGGTGAGGGCTTCGAGGGTGCGGCCGGTTTCGATGAGGTGGGCGGCGTGGGCCATTTCGGCGCGAAGCTGGCGGTTCTCGGCGATGCGGTCGGCGTGGGCCGGGGTGATGTTCATGGGGTTCCTTCTGGACGGGTGTCGGCTGGCAGCTGGTCGCGGCCGGTGGGGTGGAGGGCGAGGAGGACGGTCCCGAGGCCGGCGCTGAGGAGGGCGCCAGCCAGGACCAGCCAAGGGGACACGGTCACGCGGCGTCCTGGCCGAGCACCGCATAGGCGACGTCGAGGGCGTGGCCGAGCTCGGCGGAGACGTGCGGGCCGCGCCAGATCTTGAAGCGCTCGGCGTAGACGTCGAGCCAGGCGGCGAGCGGGCCGCGGAGGGCGATGTCGATGCGGTGATCGCCTTCGCGGATGCGCTGGGCTGCGGCGGTGAGCAGGTCAGTGGGATGCTGCTTGGTCAAGATGTGCTCCTCGGAATGCAGTTGGCGGTACGGCCAGTGCGTGAATGTTGACTCTGAGTGGCTGATGCACGACTTGTTCAGGCGGGTCGAGCGGGAGGTCGAGCAAGTCGCTCACCTCGCGGTGGAGACGGGCGTGACGTTCGAGGTGGACGACATCGTGGATGCGGTCGAGCGGGGGCTGCCGGCCGGCTATCCGGCACCTACGGCCAGCGGGGCGGAGTCCCGCAGGGAATTGGTCCGCCAGATGGCAGAGGACGTGCTGAGCGGGGAGGCGTACGAGGACTAGCCCGGGGCCTGCCGCCGGGTGACGGCAGGCCGGGGCGGGTCAGCGGGACTGGGCGCGCAGGATGGCGGTGGCGAGGCTGGCGGCGAGGTCGGGGATCTCCATCTGGTCGATGCCGACTTCGGTCTCGATGGCCTCCAGAGCGGTCTCGATGACCTCGGTGAGCTGGTCGTGGTCCACGGTGGCGGCCTCCTTGGGTTGGGGCCGCCCGCGGTCACGGGCGGCGTTGACGGGCGTCAGCGGGGCGGTGTTGGGGTCGGCGAGGGTGCCGGGCTGGGGGCCGATGGTGCGGCAGTGCTGGCACCAGATCCGGCCGATGGTCGGCGACCAACCGCAGGT